>DATDHI010000066.1:0-15120 GCA_036521655.1 Pseudonocardiaceae bacterium | reverse complement strand
GTCGATATGCAGCAGCGGCACCGCCTCGCCGAAGCGCTGCCGCCACGAGGCGAGCTGTTCGCAGGCGCTGCGCAGCAGGTACTGCCCGAGCGGGACTTCCAGACCGGTCCGCGCCGCCAGCTCCAGGCACTCATGGTGCAGCAATGGCCCGCTGCCCGGGTGGTCCCAGTGCAACAGTGCCTCGACAGCGACGATCTTGCCGTCCGTCAACTGAGCCAGTGGCTGGTAGTCCAGGATGATCTCGCCGGTCTCCAAGGCGCCTGGCATGGCAGCGGCCAACCGGCAACGGACGCGATCGACGGCATCGCAGCGCGTGTCGAGCGGCGCCCATCGGCGCTTGCCGCCGCGCTTTGCCTCATGCAGGGCGGCTTCGACAGCTCGAAGTAGCTCGGCCGGCTCGCCGCCGCCCTGGTGCTCCAGGAAGCCGAGGCAGGCGGACACGGCGAGCCGTGGCCCTGGAGGTACTGCGGTTCGGCGAGTGGGTGTTGATCATTGCCGCCAGGCCGACGACGCTCGGCGTTGTGGGCGAATTCTCGATGAGAATCGCGAACTCGTCCGAGCCGAACCGCGCGACCGTCGCCCTTTCGCCGTCGACAGCCGACTGCAGGCGTCGGGCGGCCGACTGCAGAAACTGGTCCCCGACCTGCCGGCCGAACCGTCGTTGATGACCGCGAGACCATCCAGATCGATCTTGCACAGGGTTATCCGTGAGCTCCGTTCAGCACGTCCCAGCACGCCTTCGAGGGTGGAGATGAAGAACTGCTGATTGGGCAGGCCGGTGAGAGCATCGTGTAAAGACTGGTGGCCAAGGCGCTCTCCGAGCAGGTGCAGCGTGGTGACGTCCTCCACCACCGTCACGTGGGGGGTCGGCTCGCCATCGGCGTCGTTGAGTAGGGAGATTGCAAGATAAGTCCACGCTGGCTCCCCGTCCTTGTCGATCAGCCGAAGCGGCTGCGTCAGCCGGGTCCGAGTGTTCCTGCCATCGACAAGCTCTCGATACGCCATCCTGAGGGGCGCGACATCATCGGGATGGAACAGCTCATACAGCGAGCGTCCGGCGAGCGCGGCCGGCGGCTCACCGACGATCTCGCATAGTGCCTCGTTAGCTTCCTGCAGCGTGCCATCGAGGTCGCTGATCGTGATCCCGACCGCCGAGGAGGTGAACAGCTGCCGGAACTTCGCCTCGCTGAACCTCAGCCTGTGTTCGGCGTCCTGCACGGCTTTCAGCAGCGCGTGCTTGACCCGCTCCTGCTGTTCCAGCGTCAGGGCGCGAAGCGCAGCGGCGTAGCCCGCTGCCACCGCACCTAGCACGGATACCACCTTGCGTGCCAGATCATCGACACCCTGTAGCTCGGGTGCAGCCGGTAACGCCTGGCCGAGCAGCTCCACTGTCCGGCTCAGGCTCTGCTCCCCGGTGAAGCGCGCCGCTACCAGCCGCTTGCCGACCTCCCTGGCGGGGTCCGGAGAGAACGTCCCAACGGCGAGAGTGTTGAGCACGGTCTCGAGTAGGGCACCCAGCAGACGCTCGATCTCGACGCGCGATGCTGGCACGTAGGCCGTCTTGTGCAGCGCCTTCGCCCACTGTCACACTAGCTCGGACCGTCCAGGCGGGGCTGGCGGGCGTCGGGCTCCGTCAGGCGTCACGGGGCTCGACGGTTGCCGCGCCAAGCCATGCCGGCCTCCGGTCGGACGTGCGGTGTCAGGCCGATGGCACCAGCCCTACCACGGAGAATACGGCTCCGTTCACATCCCTCAGGTAGACCATCCGGCCGAACGGCGTGTCGTCGCGCCGTAGAACGCCTTCGCGGCAGCGACATCGGGGACCGCAAGATCGACCCAGCACGGTGAGTGGCGATGCGGGCTACAGGTCGCATCGCCACTCACGGGGATCTACCGGCTCTGCCAGACATCCAGGTTGTAGAACTTCGGCGGGCCGTCGCACAGCTTGGCCATCTGGGCGGCGAACTCGCTGGTCTCCGGCCGGTTGGAGTTCTCCATCGCAGCCTCGTAGGAGTCGAATTCGATGACGGTGAGGTAGTAGCCCGGGCGGTCCCGGTCGGCGGTGGCGGTGAACCGCCGCACCGTGGTGTCGGCCTCCCTCTGGTCTCGTCCCTCCTCGGCAAGAGCTTTGACCTCGTCGATCCGGGATGTCTTGAACTCGACGATCTGCACAAACCCGGCCATGTATGCCTCCCCGTCAGTCGTGAAGCTCCCGTTTGTCGGAAAGCCCCGCCAGCGTTGCGCGTGCCCTCGCCGCCGGGCAAGGGGCTCAGCGGGTGATTGATCGCCCGGTGGGGACGTCAGACACACTGCCGCCATGAGAGCCGTCACCGCTGCCGTCGTCCTCGCCACCGCGGCCGGGTGCGCGGGTGCGCCCACCCTGGCTCCGGCGCCGCCGCCGATGAGCAGCGCCCGGCCGGAGACGGCGCCGCCCGCCACCGTCGGACCTGCGGACTGGCCGACCTACCACCACGACAACGCCCGCACCGGCGTCGCTGGGCAGTTCGCCCCGCTGGGCACGCTGCGTCGCGCGTGGCAGACCCCACTGGACGGCGCGGTATACGGCCAGCCGCTGGTGATCGGCGACCAGGTGATCGCGGCGACGGAGCAGAACTCGGTCTACGCGCTGGCCGTCACCGACGGCCACGTGCTGTGGTCGGTGTCGCTGGGCCAGCCGGTACCCGGCTCGGCGCTGCCCTGCGGCAACATCGACCCCCTCGGGATCACCGGCAGCGCCGTCTACGACCAGGCCACCGGGTTGGTTTTTGTCATCGCCGAGACCGAAGGGGGCCGGCACACGCTGGCCGGAGTGGACCTGGCCAGCGGCGCCGTGGTGTTGCGCCGCGCGCTCCCGCCGCCGTTGGGCGAGGAGATCGCGCATCAGCAGCGCGCCGCGCTGACGGTACTCGACGGTTGGGTGTACGTCGCCTACGGCGGTCTATACGGGGACTGCGGCAACTACATCGGCTCAGTGGTGGCTGCGCCGACCGTCGGCACCGGCCCGCTACGCAGCTATGCGGTGCCGACCACCCGCGAGGCCGGGATCTGGGCGACCGGTGGTGGCGTCGTCCACAACGGACGGTTGCTGTACGCGGTGGGCAACGGCGAGTCGACTCGTGAGTACGACACCAGCGACTCGGTGCTGGCGCTGACCCCGGAGCTGACCCCGGCGGACAGCTACAGCCCGCCTACCTGGGCGGCTGACAATGCCGACGACCTGGATCTTGGCTCGATGAGCCCGGCCGTGGTCGGCGGCCGGGTGCTCGCCGTCGGCAAGCGCGGGGACGGCTACCTACTCGACGCCGCCCGGCTCGGCGGTATCGGCGGGCAGCTCGCCACTGCGCCGGCGTGCAAGGCATACGGCGGCAGCGCGGTGGACGGCTCAACGGTCTACCTCCCGTGCAAGGACGGCACCCGGGCGGTGGACATCGACCCCGCCGGCGGCTTTCGGGTGCACTGGAAGGCCGCGGTGCCAGCCGACGGATCCCCGGTCGTCGGTGGCCAGTCGGTCTGGGTGACCGACACCGCCCGCGGGGTGCTCTACGCGCTGGACCCCTCGACGGGCGCCCCCCGCCAGCAGATCCAGGTAGGCGAGCTCCCCCACTTCGCCTCCCCAACCCTCTCCCGCACCCATGCATACCTGGGCACCCTCACCGGCGTCGTCGCGATCACCGTCAGCTGACCGCATTCAGCGGGCTCAGCGGGGTTATTCGGGTGCCGATAGCCCCGCTGAGCCCGCTGAATGCGGGTGGGGGGGGTTGGCGGGCTTGGGGGGAGTGTTGGCGTCGAGGAAGCGGAGGAGCTCGACGGGGAAGGGGAGCACGAGCATGGAGTTCTTCTCGGCGGCGACTTGGACTACGGTTTCCAGCAGTCGGAGTTGCATGGCCGCCGGGGTGTCGGCCATCACCGCCGCCGCCTGGGACAGTTTCTCCGATGCCTGCAGCTCACCGTCGGCGCTGATCACCCGGGCCCGCCGTTCACGCTCGGCCTCCGCCTGGCGGGACATCGACCGCTTCATCGACTCCGGCAACGCGACGTCCTTGATCTCCACCCGGTCGATGTGCACGCCCCAGTCCAGCGCCGGGCTGTCGATCAGGATCTCCAGCCCCTCGTTGAGCCGCTCACGGTTGGAGAGCAGGTCGTCGAGGTCGCTCTTGCCGATGATGGAGCGCAGGGATGTCTGCGCGACCTGCGAGATGGCCTGCTGGTAGTCCTGCACGTCCACCACGACCTTGACCGGGTCGATGACCTTGAAGTACACCACTGCGTCGACCCGCACGGTCACGTTGTCGCGGGTGATCCCGTCCTGCCCCGGTACCGGCATGGTGACGATCTGCATGTTGACCTTGCGGAGCTGTGATGCGCCCGGCGGGACCCAGGTGAGTCCCGGTCCCCGAGGAGCACTGCCCACCCGGCCGAACCGGAACACCACACCACGCTCGAACTGGTTGACCACACGGAGGCCGGAGACCAGGTACAGCGCCCCGAACGCCACGATCGCGAGCAGCGCCACGATGATGACAGACATGCAACTCCTCTGGGTGAATCCCCGATGGCGCCACGCTACTCCGGCCGAACCAGTTCAGGGATGGACTTGCGGCCGGAAGTGTCGCAGGGTGGTGAGGTGAGAGCTATCTGGAAGGGCGCGCTGTCGTTTGGGCTAGTCAGCATCCCGGTGCGGCTGTATTCGGCAATGGAGGACAAGGACGTGTCCTTCCACCAGGTGCACGCCGATGACGGTGCCCGGGTCCGTTACCGCCGGGTGTGCACGTCGTGCGGCGAGGAGGTCGCCTACGCCGACCTCGCCAAGGGCTACGAGCTGCCTTCCGGCGAGATGATGGTGCTCACCGAGGAGGATCTCGCCGAGCTGCCGCTGCCGAGCGCCAAGACCGTGGAGCTGCTGGCGTTCGTTCCGGATGAGCAGATCGATCCGCTAGCGCTGGCCCGCGGGTACTACCTGGAACCCGACCCGCCCGGCCGCAAACCTTACGAACTGTTGCGCGACGCGCTGGACCGCACCAAGCGGGTGGGCCTGACCAAGATCGCGGTACGGACCAAGGAATCGCTCGCGGTGCTGCGACCCCGGGGCAACGCACTCGTCTTGCAGACGATGGTATGGCCGGACGAGGTCCGGGAGGCCCAGTTCGACGTGCTCGACCGTGAAGTGGCGGTCAGCGATGCCGAGCGGAGGATGGCGGACACCCTCATCCAGGTGATGGCCGGCGATTTCGAACCTGGTGAGTACCACGACGGGTACCGCGAGGCGGTGCTCGCCGTCGTCGAGGCCAAGAGCGCCGGACACCACGTCGTCGCCCCGCCCACGCCCGTGCCGCAGGAGACTTCGGTGGATCTGATCACCGCGTTGCAGGCGTCGGTCGAGGCGGCCAAAGCGGCCCGCGGGGAGCCTACGAACGTGCCCAAGCAACGCAAGTCCGGCGACGCGCGGCGGGAGTCCAAGGGCGGCCGCCGTAGCTGATCGCGGGCGCCGGGTCGCCTACCCGGCGGAGGAGACGACATGCCAGATCCGATGTTGCCGGCAGCACCGATGCTGCCGACGGCCGGGCCGCTGCCTACCGGACCGGGCTGGGCATTCGAGTTCGGCTGGGACGGGGTCCGCTCACTGGCCTGCACGGAGTCCGGGGTGTTCAGCGGCACCCACCGCAGCATCTCCGCCGCGTACCCAGAGCTGGACGTGCTCGCAGGTCGACGTCGGA
Organism: Pseudonocardiaceae bacterium; assembly: GCA_036521655.1. Taxonomy (GTDB): domain Bacteria; phylum Actinomycetota; class Actinomycetes; order Mycobacteriales; family Pseudonocardiaceae. The sequence continues at coordinate 9,406 of DATDHI010000066.1, read as the reverse complement.
TGCTGCTGGACGGCAAGATCGTCGCCCTGGACTCCGGCGGCCGGCCGAGCTTCGCGCAACTCCAGCTTCGGATGAACGTGCAACGCCCCTCGCCCGCGGTGCTGCGCCGGGCGCCGGTGGCCTACTACGTGTTCGACCTGCTGCGCCTGGATGATCGGCCCACCGTCGGGCTGCCCTACCAGCGCCGCCGTGAGCTGCTCGAGGAGCTGCAGTTCGGCGGTGGCCCGGTCGTGCTGGCACCGTCGTTCCTGGATGCCGACGGCCAGTCCATGCTGGACACCGCCGCTCAGTACGGCCTCACCGGCGTGGTCGCCAAGCGCGCCGACTCGACCTATCAGCCCGGGCGCTCGCGCAGCTGGGTGCAGACTGTGCTTCGGCACACCCAGGAAGTGATCATCGGGGGCTGGGTCCCTAGGCAGGACGGCGTGCTCGGCGCGCTGCTTGTCGGGGTGCCGACTGAGCGGGGCCTGCGGTACGTCGGCCGGGTCGGTACCGGCTTCACCGAAGCGGCGCGCCGGGAGCTGTGGAACCTCCTGACCGACTTGGAACAGGACCGAAGTCCGTTCACCGATTCCGAGGAGGCTCCTGCGGTCGTGCGCTGGGTGGTTCCGCGGCTGCTGGGTGAGGTCTCCTACCGCCGGTGGACTCCGAATGGCCGCCTCGGGTATCCAACCTGGCGGGGCCTGCGACCAGGCAAGCACGTGGCGGCCATCCAGCGACCGGTCCTGCTGGGTGCGGAGCGGGGTCGGGGGCGAGAGAGGGCCGAACAAGTGGATGACCAGCGGATGCTGGCCGAGCTGGACCGCGCCGTCGCGCAGTTGCGCGCCGAGTTGCGGACGTTGCGCGGGCAGATCTCCCCACACTTTCTGAACAACACGTTGAGCACCATCGCCGCCTTCGTCAGCACCGATCCGCCCCGGGCCCGGGACCTGCTGATCGTTTTCGCCGAGTTCGCCCGGTACTCGCTGCGGTCTGCCACCGAAACCACCCTCGCCGACGAACTGGAGAACATCGACCGGTACCTCACGCTGCAACGGGCCCGCTTCGGCGAACGGCTACGGGTGCAGCTGCGGGTCGAGCCGGAGGTGCTCGCTGTCGTGCTGCCGTCTCTGGCCGTGCAGCAGCTGGTGGACAATGCGGTCTGCAACGGGATCGAGCGCCAGCAGTTGGGCGGTACCGTCTCGGTGTCCGCCCGGCTTGACGGGGGCGAGTGCCTGATCATCGTCGAGGACGACGGGCCGGGGAAAGAGGATGCAGATCTCCGGGCCAACCTGCGCACGATCGATGATCAGCTGCATCGCAGGTTTGGCCACCGCTACGGCTTGATCGCAGACACCGTCCCAGGCACCGGCACCACAATCTCGATCCGGGTACCGCGGGGCGGTCAGGGTTGAGCGGCTGGATGATGGAGTTGGTAGAGGTGGGCGTAGTCGTTGTTGTTGGTGAGTAGCTGGGTGTGGGTGCCGGTTTCGGTGATCCGGCCGTGGTCGATGTAGATGATCTGGTCGGCGTCGGTGACGGTGAGCAAGTTGTGCGAGATGATGATCGTTGTGCGGCCGGTGATGAGCCGGCGTAGCGGGGTGAGGATGCGCTGGCCGGCGGCGGCGTCGAGGCCGGTGGTGGGTTCATCGAGGAGCAGGATGGGCGCGTCGCGGATCATGGCGCGGGCAATCGCGATGCGTTGGCGTTGCCCGCCGGAGAGCAGCCGGCCACGTTGCCCGACTCGGGTGTCGTAGCCCTCCGGTAGGGCGGTGATGAAGTCATGGGCGTCGGAGGCTCTGGCGGCGGCGATCAGCTGGTCGCGGGTGGCGTCGGGACGGCCGGCGAGGATGTTGTCGGCGATGGTGCCGTCCAGCAGCAGGGTCTCCTGTAAGACGATGGCGATGTTGGCGCGCAGCGCGGCGGGGTCGAGGGTGCGCAGGTCGTGGCCGTCGAGGGTGATCCGCCCGTGGTCGGGGTCATAGAGGCGGAGCAGGAGTTTGAGCAGGGTGGTCTTGCCGGCGCCGCTGGCGCCGACGATGGCCGTGGTCTGGCCGGGGTGGGCGGTGAGGCTGATCTGGTTGAGGACGTCGGTGGTGGTGTCGGGGTAGCGGAAGCTGAGCTGGTCCAGGCGCAGCAGTCCGCGGCTGCGGCCCAGCGGCACTGGGTAGCGGGGGGCGCTGACGCTGGGTTGCTGGTCGAGCAGGTCGAGGATGCGTTCAGCGGCAGCGGCCGCGCCGAACAGTGAGTTGGACAGCGCTCCCAGGCCCTGGATGGGGCGGTAGAGCTGCGACAGGAACACCATGAAGGCCAGCAGCCCGCCCAGCGTGAGGTGCCCGGCTTGGAGTTCCCAGATGCCGGCGCCCAGGAGGGTGAGAACCCCGAGGACTTGGATCAGGTCGACCAGCGGGGTGAACAGCGCGCCGAGCCGGGTGGCGGCCAGCACGGCGTGCACGCTGCCCAGGCTTTGCGTGGCGAAGCGGTCGATCTCGGCGTCCTCGCGGCCGTAGGCCTGGATGAGGGTGGTGTTGGCCAGGCTTTCCTCGGCGACGGTCGTGATCGACCCGGCGCGTTGCCGGACGTTGCGGGAGGCCGTCTTGATCCGCCCGGTGAACGCCCGGGTGATCAGCCAGAACACCGGCATCGCGATCAGCGAGACCAGCGCCAGCCGCCAGTCCAGGTAGAACAGCACCCCGGCGAACACAGCAATCTTCAGCAGGTTCGAGAACAGCCCCAGAACCCCCGATAACACCACGCTTTCGATCGCGGCCACATCGCCGGTCAGCCGGGACAGGGTGTCGCCGAGCCGGCGGCGGTCGAAGAAGCTCACCGACAGGGTGTGCAGGTGCGCGAACACCCGGGTCCGCAACCGGTGCAGGAAATTCTCTCCGATCCAGGCTCCCAGGTACTGGGCGGCGAACCCGACCGCGCCGACCACCAGGGTGATTCCCAGATACGCGGCGGCCACCGGCGGGAATGCGGCGAAATCCTGCGGGATCAGTACCTTATCGACCAGCACCTGGAACAGCAGGATCGCCGCAGCATCCAGCGCCGGTGCCAAGATGATCAACACCACGCTGAGCCACAACCACCGCCAGAACGGCCGGGCATCAGGCCAGAACCGCCGGAACACTTCCCGGACACTCGCCGCCGCTGCACCCTCCACCACATCGCCGCCGGCCACAGCGGACACCGGGCGTAGCAGCGACCTCAGCACTTCCCGCACAGCCACCCCCTCGGTCCAGCACCCCAGTCAGAAGTGGACGGTGGCCCACACCCCCTCACGGGAGTGCAGACCACCGCCCCATGCCTGGGAGGATTAGTACCCTCCCAGGCCACTCCCGTAACTGCTACCACCGTAGTTGCCGCCGCCCCAGTGGTTGCGGCCGCCGCCCCAGTGGTTGCCGCCCCAGTGGTTGCCGCCCCAGTGGTTGCCGCTCCAGTGGTTGCCGCGGCCGCCCCAATGGTCGCCGCCCCAGTGGTCGCCGCCCCAGCCGTGACCGGATTCGAAGATTTCTGCGATTCTCATTGTGTCCCCACTCTGTCTTTTCCCCATTGCTCGCGACGCGACCGTCGACGGAGGGGCATGCCTCCGACACCGAGCCCGGCATGCAATTCGCACGCCATTTGCTCGGTCTCATTCGCTGCCAGCTAGGAAAATCAATCCGGTTGGTCGCGAGCCCTGACCCACGTTGTTCGGACGATCAGCCCGGGCGGTTCGAAAAATCAGGCCTGACCGGAAAATGTGGCTACCCCGTGCGGGCTGTGCACGGTCAGGGTGAACTGGCCAGGGCTTCCGAGGAATGCCCTACTGAGGGTTACCGAGCTGTGCGGGACGATCGGCGTCGAGTACAACCAGTCGCCTTCCCCGGACTCCTGCAACGGTGTGCCGTTGCGCGTTCCACCGTAGGTGGTGAACACCGGACTCCACTCCTGGTCGCTGACGTTGGTGAGAGTCACTGCGACGCGGATCACCGGTGCGTCGCGATGGAACGTTGAGTCGGAGCGGCCCACCGTGGGCTCGCCGGCCACGATCGAGTTACCGTTGGTGAAGGTCCACGTACTGTCGAAGGCCACCGCGGAACCTGCCGGGGTCGGTGGCGGGGGTGGCGCCAGCACGGCAGGGGCGGTGGCGATCTGCTGGGTGCCGCCGGCCAACCACGATGCGCAGATCACCAGCACGAACGCGGCCAGCAGGCCGAGCATGAAGCCGGTGCTGCTGGGGACGTTCATCGGGGGCGGCGAATGCGACGGGCGCGGCGCGAAGGGGCCATACCGCGGCACCGGTACAGACACAGAAGCCTCCCAGGGTGGTCCGATGACCCCAAGCCGGTTACCACAAGTACCTGTCATCTAGTTTTCGCTCTGTGGGCCAAACTTGTTAGCCCCCCAGACGAGTGATGCTGTTACTTTTTGTAGTTGAGCGACCACGAGGCGCCGGCATCGAGACAGGGTCATCGAGACGCGGGGCCCTTCGATCGGGCAGGATCCGGGCATGGCCCTCGATGCGGACGTGATCGTCATCGGGGCGGGGTTGGCCGGGTTGGTGGCCACCGCCGAGCTGGCCGACGCCGGGCGCAGGGTGATCCTGCTCGACCAGGAGCCCGCAGCGTCCCTGGGCGGCCAGGCGTTCTGGTCCTTCGGCGGGTTGTTCCTGGTCGACACGCCGGAGCAGCGCCGGCTGGGGGTCCGCGACTCCCATGCGCTGGCCTGGCAGGACTGGCTGGGCGCGGCAGGGTTCGACCGCGACGAGGACTACTGGCCGCGACGGTGGGCGCAGGCCTACGTGGACTTCGCCGCCGGAGAGAAGCGCGGCTGGCTGCACGGGATGGGGGTGCGCTGGTTCCCGCTGGTGCAGTGGGCCGAGCGCGGCGGATATCTCGCCACTGGGCACGGCAACTCGGTGCCCCGTTTCCACATCACCTGGGGGACCGGGCCCGGCGTGGTCGAGCCGTTCGTCCGGCGGGTCCGGCAGGCCCCGACCGTCCAGCTGCGCTTCCGGCACCGCGTCACGGATCTGACCAGCAGCGCCGGGATCATCGACGGAGTGTCCGGGGACGTCCTGGTGCCCAGCGGCGCGCCGCGTGGCGCCCCCACCAGCCGTGACGTCGAGCGCGCCTTCGAGCTGCACGCCCAGGCGGTGATCGTCACCAGCGGGGGGATGGGCGGCAACCACGAGCTGGTGCGGCGCAACTGGCCGGACCGGCTGGGCACCCCGCCGCAGCGGATGCTGTGCGGCGTCCCGGACCACGTCGACGGCCTGATGCAAGAGGTCACCAGCAAGGCGGGCGGCCGGGTGATCGGTGCGGACCGGATGTGGAACTACCCCGAGGGCGTCACCAATCCCGCGCCGATCTGGAGCAGGCACGGTATCCGCATCCTGTCCGGTCCGTCACCGTTGTGGCTTGATGCCCACGGACAGCGACTGCCGGCCCCGCTATTTCCCGGCTTTGACTCCCTCGGCGCCCTGGCGCACATCACCCGGGCGGGTCACGGGCACTCCTGGTTCCTGCTCAACCAGCGGATCCTGGGCAAGGAGTTCGCCCTGTCGGGCTCTGAGCAGAACCCCGATCTCACCGGCAAGGACATCGGGATGCTGCTCACGCGCGCGCTGCCGGGGGCGGTGGCGCCGGTGGAGGCGTTCGCGCGGCGCTGCCCCGACTTCGTCTTCGGGAGCACCGTCGAGGAGCTGGTCCGCGGGATGAACGAGCTGGTCGGCGAGCCGCTGGTGGATGCCGGCGCGCTGGCCGTCGAGATCGTTGCCCGGGACCGGCAGGTCGAGGCGGGTCTGGGCAAGGACGCCCAGGTGACAGCGATCAACGCGGCCCGGCACTTCCTGGGGGACCGGCTGATCCGGGCCACCAGGCCGCATCGGCTGCTCGACCCCGCCGCGGGGCCGCTGATCGCAGTGCGGCTGTCCATCGTGACCCGCAAGGCGCTGGGTGGGCTGGAGACGGACCTGTCGGGCCGGGTGCTGCGCCCCAGCGGGCAGCCTCTTCCCGGCGTCTACGCCGCCGGCGAGGTCGCTGGCTTCGGTGGCGGCGGCATGCACGGCTACCGCTCCCTAGAAGGCACCTTCCTAGGCGGCGCCCTCTTCTCCGCCCGCACAACCGGCCGCGCGGCGGCCGCCCTCACCCGCTGACCCTCCGCATTCAGCGGGCTCAGCGGGGTTATCCAGGCGCCAATAGCCCCGCTGAGCCCGCTGAATGCGGTCGGTGGGGGAAGGTGCGTGCGGCGGTGAGGAAGATGTCGTTGTCGGTGGGGGTGCCGGTGGTGATGCGGGCGCCGGTGTTGGGGAAGGCGCGGATCACGATCTTGTGGTCCAGGCAGTGGTTGTTGAAGGCGGTGGTGTGCTCGCCCAGCGGCAGCCAGAGGAAGTTGGCCTGCGAGTCCGGCACGGGGTAGCCCATCGCGAGCAGTTCGGCCCGCACCCGGTCCCGCTCGTCAGTGATCCCCTGGCAGCGGGCCAGCAGCTCGTCGGCGACGTCGAGGCTGGCCAACGCGGCGACCTGCGCCAGCGAGTTGACGCTGAACGGCACATACACCTTGCGCAGCGCGGTGGTGATCGCCTCCGGCGCCACGCAGTACCCGACCCGCAGGCCAGCCAGCCCGTAGGCCTTGGAGAAGGTCCGCAGCACCGCGAGGTTGTCCCGGCCCCGCTGCAGTGCCAGGCCGTCGGGCACCGCGGGATCGGTGACGAACTCGTGGTAGGCCTCATCGAGGGCGACCAGCACGCCGCCGGGCACCGCGTCGAGGAATGCGACCAGCTCCTCGCGCCGCACCGCCGTGCCGGTGGGGTTGTTGGGATTGCAGACGAACACCAGGCGGGTCGCCGGGGTGATCGCGTCGAGCATCGCCGGCAGGTCGTGAGTGTGATCCGGGCGCAGCGCCACCATGCACTGCCGGACCCCGGCGACCTGGGTGATCAGCGGGTATGCCTCGAATGAGGGCCAGGCGAAGAGCACCTCATCGTCGCGGCCGCAGGTAACCTGCACCAGTTGCTGGCACAGCATCACCGATCCGCACCCGGTGGCGACGTGCGACTGCGGCACGCCCAGCCGCGCCGCGAGGCGCTCGACCAGCGCGGCCACCCCGTTGTCCGGGTAGAAGTTGACGTTTGCGGCCGCGTCGGCGATCGCTACGACGACGCTGGGCAACGGGCCCGCTGGCACCTCGTTGCTGGCCAGCTTCACCGCTCCCGGGATGTTGCGACCGGGGACGTAGGCCCGTAGTGACTCGAGGTCGGGCCTGGTGCGCGCGGTCATCGCGGCTCCATCCTCTTCGTAGTGATCACGGTTTGGGTGCCTTCAGCGACATCGGGTGTCGCCTACGGCACACAGACCGCGATCACTCGGGTGATCATCAGCATACCGATGCCGGTGCCTGGGCCGCGGCGATGCGCTAGGAACTGGGGATGAGCACGCCCCGGATCCTGTGGCAGCCCGATCCCGCCGTGGTCGCCCGCTCCCGGATCGCAGCGTTCCGGGACTGGCTGGCGTCCACTCGCGGCGTCACAGTGCCCGACTACGACGCGCTGTGGCGCTGGTCGGTGGCCGACCTGGAGGGGTTCTGGGGCGCGTTCGCCGAGTTCGCCGGTGTCCGGTTCCACGCCGAGCCGCAGCGGGTGCTCGCTCGCGCGACGATGCCGGGGGCACAGTGGTTTCCGGGCGCGACCCTGAACTACGCCGAGCATGCCCTGGCTCCCGGACCCGGCAAAGGCGACCACGACCTGGCCGTGGTTTTCCGTCGGGAGGACGGTTTTCGGGATCAGCTGAGCTTTGGCTGGCTGCGGCAGCGGGTGGCCGCGGCACGGTCGGCCCTGGCGTCGCTGGGCGTCTCGCGGGGGGATCGGGTGGTCGCGCTGGCATCGAACTCACCGGACACCCTGGCCGCCTTCCTCGCCACGGCGAGCCTGGGGGCGATCTGGTCGTCCTGCTCACCGGACTTCGGGATCCGGGCGATCAGTGACCGGTTCACCCAGCTTGCGCCGACCGTGCTGATCGCGGTGGACGGCTACCACTACGGAGGCAAGTACTACGACATCCGATCCACTGTGCATGCTCTCCGCCTACCAGGACTGCGCGCCACGGTGACTCCAGCGCATTGGGATGATCTGCTCGCCGCGCACGCTGGTGCCGAGCTGGTGTTCGAGGCCGTGGACTTCGACCACCCGTTGTGGGTGCTCTACTCCTCGGGGACCACCGGGTTGCCCAAGGGCATCGTGCAGGGCCATGGCGGGATCGTCGTGGAGCACCTCAAGGCGCTGCTGCTGCAGGCCGATCTCGGACCGGGGGAGCGGTTCTTCTGGTTCACCACCACCGGCTGGATGATGTGGAACTTCCTGATCAGCGGCCTGCTGGTGGGCGTCACGCTCGTGCTCTATGACGGCAGCCCCGCCTACCCCGACATCGGCGCGCTGTGGCGGCTCGCCGAGACCGAGGGCATCAGCTACTTCGGCACGTCCGCGCCGTTCATCCAGTCCTGCCTCAAGGCCGGCTTGCAACCGCGCCGGCTCGGCGCGCTGCGGGCGATCGGCTCGACCGGGGCGCCGCTGTCCCCGGAGGGGTTTCGCTGGATCGCCGAGGCGCTCGGCCCGGATGTGCAGATCTGCTCGGTCTCCGGGGGGACCGACCTGTGTGCAGCGTTCGTCTGCGCCGCGCCCGACGTGCCCGTCTGGGAGGGCGAGATCTCCTGCCGCGCGCTCGGGGCCGCGGTGGTCGCACTGGACGAGGCCGGTGCGGAGTTGCTGGGTGAGGTGGGCGAGCTGGTGATCACCAAACCGATGCCCTCGATGCCGGTGTCCTTCTGGAACGACCCGGACGGCGCGCGGCTGCACGACGCCTACTTCGAGATGTACCCGGGCCAGTGGCGGCACGGCGACTGGATCAAGATCACCCCGCGAGGTTCGTGCGTGATCTACGGCCGGTCGGACGCCACGCTCAACCGCGGCGGTGTGCGGATGGGAACCGCCGAGTTCTACGCGGTCGTCGAGGGCCTCGACGAGGTGCTCGACTCGCTGGTCATCGACACCTCCGGCGCCGGCCGGCCGGGCGAGTTGCTGTGCTTCCTGGTGCTCGCCGCTGGGGTGGCGCTGGCCGACGTCGAGCCGGGGCTGCGCGCCGCGCTGCGGGAGAACCTGTCGCCCCGGCACGTGCCCGACCGGTTCATCGTGATCAGCGAGGTGCCCCGCACCCTCAACGGCAAGAAGTGCGAGGTGCCGGTGAAGAAGATCCTGACCGGTGCCGACCCCGCCCGCGCGGTCAGCCCCGGCGCCCTGCGCAACCCGGACTCGCTGCGCCCCTTTGTGGCCCTACATACCGCCTGAGCGGTGCCTCTTTAAGTGCTCGCCCCGCACGCCAGGTCGAGCGCATCGGGCCGTTGGGAGCGGAGTGTCGTGAACTCGACGTTATCGACGTCTCAAGTGCGA
>DATDHI010000065.1:0-1948 GCA_036521655.1 Pseudonocardiaceae bacterium | reverse complement strand
GGTTCCTGCGCGGCCAGCTGTTGCGTGATCCCGATACGGGGGAGTACCTGGTACAGCCGCTCGGAATCGCCGGCGCCCATCTGCTGGCCTCGCTGGCCGAGGCGAACTGCCTGATCCTCATCGACGCGGACACCACTGAGGTGTCGGTCGGCGAGGATGTCGCGGTCAGCTTCCTCTCCCAGCGCGGTTGACGCCCGATGTTCGCGTTCGGGCCCGACGCCGGGGGCGGCCGGCACCCCGGTTGGCCGGCCCGGCTCGGCCCGGTGCGGGTGGCCGCCGGTGACGTCGCCCTGCGCCCGGTGCGGCTGCGTGACGGTCCAGCCTGGAGCTGGATGCGCCTGCGTGACGAGGCCTACCTGCGCGCCTGGGAGCCGGACGCCGAAGGCGGCTGGGCGCAGCGGCACACCACGATGGCCTGGCCGGTGATGTGCAGCGGGCTGCGGGCCACGGCCCGCCGGGGGCAGGCCCTGCCCTACACCATCACGCTGGGCGGCCAGTTCGCCGGGCAGCTCACCGTGGGTAACGTGGTGCGTGGTGCGCTGCGCTCGGCATGGGTCGGGTACTGGGTGGAGTCCGGTGCTGCCGGCGGTGGGATCGCCACCGCGGCGGTGGCACTGGCGGTGGATCACGCCTTCAGGCCCGTCGGACTGCACCGCATTGAGGCCACCGTGCGCCCAGAGAACGCGGCCAGCCTGCGTGTGCTGGCCAAACTAGGGTTTCGCGACGAGGGTCTGTTGCAGCGTTACCTGGAAGTGGACGGCGCCTGGCGGGACCATAGGCTCCTCGCGTTAACCGCCGAAGAGGTCACCACCGGGCTCGTCACCCGCCTCATCCGCGCCGGCCACGCCCACCTCCCCTAAACCCACCCCTCCCCCGGCGTGTCGTCCTCCAGTGCCCGGTGTGTCGTGCCCCTGGTGCCCGGTGCGTCCGCATCTGGTGTACACAGTCATCCTCGGCGCGCCTCCGAGATCCGTGTGACAGCTGTGACTACCGTGACGCGCGGTAATGAAAGCAGTGTGATGGCGGATCGGGGTAGGTGGCGAGAGGTGCCCAGCTCGCTGATCTTCGCGGGGCTGGCGGTGGCATGGCTCGTCGTCCTTGTGCCCATGGTCGCGAAGCGACGGCAGGAGGTAGTACGCACTGCGGAGTCCGCGCTTACGTCACGGGTGCTGCGCCGGCCGGGTCCGCTGCATGCGCCGCTTCGGGAGGTGCCGATGATCAGCGAACGGATAGCGCCGCCAGAGCCAGTCCCGGACGGACGTCGGTACCGGCCAGGCCGCGGCGGCTACGATCCGGACATCGCTGAACAGGTCGCCCGGGCGAAATATGTCTACCGGCAGCGGGTGGTCCTCGGGCTGGCGGTCGGTGCAGTCGTCACCCTGGTGCTGGCGTTTACGGCGACGAGTCTGCTGTGGTGGGCGCACGCAGCGCTGGATGTCGCACTGGTCGGCTACCTCGGCTACCTGCGCACGCAGGTTCGCATTGAAGAGGAGGTGCGGCACCGTCGCGCCGCCCGGCTTGCGGGCTTTCAAAGCAGGATGCCGCCGGTCCCCTTCGAGGTGCCCTTCGAGGCGCCCGATGAGGCCCACGTCGTTCACGAGGACGCGGAGCCGCCTGCCGCGGCCCCGCCCGCACCGCACCCCACCGCCGTCGCGGTGGATCTCGACGACGAGGATCCGGTGTTCGACGACCTGGATCGCGTCTTCGAGCCGCGCTACCGCCGGGCGGTCGGTGAGTAGCCGGCAACCGGCTGTTAGGCTCAGCGAGCACCGCGAGGGGCTGTAGCGCAGTTGGTAGCGCGTCTCGTTCGCATCGAGAAGGTCAGGGGTTCGATTCCCCTCAGCTCCACCATAGCGGCCTTACTCGCACTCTGACCCACGAGAGCGGAGGTGAGGAGGTCGCCGAGGGGATTTGTGGCGACTTCCTCCGCCTGTGGCGTGGTGTGGTT
>DATDHI010000064.1:0-2550 GCA_036521655.1 Pseudonocardiaceae bacterium | reverse complement strand
GATGAGCCGACCCCAGAGAAGCTGCGACTGCGCTTGGCTGATCCGAAGCCCTCGGCGAAGGCAGAGTTAAGGGGCCGCGACGAAATAGTGCAGGTTCGTTACGGTGGACTTTCGCACTTTCGGCTGACCTGACCAGCCCTGCGCTGGGTGGTCGAAGCGGTGGGTCGCGGCGAGGCTGAACAACGCAGGGCAACCGGGCCTGGGTCGGGTATCGGGAGCTCCGCCGGTTCCAGCCGCTCGAACGCCGCGATCACCAGCTGATCGACGACTCGCCGCAGGCGTTCCTCGTTTGCTGACGCACGCCTACGAGATCCTGAGTACCTGCACGCGCTATGCGTGCAGGTGAGAGGATGGAGCGACAATGTCCCCCAGTCCGGACTTCCGCAGATGATGGGCACACGATCCGCCGAATAGTGGGTCTGACCAGGGCAAACGCGGATTCGGCGCGGCGAGGTCGTGTTACTACACGGCTTCGCCTGGCGGCGGGTGGGTCAGTTGGCCGGGAGGGTGAAGTCGAGGAACCGTGGCGGTTCGGCCAGGTGCAGGGCGTCCCAGATCTTCTTCTGCCCGGCGGTGGTGGTGGTGGTTTGGGCGATGGTGCCGGCGGGGGTGGCCAGGGTGACCAGGTGCATCCGGTCGAGCTCGTGGCGGATGGTGGCCCAGGTCTGCCCGGTGGAGTTCTCGGCGACCCGGATCAGCAGCAGCGCGAGCCAGCACAGTTGGACGTGGCCGCGGACCCGGTCCTCGCGGTGGTGGAAGACCGGGCGCAGGCCGAGGGCGCCCTTCAGGTCCCGCCAACCCCGTTCGACCGCGAGCAGCTGCTTGTACGCGGCGGCCAGGTCATCGGCGCTCAGGGTGAGGTCGGAGGTGCGCAGCAGCCACTTGCCGTCCAGGTGCGCCTCCCGCTTGGCCGCGCCGTGGTCGATGCGTAGCAGCCCGGTCTTGGTGCGGCGCAGGTAGCGGGCCAGGCCCGGCTTGGTCCGCAGCGACCCGACCAGCTCGTCCCGCCGGCGGGCGGTCCAGGTGTCGGAGCCGGCGGTCAGTGACTGCAGGTGCTCGATCAGGTTGGTCCGCACGGCCGCGTCCCGGCCGGCCTGTTCGGGGTTGTGGCAGACCACGAAGCGTTGGCTGCGGGCCCCGCCGTCGCCGTCGCCGACCCCGCCGGGGGCGACGGCGACCTCCTTGACCCGCAGGTTCCCGGCCACGGTGTGGTACCGGCCGGGACGGGCCAACGCGGCGGCGGCCTCGGTGGTGGTGTGCCGCAGCTTCTCGGCGTGGATGTAGTGCCCGCCGCCGCGGGTCAGGTAGGCCCGGTTCGCGGCGGAGGCGAACCCGCGGTCGGCGACCCAGACCATCCGGTGCAGGTTCCAGCCGGCCAGGTCGTCCTTGACGGTGCGGATGATCGTGGTGTCGGCGGTGTTCCCGGGGAAGGTCCAGCACCGCACCGGGACCCCGTCTCGGGTGACCGCCATCGCGATCACCACCTGGGGCAGGTCGGGGCGGAAGTCCTTGGAGTGACCGAAGGTCCGCTTGCCCTGCTCGACCGGGCGGCTGACCCCGTCGTCGTCGACCGGGTCGGCCAGCTCGGCCAGCAGGTCCGGGCCGCCGGTCTCCCAGTAGGTGCTGGTGGTGTCGACGAAGATGATGTCCAGGTCCAGGTTCAGCAGGTGCGCGACCGAGGCGAAGATCTGCCCGGCGACCTCCTCCAGCGCCTCCAGCAGGAAGTCCATCCCCCGGTAGGCCGCGTCGTCGCCCAGCCCGGTCAGCGACTCGATGACCACCCGTTCGCTCACCCACCGGGTCGCGGCCAGCTTGGAGCCGGGCTCCAGCGCCCGCTGGGCGACCAGCGCGAAGATGACCCGCTCCACCTGCTCACCGTCCAGGCGCCGCCCGGTGGCGACCGCCCGGATCGCCGCGCCGATCCCCAGCCGTTCCCAGAGCCGGTCCAACGTCCAGGCCCCGCCGAGGCGGCGCGAGTCGAGCACCTCGACCTGCCCGGACGGGGCGTGCTGCGGCGCCAGCAGCACCTGCTGCTCGGGGCTGAGGAACCTCGAGACCGAGGAGATCAGCCGGGCCAGCGCATCCCGGTCGACCTGCTCGGCGCGGCCGAAGCTGTGGATCACCCTCGCCGTCGGCGAGCCGGTCACCGGGTGCCGCTCGTTGTGCGCCAGCTGCAGGTACGCCACGACCGAGCCGTCCTTGTTCGTCCGCCGCGTCTCCCGCAGGTACATGCCCACAGTCAACCACGGATCACCACGGACCACAGGACGACACGCCACGAATCGTGTGCCTACACCTTTTCGGGTTCAGACACCATCCTCAACGCGCTGACCAGCACAAACGTGTCCGAGCAGGACCGAAAATGCCTACCAACTGCGGAAGTCCGGACTGGGGGACATTGTCGCTCCATCCTCTCACCTGCACGAATGGCGCGTGCAGGTACTTAGGATCTCGTAGGCGTGCGTCAGCAAACGAGGAACGCCTGCGGCGAGTCGTCGATCAGTTGGTGATCGCGGCGTTCGAGCGGCTGGAACCGGCGGAGCTCCCGAT
>DATDHI010000063.1:0-1838 GCA_036521655.1 Pseudonocardiaceae bacterium | reverse complement strand
TGCACCGTCCGGGCGTCATGGAGTAGCGGGCGCCTTTAGGTTGGATGCCGCAGAGGAGCCAGATCGGACACCTGGGCGAACAGGGGGTGATTTGGAGTTCGGCGTGTAGCCGGTGGGCGTGTGTGCGGTGGGCGTGGGTGGCGTGCTCGCCGAGTCCTGCGGCCTGGGTGATCGTTTTGGTCAGATATTTTGTGAGGTAAACCGTAAGTCTCTTACCGCAGGCACACTAACCCTGCTGAGCTGTGACTATAGGACTTGGTCATCCGTGCCGAGGACATCACAGCCGCGCGCCGCCTGCGACCAATCCGGCGAGACAGAGAATGCGGGGACTCGGCCGGGGAGGTATCAGGGAGGCGGGGAGTTTTCCCCGCCACCTCCCCGCGCCAAACTCCCCCAGTTGACCAGCACGAACCCCGCTCGGGGAGGCAAACGGGAACCTCGCAAGAAACAGCGGAAACCCCGAAAACGAGGGTCCTGCACCATCGGCACCCGGCTCCCTCCCCGAAGGCACCCCGCCGTCATGGAGATCATGGGTTGGTCGGACGCGTCGCTAGCCAAGCGCTACATGCATATGCCGAAGGAGTCTCTTGCCGCAACTCCTCGTCAAAGGTAGTAATCCCTACACTTGTGATCGAGGGCGGTCAGGGCATGCCTACGAGCAGCTTGCTGCACGGTAAGGGGCTGATACGGACACCGCGGAGATGGGCAGGATGGTGGATCTACGTGGTGATGGTGGATCTACGAGCTGGCTGTGGGGGTTCAAGTCCGTGGGGCGTTGTGCTCACTATTCACCCGAGCCGAGGACCTGCTCGCGAGGTGGGGACGCTGAGCCTAGGGCCGGTGGACGCCCGGGGATCGGACGCCCCACTGAGGCTCGCTACCTCGGCCGTCTGGCCACCGGTTGAGTGATGCCCCCGTGAAATCTCCCGGTGGCCAGCCGGTCCCAATCCCACAGCGTCTTGGCCGTGCTCACGCCGCTGAACACCAGGCCGATCACTGCGATCACCAACTCCGGAGAACGGTCGACCTCCACCGCGGACACGATCTCGCCCTCGCGAGCCGCGCCAGCCATCACCGCCCGCAACTCCCGCGCCAGCGCCTCAGCCTCTGGTCCCGACACCTCGATCGAGGCCGTCGCCACAATCTCACTCCGCACCCGTAGCCCGGCCGCCCGACGGCCGCTCTGATCGCACATATTCTTGACGGACTTGTTCGAGTGTGGCGGTGTCGGATTCCAGGTCGGGGTGGCCGATCTGGCGGTCGAGTTCGACGACCTGCTCCAGCTCAGCGACCGCCCGGTCGAGCTGTCCCTGCCCGCGGTAGACCATCGCCAGGTTGAACCGGGTGACGGCTTCGCCGGCGCGGTCACCGACCTCCCGACGGATCGGCAGGGCCTGCTGGTAGTAGTCGAGGGCCCGCTCACCCTGCCCCCACCCGGCGTACACGCCACCGATGTTGCTCAGCGTGGCGGCTTCGCCGGCGCGGTCACCGACCTCCCTCAGGATCGGCAGGGCCTGCTGGTAGTAGTCGAGGGCCTGCTCACCCCGCCCCCACCCGGCGTACACGCCACCGATGTTGCTCAGCGTGGCGGCTTGGTTTCCGCGGTGACCGGCAGCGCGGTAGAGCTGCAGCGCCCGCTCGTAGGCGGTCAACGCCGCAGCCGGAGACCCGGTCGCTCGCTGGGCCCACCCGAGGTAGTAGAGGGCGTCGGGATCCTCGCCGAGAGTCAGGGTGGCCTGGGCCAGACGGGTCACATCAGCGAACCGGGACGTGGCTAGCCAGACCCGGCCCACCCGATCCCCGACCCGACGGGCGATGACCGCCTCCCCACCAGCCAC
>DATDHI010000062.1:0-23626 GCA_036521655.1 Pseudonocardiaceae bacterium | reverse complement strand
ATTGAGACGAGAATAGAGACGAGCCTCAGCCAGGCCGAGATGAACCTGCCAGGCGCTGCGTCCATCTGTGCTGGTCAGAGCTGCGGAAGCGGAGGGATTCGAACCCCCGGTGCCTCTCGGCACGCTCGCTTTCAAGGCGAGTGCATTAGACCGCTCTGCCACGCTTCCGTCGTGCACGCTACCGCGTGCCCGTGCAACGGCACTCACGGCTCGCCCAGCGGAAGGCGCTCCTCTTGCACGTCGATCAGCTCGCTGCGCGGCACCGATCCGCGCCACACCCGGTAGTCGACCTCGGCCAAGCCGAGGTCGGCTGCCCGAGGGCCGTTCTCACCCACGTAGTGGATCACGGCCTGCTCCGGCCCGGACTCCACCAGCTCGACCGGCAGGCCGTGCCACTCGGCGCGCCAGCGCACCAGCTCAAGGCAGCCGAGCTCACTGATCGGCATTGTCAGGGTGTAGGCGCCGGACTGCTCGACGAACTCTTCCGGCGCCTCGTTGCCGGACAGCGGGTGCAGGGTCACCTCACCTGGCCGGGGGCCGAAGTCGGCGTCGAAGTCCCCACCGCGGTAGCCCGCGACCAGGCCGCGGCGAACAGTGGGCCGCAGCGACACCGGCGCACGATTCCAGCACCCAGGGCCCAACTGGGCGGGCGCCGTGCTCACCCACCCGACCTGGCGGTGCAGGTAGGCCCCCACCCGCTCCTCGCCGCCCTCGACGTCAATGCACCACAACTCGGTTCCCGCCGGCAGCTCAAGCAAATCCACCTGGTAGACGCTGCGGGCGAACGGGGCGATGTAGAGCTCAGGGCAGTGCGCGTAGAAGCGCAGTACGTACAGCTCGTCGCTGACCGGCCAGCCAGGCACGTCGTTCAGCCCGTACCGGCGGGCCAGCTCTGCTGAGGAGCTTGCCGGCACGTCCTCCAGCCGCGTCACGAAACCCGCGATCCGGTGCGGGTCGAAGCGGTCGGGAACCACCACGTTGCCCAGCGTCAGGTCCACCAACCCGGGCAGCACCACCTTCTGCATTGGTGTGTCCGGTGCCAGCTCAGGCATCTGACCGGGCACCCGCAGCGGAGGCGGCGGAGGCGCGAAGAGCGCCGTCGAGCGCCCCGGGCCACCCACCTCGGAGTCGGCCCACAGCTCGTTGGCTGCCACTCCCGCTGCCGGATCTGTCATGAACCCCACCACTCGCCGCTGTGCGGCCCGGCCCCACCGGCCGAGCGAGTCCCGGGAACCTACTACGCCATTCGGAGCAACGCCCCGCCCAGGGGGCGCTCAGCGTTCGCGCAGATGGCCCAAGACACGCTCGAACACGTCGGCCAGCACGAGTCGTTCGCCCTCGGACAGCAGATCCACCAGGTTGTCGCGGACGCCCCGGACATGAGTGGGCGCGGCGATGCGCAGCACGTCCTGGCCGTGACCGGTGAGCACCGCGACCACCCCGCGCCCGTCACTCGGGCAATCCTCGCGGCGCACCAGTCCGGCCTTCTCCATCCGACCGACCTGGTGGGAGATCCGGCTCTTGGACGACGCGACCTGCTCGGCAAGAGTGCTCATCCGGGCCCGCCCGCAGGGCGCCTCGGACAGCCGTACCAGCAGCTCGTAGTCGGCCAGTGCCAAATTGTGCTCTTCCTGCAAATCGCGGTGTAACCGGGAATCGAGCAGCGTCTTGGCGATCACGTATGCGCGCCATGTGCGCATCTCGTTGTCATCCAGCCAGCGTGGTTGGTCGATCCCCCTGCTCACCCGTGCAGGCTAACCGACTATCCGCCAATCGCTCGACCCCGCGGGCGCGTCAGGCCTCCCTGATGATGCTCCGCCTATCCAGCTCTGCCGGGCTGGTGTATCCGGCCAGCGCTAGCGTCAGGTCGACGTCACCGAGGATCGCCCGCAGCACGTGCTCGACGCCGCGCTGCCCGGCCAGTGCCAGCCCGTAGACCCACGGTCGCCCCAGCAGCACAGCCTGCGCGCCCATCGCCAGCGCGATCAGCACGTCGGCCCCACACCGGATCCCGGAGTCCAGCAGCACCGGGGCGCGCTCGTCGACGGCCGCCAGCACGCCTGGCAGGCAGTCCAGCGCCGCCCGTGCCCCGTCCACCTGACGGCCGCCGTGGTTGGAGACCACCACCCCGTCGGCACCGTGGTCCAGCGCGGCCCGGGCGTCGTCCGGGTGGCAGATCCCCTTGATCAAGATCGGCAACTGGGTCCAGCCCCGCAGCAGCGACAGGTCCGACCAGACCAGCCCGGGATTGCCGAACATCTCCACCCAGGCGAGCACGGCGCTGCGCATGGCCTGCTCCGACTCCTCGGGCGGGGCGGCCAACCTGGAGCGGAACACCGGGTCGGACAGGTAGTTGGCAATGCCTTGCGCACGCAGGAACGGCAGGTGCGCCAACTGCAGGTCGCGCGGCCGCCAGCCCAGCATCCAGGTGTCCACGGTGAGCACGATGGCCCGGTAGCCCGCCGCCTCGGCCCGGCGGACCAGCGACTCGGCCACACCCGGGTCTTGCGGCCAGTAGAACTGATACCAACGGTTGGCGTCCGGGGCTGCAGCGGCGACCTCCTCCAGAGTGGTGGACGACGCGGTGGACAGCACGCTGGCCAGCCCCAGCCCGGCCGCGGCGCGGGCGACCGCGCGATCGCCGTCCGGATGCACCCAGCCGAGCACCCCTACCGGCGCGGTCAGCACCGGCGCACTCATCGCCGTCCCCAGCACCGTGGTGGACAGGTCGCGCTCGGTGACGCCGCGTAACATCCGCGGGACGATCCGCCAGCGGGCGAACGCCTCCCGGTTCCCGGCAATGGTCCGTTCGGTGGACGCCCCGCCAGCCACATAACTGAACGCCTCTGCCGACAGAGCCCCTCGCGCTGCGGCCTCCAGCCCGTCGGCAGTCATCGGGAGGTCCGGCCGCTCTCCCGCGAGGCCGCGCCTGTAGATCTCACTCTGAACGTCCCCAAAATGGCCCACTCCGACCACCCTAGACCGCACCCGATCGTCCGCGCCCGCAAGCCGCTAATGGGAACCTTTAGCTGACCACGAAGCCTCGCGGGCCGCCAAGTGGAACCTTTAGCGATCCGGCGCGATGAGTCGGTCGAGGCAGGCCGTGCCCTGCATGCCCGCGACACGCGGCCGTTACGTGCTTTGGACTTCCACACGCCAGGACTGCGCGGGCCGGTAGGAGAGCGCCCCCGATCCGGAGCGCGCCTTTGGCGCCGCTATACTGCGCGCACTACTGTCGCTCCTGTGATAAAATGGAGCGGATCTTGAGAAAGTCAGAGGAAGCTGAGAGTACTGATGGCCCCCACTGCTACACCGCAGGAATTCGATCCACACGCGATTGACGCGTACTGGACAGAGGTGTGGGACAAAGAGCAATCCTGGGTCGTGGACAATAAAGCCGATGCGGCGAACTCAGTCTACGTCCTGGAAATGCTTCCATACACCAGCGGTGAGCCCCACGTCGGCCACCTCAAGAACTATGCAGTCGGCGACGCGATCGCCCACTTCATGCGGCGACAGGGTAAGCGCGTGCTCCACCCGATGGGCTATGACGCCTTCGGGCTGCCCGCTGAGAACCACGCCATCCGCACCGGCAAGCATCCCCGCGTGTCGACCAATGAGTCGATCGCCTCATTTCGTGAGCAGTTCAAACAGTGGGGAATTTCGATCGACTGGACTCGGGAGATCAGCACCCACGAGCCTAGCTACTACCGCTGGACGCAGTGGATCTTCCTCCAGCTCTATAAGGCGGGGTTGGCCTATCGGAAGCGCTCGGCAGTCAACTGGTGCCCCAAGGATGCCACGGTCCTGGCCAACGAGCAGGTTGTCGATGGCCGCTGTGAACGCTGCGGCACCTTGGTCGAGTCCAAGAATCTGGAGCAGTGGTTCTTAAAGATCACCAACTACGCTGACCGGCTGCTGCAGGATCTGGCTGGCCTGGATTGGCCCCCGCACGTCAAGACCATGCAGCATAACTGGATCGGGCGCTCTGAGGGCGCCGGGGTCACCTTTCGCTGCGCCGAAGTCGACTTTGATATCAGGGTCTTCACGACTCGACCCGACACGCTGTTCGGCGTGACTTTCCTCGCTATCTCACCGGAGCACCCCGAGCTCGATCGTTTGATCGCCGGGATACCGGCAGAACCGGCGATCCGGGAGTACGCCAACCAAGCTCGTCGCGAGAGCCACGCTGAACGCGTCGGCGATCGCGCCAAGACCGGCATCGTCACCGGCCGGCACGCTGTCCATCCGCTGAGTGGCGCCAAGGTGCCGATCGTGGTGGCGGACTACGTGCTGATGGAGTACGGCACCGGCGCCGTTATGGGCGTGCCGGCCCACGATGAACGAGACTATGAAGCGGCTCAGGCGTTGGGTTTCGAGATCCGGCAGGTCATCCAGTCGGCGGTCGGATCGGCCGACGAGCTGCCGTTTGTGGCTAAGGGCGTGACGACGAGCTCCGGCGAGTTCGATGGTCTCGAGTCGGCAGAAGCGACGCGACGCATCGTCGCCAAGCTTGCCGAGCTGGGCGCGGGGGAGGCCTCCACCAGCTACCGCTTGCGTGACTGGCTGGTGTCCCGCCAGCGCTACTGGGGTTGTCCCATCCCGATGGTGTATTGCGAGTCGTGCGGCTTGGTGCCGGTACCCGAGGACCAATTGCCGGTGCTGCTGCCCGATGTCGAGGACTACGCACCGAAGGGCAAGTCGCCGTTGGCTGCGGCCACAGACTGGGTCAAAACCCGCTGCCCGCAGTGTGGCGGGCGGGCCAATCGGGAGACCGACACTATGGACACCTTTGTCGACTCCTCGTGGTACTACATCCGCTACTGCGACCCAAATAACACGCAGGCGCCATGGAGCGAGCAAGCCGTCACGACCTGGATGCCGGTCGACCAATACATCGGCGGCATCGAGCATGCCATCTTGCACCTGCTGTACTCCCGCTTCGTGTGTAAGGCGCTGAGCGATCTCGGGTGCTTGTCGGTGCAGGAGCCGTTCCAGCGGCTGTTCACCCAAGGGATGATTACCAGGGACGGCGCCAAGATGTCGAAGTCGAAGGGCAACGTCGTCTCTCCGCGCACCATCATCGACACCTACGGCGTCGACACCGCCCGCTGCTACGTGCTGTTCATGGGACCGCCGGAAGTCGGAGCTGACTGGTCAGACGAGGGCGTGGAAGGTGTCTACCGCTTTCTACGGCGACTGTGGCGCGTGGCCATCGACGTGGCCGGCAGCCAAAATGACGTCATCGGCGCGGTCCTTGATCAGGCGCGTGAGGACGACCTGCGGCGCGAGATGCATGCCACCATTAAGAAGGTCACTGAGGACATGTCGGGTGGCAACTTCGCGTTCAACACCGCGATCGCAGCCTTAATGAAGCTGAATAACAGCTGCATCCGAGCCGCCCAGGACGGCATCACGAGGGCGACCCTGAGCGAGGCCGTGCAAACGATCGCCTCGTTGCTGCTGCCCTTCGCACCACATGTCGCGTGCGAGGCATACCACCAGTTGACCGGCAAACGGGTGTGGATGCAGCCGTGGCCGGTCGCGGATGAGGCGTGGCTGCATCTAGACACAGTCGAGCTGGCGCTGCAGATCAATGCTAAGAACCGCGGCAAGCTAGTCGTCGCGTCGGACGCGCCGGATGATGCCGTCAAGCAGGCGGCACTGGACAGCGACGTGGTACGCGCCGCGCAGGACGGCAGCACCATCCGCAAGGTCATCGTGGTTCCTGGCCGCCTGGTGAACGTGGTCGTCAAGTAAGCGCCCCCAGCAGGTCCCGGCACCCGTCCAGCCCGTCCACCCTGAGCGTCCAGCCAGACGATGGCACAAGGCACTGGGTCGGCGTGTACTAGCCTGAGCCAACCCGTTCCGCCCGTCGAGCTCTAGGACTGCAATGCCCAGGACTCTGGTACGTGACCTCCCCAAGCACGTGGGAGAAGAGGTGACCGTGCATGGCTGGATCAACACCCTGCGGCTGCAGCGCAAGATCCAATTCGTCCTGGTGCGAGATCACACCGGCATGGTGCAGGTGACCAACAAGCGTTCCACACCCCCTACTGAGGTCGAGACCACCTTCGAGCACGGCGCGCCGCTGGAATCAGCGGTCACCGTGGTGGGCACGGTGGTGGAGAACCCCGTCGTCAAACTGGGCGGTGTGGAGTTGATCCCGACGTCGGTGCAGGTCGTGAACCGGGCCGAGCCGTCGTTGCCGATTCAGCAGGACTCCGGGATCGAGCACCGTCTGGACTGGCGATTCCTCGACGTACGCCACCCGGCCCGCCATCTGATCTTCGACGTGCAGACCACCTTGGAACGCGGCCTGCGGGAGTTCGCATTCGCCGAGGGCGCGACCGAGCTGCATACCCCCAAGCTCATGGGCACGGCATCCGAATCGGGCGCGGAGGTGTTCAAGGTCCAGTATTTCGAGACCTCGGCGTATCTCGCGCAGTCCCCGCAGTTCTACAAGCAGATGGCCATCTCGGGCGGATTCGACAAGATCTTCGAGATCGGCCCGGTGTTCCGCGCCGAACCGAGCTTCACCAGCCGGCACGCCACCGAGTTCACCAGTATCGACATGGAGATCGCGTGGATCGATGGCGTGGAAGACGTCATGCGGATCGAGGAACGCATGATCGCTCACGCGTTGACCCTGGTGCGCGACGAGCACGGTGAGAACATCCAGGAACATTTGGGCGTGCAGGTTGTCGTCCCCGACCTGCCGTTCCCGCGGCTGACGATGGCCGAGGCATACGAGTTGCTGCGCGCGAATGGCTGGCAGACCGATCGCACGAAGGGTGACCTGGATCCCGAAGGCGAGCGACTGCTGTCGTCGCTGATCAGGGAACGGCACGGTCACGAGTTCGTGTTCGTCACCGAGTACCCGGCTACTATACGGCCCTTCTATCACCTGCGGCCCGCCCACAACCCACAGGTCACCGAGAGCTTCGACCTGCTCTGGAAAGGCGTCGAGATCACTACCGGCGCGCAGCGTGAGCACCGTTACGACATGCTCGCGTCCCAAGCTCAGGAAAAGGGCATGGAACTGGAACCGCTGCGCACCTACCTCGATTCATTTCGCTATGGCACCCCACCCCATGGCGGTTTCGGCGCGGGACTCAACCGGATTTTGATGGTGTTGCTCGGCCTGGACAGCATCCGTGAGTCCACCTTCCTGTTCCGCGGTCCCAACCGGCTGCATCCCTGACCGTGCGCGCGATCACGATCACCGAGTACGGCGGGCCCGAGGTCCTGGCGATCACCGAACAGCCCGATCCCCGGCCGGGCCCCGGCGAGGTGCTGATCGACGTCGCCGCGACCGCGGTCAACCGGGCGGACCTGCTGCAACGCCAGGGCCGGTACGCTCCGCCGCCTGGCGCCAGTCAGATCATCGGGCTGGAGTGCGCGGGCAAGGTGGCCGAGCTTGGCGAGGGCGTGGGTGGGGTGGCGGTCGGTGATGAGGTCTGCGCGCTGCTGACCGGCGGGGGCTACGCCGAGCGGGTCGCGGTGCCCGTCGGCCAGGTGATGCCGCTGCCACCCGGGGTCGATCTGGTCACCGCGGGCGGCGTGCCCGAGGTGGCCTGCACCGTGTGGTCGACGGTGGTGCGGCACGCCGGCCTCGCGGCTGGCGAGCTGCTGCTGGTGCACGGCGGATCGGGTGGCGTCGGGACGCACGCGATCCAGGTCGGCCGGGCACTGGGCGCGACGGTCGCGACGACGGCGTCGTCGTCGCGGCTTGCTCGCTGTGCGGAGCTGGGCGCGCAGATCCTGATCGACTACCGCGAGCAGGACTTCGCCGAGCAGCTCAAGGGCCGCGCGGACGTCATCCTCGACAACATGGGCGCCAAGTACCTGTCACGCAATGTGACGGCGCTCGCGGCGGACGGCAGGTTGGTGGTGATCGGCTTTCAAGGCGGTACCACTGCCGAGCTGAACCTCGCCCCCGTGTTGGCCAAGCGGGCCAGTGTGGCGGCATTCGGGCTGCGCGGGCGGCCGGTGGAGGGTCCCAATGGCAAGGCCGCCCTCTGCGCCGACGTGGCCGCCCGGCTGTGGCCGATGTTCGGCGACGGGCGGGTCCAGCCGGTGGTGCACGCGACGCTCCCGCTCGCGCAGGCCGCGCAGGCGCACCGGATGCTCGAGGCCGGCGGTGTCGTCGGCAAGATCGTGCTGACCACCCGTGACTGAGCAGGGCGACACACCGTACATGCAAGCGCGACACACCGTACACAGGAGGACGACACGCCGGGTACAGGAGGACGACACGCCGGGCACGGGGGCGCGGCACAGCGGGCACGAGGGCACGACACACGGGCGCGGGCACGACATGCCGGGCAGACGAGCGCAGGATGGAGTCATGAGCGAACCGGATGAGCAGCAAGTCTTGGTGGTCGGTCCGGACGGACGGACGGTGCACGCCATGCCGGTGCCGCCGGGCATGGTGCCCGGAACCGCCGACGAACACGGCGGGTCGGACGTGTCCGACATGGTCGAGCAGCCGGCCAAGGTGATGCGGATCGGCAGCATGATCAAGCAGCTGCTGGAAGAGGTACGCGCCGCGCCGCTGGACGACGCCAGCCGCAACCGGCTGCGGGAGATCCATCAGTCCTCGATCCGCGAGCTGGAGCAGGGCCTGGCCCAGGAGCTGCGCGACGAGTTGGAGCGGCTGTCCCTGCCGTTCAGCGACGACTCCACGCCCAGCGACGCCGAGCTGCGGATCGCGCAGGCGCAACTGGTCGGCTGGCTGGAGGGCCTGTTCCACGGTATCCAGACCGCCTTGTTCGCCCAGCAGATGGCGGCCCGAGTGCAGCTGGAGCAGATGCGCCGCGGCCTACCCGCCGGCTCGATCCCGCCCGGAATGCAGCCCGGCATGCAACCAGCCGAACCCGGAACCCGAGGCACCGGCCAATACCTCTAATCCCCGCGTGTCGCGTTCCCATGCACGGTGTGTCGCGTTCCCATGCACGGTGTGTCACCTGCCCGTGACCGCGAACCCCAGCCGGGGCCCCCAGGACACGCGGGCGAGCGCAGAGTGCACCCGTACTGTGACCGATTCGATACCTCGGCGGGTGCCGGCCGCGATCGAGGGCTGACAGGGTCGCCGTGTGGCAATGACGCCGGGGGCTCTGCGGGCTGATCCGGGGTTCCGCCGCTACCTGGCCGCCCGGGTGGTCTCGATGGTCGGCACGCTGATCACCGCAGTGGTGCTGCCGGTGCTGGTGTACCGGCTCACCGGCTCCGCAGGGTGGACCGCGGCGGTCGTCGCCGTCGAGGCGTTGCCGCATCTGGTGCTCGCCCCGCTGGCCGCCCGGGTCGTGCGCCGGCTCAATGCCCGGAACCTGCTGTTCACCGCGGACCTGGCCGGCGCTGCGCTGTTGGCCACTGTCCCGCTGGCCTGGTGGTCCGGAGACCTGTCCGGGTGGCAGGTGCTCGCGGTGGCCGGCGCCATCCAGGCCGCGTTCGTGCTACGCGATCGGGCATCCAGCGCTGCACTGCCGGCGCTGTTCGGACCGGAGATGACCGCGGCGGCCAATAACGCCCGGCGCGAGGCAACCGACCTGGTGGCACTCATGGTGCCGCCGCTGGCCGGACTGGCGGTCGCGATCGTCAGGCCAGCGCCGCTGCTCATCCTGGGCGCGCTGAGCTTCCTGGCCTCGGCGCTGCTGGTCCGGGCGGCGGTGCGCACGCGGCCAGACCCAACGCGGCCAGACCCAACGCGGCCAGTCCCAACCGAGCCAACCGACCAACAACCAGCGGAGGTTCCCCGCCACCCGGTGCGCTCCGGGTTGCGGTTCCTGCGCGAGCGCCCGGGGCCCCGGGCGCTGACGCTCGCCGGGACCCTGCACGCCGCGGCGGCAGGCGCCTATCTGGCCATGCTGCTGCCGTGGGCCGACCAGCACCTTGGCGTCCCGCCCTGGGGTGACGCACGGCTGGCGTTGCTGATCAGCTGCTGGGGTCTCGGGGCGATGATCGGCCGCGCGCTATACCCGACGCTGCGCGCGCGGATCGGGCCGTTGCGGCTGGACAGGGAGGCGCTGCTGGCGTCGTTGGCCTTCGGGCTCGGGATGCTGGCGAGCACCAACTGGCTGCCCGCGGTACTGACCGGGCTGCTGTGGGGCGCCGGCTATACGGTCGCGACAAGAGCGGGCATGGACGCTGTGGGGACACCGGCTCGAGCCGCCACCCGAATGCTCCGTGCAGGAGGCCTCATGACGGGCGCGGCGCTGGCCGGTGCCGTGGCCACGCTGGCCACGCCCCGTGCAGGGCTGGCCGTCGGCATCGGCCTGCTCGTGCTGGCCGAGTTCGCCGCTCGGCGCGCCGCAGCACCGGTAAGGCCGCCCGTCCATCGCGGTCCTGCCACGGACGAGCACCCTGACGGCCCCCTCAATGCCCCCCACCCGGCGCGCACGCCCACTGCACCGCCGGCACGCTGAGCGCTGGCCTAGGATTCGGGCGGCTCACAGCTGCCACAATGAGAGAGACCTACATCGGGGAGGAGGCGACCGGCCGGTGACGGGCGCACGACCCGAGGGTGTGGTTCCCGCCCGAGTACCCTCACGGATCATGCAGGACACGATGACGTCATCCGACATCACCGGGTCCCGGGCATTGGCATCTCGTAGCTGGTCGCGGGCGTTCGATGACCTGGCGGCGGGGTGGCGGCAGCGCAGGCTGTGGGGACACCTGGGCTGGCAGGACATCAAGCAGGGATACCGGCGTTCGGTGATCGGCCCGTTGTGGATCACGATAAGCCTTGCCGTCCAGGCGGTCGGGATGGGAATCCTGTACTCCGCGCTGTTCGGCCAGACCATTGACTTCTTCCTGCCCTACCTGGCAGTGGGGCTGATCATCTGGCAGTTCATCTCGAGCTGCATCAACGAGGGAGCCGAGGTCTTCATCCGCAACGAGGGCCTCATCAAGCACCTGCCTGCGCCGCTGAGCGTGCACATCTTCCGGCTGGTGTGGCGGCAACTGCTGTTCTTCGGGCACAACGCGCTGGTCTGGGTGGCGCTGATCCTGATCTTCCGGCGTCCGCTGGGGTGGAGCAGCCTGACGGCGATCCCGGCGTTGGCACTGATCGTGCTCAATGGGATCTGGGTGGCGATGCTGATCGGGGTGATCGCGACGCGGTACCGGGACATACCCCCGGTGACCGGCAGCATCGTCACCCTGATGTTCTTCATGACCCCGATTGTGTGGGACTACGAGCAGCTCAGGGGCAGCCAGAGCCCGCAGATCGCCGAGCGCGCCCGGCTGGCGGAGCTCAACCCGTTCCTGCACTACGTGGAGATCCTGCGGCGCCCGATGATCGGTGAGTCCTTCGAGCTCCGGCACTGGGTGGTGACCCTGGCGATCACTGCGGTGGGGTGGACGGTGGCGCTAGTGGTCCTGCGCAACTACCGGGCCCGAGTCTCCTACTGGGTGTGATGGGAAAATGGTCTCCATCGACGTGCGCCGTGCTTGCGTAGACTTCCCCATCTTCGACGCCAAGACCAGATCACTGAAGAAAGCCCTGCTGGGCACCGTCGGGCGGGCTGGTGGCAAGATCGGGATCGACTCCAAGGTGCCGATCATCGAGGCGTTACGGGACATCACCCTGTCACTGCGGCACGGGGATCGGGTCGGACTGATCGGGCACAACGGGGCCGGTAAGTCCACCCTGCTGCGGCTGCTGTCGGGGATCTACGAGCCGACCAGGGGCAGCTCGCGGATCGTGGGGAAGGTCGCCCCTGTCTTCGACCTCGGTGTCGGCATGGACCCGGAGATCTCCGGCTACGAGAACATCATCATTCGGGGGTTGTTCCTGGGCATGACCCGCAAGCAGATGGAGGCCCGCACCGAGGAGATCGCCGAGTTCACCGAGCTCGGCGACTACCTGTCGATGCCGCTGCGCACGTATTCGACCGGCATGCGGGTGCGCCTCGCGCTGGGCGTGGTGACCAGCATCGACCCGGAGATCCTGCTACTCGACGAGGGCATCGGCGCGGTCGACGCGGCGTTCCTGGAGAAGGCCCGGGATCGGCTCACCGCGCTGGTCGAGCGGTCCGGGATCCTGGTGTTCGCGTCGCACTCCGATGAGTTCCTCATCGAGCTGTGTACCTCGGCGATGTGGCTGGATCACGGCGAGATCCGCGAGGTGGGCGACCTCCGCACGGTCCTGTCCCACTACAAAGGCAAGGACCCCTTCGACAACCTCAGCCAAGAAGCCCTCAACCGCGTCCAGGCCGCCCGATGACCACCACCACCACCGCATTCAGCGGGCTCAGCGTGGTTATCAAGCCAGCATTTACCCCGCTCAGCCCGCTGAATGCGGTGGGCGGCAGGGGGGTGGTGGGGTGAAGGTGGTGGCGGTGGTGGTGACGCGGCATCGGCGGGATCTGCTGGCCAAGTCGCTGGCGGTGATCGCCGAGCAGACCCGGGTGCCCGACCATCTGGTGGTGGTGGACAACGGGCCGGACGATCCCGCCGCGGAGGTCGTCGAGCACTGCCCGATCCCGGCCACCTACCTGCCCTCGCTGCGCAACCTCGGGGGCGCGGGCGGGTTCGCGCTGGGCATCCTGCACGCCCTGGCACTGGGCGCGGACTGGGTGTGGCTCGCCGACGACGACGGGCGCCCCGCGGACGTCCGGGTGCTGCAGACCCTGCTCGAGGAAGCCAAGCGCCGCGACCTCGCCGTCGTCTCCCCGGTAGTGGTCAATATCGACGACCCCGAACAGCTGGCGTTCCCGCTGCGCCGGGGGCTGACCTGGAAGCGCCAGCGCAGCGAGCTGGGCACCGACTTCCTGCCCGGTATCGCGAGCTTCTTCAACGGGGCACTGTTCAGTGCCGACGCGCTGGACATTGTCGGCGTGCCGGACTACCGGCTGTTCATCCGTGGCGACGAGGTGGAGGTGCACCGCAGGGTGGTGCGCTCCGGGCTGCGGTTCGGTACGACGTTAAAGGCCGCCTACGCCCACCCCGACGGGTCAGCGGAGTTCAAGCCGATGCTTCGCGGGCATTTCCACGCTCAGGACCCCGGCGATGAGACCAAGCGCTACTACACCTATCGCAACCGCGGCTACCTGCTCTCCCAGCCAGGGATGCGCCGGATCGGGATGCTGGAGATCGTCCGGTTCGGGTTGTATTTCCTGGGCACCAAGCGCGACCTGCAGGCATTCCGGCAATGGCTTCGGCTGCTCCGCCAGGGTCGCGCGGAGCGCTTCTACCGGCATTGATATCAATGCTGTTACGATAGAGCGTGAGATCCAGGTCTAGACCGGTACGGGTGCGGGGGCACTAGTTCCATTGGGCTAGCCTCGTCGCGTGCTGACCTCTGGGCACATCGATACCTCGCGCCGGCCGTCCAGCGACGAGGCTGCCGAGCGCACCCCGCGCCGCCACCGATGGAGCCACCGCCAAGGGGGCGACCGCGCCCTCCGCCGGCTGCGGCTCGCTACTGCCTCGCTCGGGCTGTTCGGCGCGCTGCTGGCGGTCGCGGTGCCGCTGCTGCCGGTGGTCCAGGACACTGCCGTGATCACCTGGCCGCGCACTGGACACATCGCCCCGGTCAACGCGCCGCTGGTCACCTTCCAACCGCAGAACCTGACCGCCACGGTCCCGTGCGCGGCCGCGATGTCGGTGGCCGCGCGGACAACGCAGCCGGCGTCCTTGCTGGCCACCACTCCACCCACCTCGACCGACGGTGCTGCCGTCGGGATGATGCTGCAGGTAGCCGACGGGTCGCTGAGCCTGATCAGCCGCGGCCAGGCCCTGGGTAGCCTCCCGTTGAGCACCATCGCTGCGGGCGTCGCGCAAGCCGTTCCCCCTGTCCGGGGGCCACCGGCACCGTGCCTGATCAAGGTGGCGTCCCAGGCCACCGGCACTACTGCTTCGGCCGGACCCAACCGGTTCGTCAAAGTCGACCAGGACGTCCGGCCGCAGGTGACCGGTATCTACTCGGTCCTCAACGAGAAGCGGGACCCGGTAGCCGGGCTGAATGTCCAGATCACCGCGGACACCCGGTTCCAGTCCACTGCACATCCGATCAAGCTGGCGGCGATGGTGCTTGCCGCGCTTGCCGTGCTGACCAGCCTGATCCTGGTGCATCGGCTGGACATGCGGGTCGGTCGCCGAGCTCCCCGGCTACTGCCGTCGGGCTGGTGGCGCCCCACCGGCCGCGACGCCACGGTCATCGCGGTGCTGGCGGTGTGGGTGGTGATCGGCGGGATCACCTCCGACGACGGCTACATCCTGACGATGATCCGCACCAGTTCTGAGATGGGTTACGTCGGCAACTACTACCGATGGTTCAACGTCCCCGAGGCGCCCTTCGGCTGGCCCTATGAGCTCTACACGTACTGGGCGCAGATCAGCACGGTCCCGCCGTGGCTGCGGCTGCCCGCCTTCGCCATGGGTGGGGTCAGCTGGATGCTGATCAGCCGCGAGGTGATGCCACGGCTGGGCCGGGAGGTCCGCCGCAGCGCCGCCGCCGGCTGGGCTGCCGCCGCGGTGTTCCTGGCCTTCTGGCTGCCCTACAACAACGGGCTGCGGCTGGAACCGGTCGTTGCCATCGGCTCGCTGCTGGCGCTGTGTGCGGTGGAGCGCGCGATAGCCACCCGGCGGATGCTGCCGCTGGTGCTCGGGCTGCTCGCCGCAGCGTTCACCGTCGCCGCCACACCGACCGGCTTCATCGCGGTCGCCCCGTTCCTGGTGGCGCTGCGACCGCTGGTGCGGCTGCTGCGCCAGCACGCCTCCACCTCCGGTTGGTCCGCTGTGATCGGGCCGATCCTCGGCGCCGGCCTGCTGGTCCTCGCGGTGATCTTTGCCGATCAGACGCTGGCGGGGGTGCTGGAGGCCACCCGGATCCGCACCGAGATCGGCCCGAGCCTGTCCTGGTTCCAGGAGCCCATTCGCTACCAGTGGCTGTTCAGCGCCACTCCGGATGGGGCACTGGCCCGCCGGTTCCCGGTGTTGCTGTTACTGCTGTGCCTGGGCACCTGCCTGGTGGTGCTGTTGCGCCGGGGTGCCATCCCGGGTGCCGGCCTGGGCCCGAGCCGGCGGCTGATCGCCACCGCGGGAGTCTCGCTGGCGCTGCTGGCGCTGACCCCCACCAAGTGGACCCACCACTTCGGGGCGTTCGCCTCGATCGGCGCCGCGCTGGCCGCGCTCACCGCGCTGGCCACCAGCTCGAGCGTGCTGCGCTCGGCGCGCAACCGGTGGTGGTTCCTGTCCGGCCTGCTGGTGATCCTGGCGATGTCCGCGACCGGGCCCAACGCGCCGTGGTACGTGTCAGCCTACGGGGTGCCCTGGTTCGACATCCCTCCCTCGATGCACGGCTTCCAAGCAAGCACGCTGCTGATCGTCGGCGCTGCGGTCGCCGCGCTGGTTGCGGTGATCGAGGGGTTGCGGCACGAGCCGGGCGCACCTCCACCGCCCCCACCGGACCGGGGCAACGGGCGGCGCCGGGCGCTGCAGATCGGCTCCGCGCCCCTGGCGGTGTTCTGCGGACTGCTGGTGCTCGCCGAGATCGGCGGGATGGTCAAGGCGATGCACAAGCAGCGCGACGGCTACAGCATGGCTGCGGCCAACATCGCTCACATCACCGGGCACAGCTGCAGCCTGACCGACGCCGTGTCCGTCGAACGCTACCGGTCGGCCGGTGCACTGCGCCCGGTGGCGGGAACGCTGCTCGCGGACATCCCGCTACGCCGCGGCTTCGAACTCAACCGGCTGCCCTCGCCCACACCCGCCGACAACGCCGACCGGAAGGGTGCCGACGTCCGCGGGGACCGCATCCCCAAGTCGGGCGCTGTGGCGGACAACCCCATCGACACGCCCCCCTCCGGGCTCGGCAGCGCGGCGATCCCGATCTGGAGCAGCTTCTCCACCGATGGACCCGGCATCGGGGACATGCGCACCACCTGGTACGCGCTTCCCGACGCGGCCCGTCAGGGCCGTGCACCGGTCGTGATCTCGGTCGCCGGCACCCTGTCTCGCCTCACGCCGCTGGTCGCCGAGTTCGGCCGCCGAACTGAGTTGGGGTTCCAGGTGGTCGACCGGCAGCAGATCGGCGGGCAGGCCACCGCCAACGGCCCGGGATGGCGGGACTACCGCCTCGGTGTGGCGGGCCGGCCCGCCGCCGGTGCGGACGCGGTGCGGCTGCTCGCCACGGATGCCGACGTCACCGATGAGGGCTGGCTGGCATTCTCTACTCCCCGGGTGCCCGTGCTGAGCTCGATGACCGACCTGGTGGCCCCGACGCCGCCGGTGTTCATGGACTGGCCAGTGGGTTTCGTGCACCCCTGCGTGCGCCCGTTCGCGATCCGCAACGGCATTGCCGAGGTGCCCCAGTACCGGTTGCTGCCCAACGAGATGCTGGCTGACTACAGCAAGAACTGGTCCGCGCGCGACGCCGGCGGACCGATCGGCTGGCTGCAGATCCTCGCCACCGAGCAGGAGGTGCCCAGCTACCTCAAGGAGAACTGGGACACCGACTGGGGCAAACTCATGGTCATCGTGCCCCGGGTCCCCGATGCCGAGCCTCCCTCGCTGAAGACCGGCACCGCGGTGCGCAGCGGCTGGTGGTCACCGGGACCGCTACGCAGCGGGGGTCAGACCGCGGAGATCAACCAGTTGGGTCGCTGATTATGCCAACCGGCCCGGAACGTAAAGGGCCCCTCGCGGAAACGAGGGGGAGGTGTTCCGCGAGGGGCGACGGATCCGGCTGGGGGTCCCGAACCCGCGCATCCATCATGCCACCTCTGGCCTGCTCCATGCGAGTGAGCCTGCGGCGTGGCGCCTACCTGGCCCTTCGGTGTGTCGCCGCCGTGTCCCGTCCGGGTATGCCGGATCAGTGCCGGAAGATCGATCAGAGTCTGAAGATCACTGTCCGTTGGACGACGAAGTTGATGCAGGTGGCAGTGCCCTGAGCCACGACGAACGCGAGCGTGATCTCGCCCCGCATCGGCGGCAGCAGGGCGAGCATCACCGCGTTCATCCCCACCTGGACGACGAAGGTGATCCCGTACAGCAGCATCACCGAGGCGAACTGCCCGCCGCCGCCCCGGCCCTGAAAGGTCCACCGGCGGTTGATCAGGTAGGCGGTGGTGGTGCCGAGGATGAATCCCAGCGCCTTGGCCAGGTGCACCCACAGCCCAACGGCCAGCAGGGCCTGGTAACTGCTGTAGTCCACCAGCGCAGCGACCCCGCCGACCAGGACGAAGCGGGTGAGCTGGGTGGTGAGGCGCAGGCGCAAGACCTCGGGTGCGACCAATCCGGGCTCCTCACCGCGGTTGTCAAGTCCGTGCAGGTTACCCTCCCCGCCGTGCCCGGCACCGGACCCCTCGTGAGTGGGAAACAGCGTTATCACACTGTTTCCCACACACGAGTGTGGGTGCTCGCCGGGCTGGCCGCGCTGACGCTGTTCTCAGCGCTCGGGGTGCTGCTGGCCCCAGTGATCGTCGATGACCCCGTGGTCAGCTGGCCCCGCGCCGGGCAGCCGCCTCGCTCCACTGTGCTGCCGCTGGTGCCCTACCGGCCGTTGAGCCTGGACGCCAGCGTGCCATGCGCCGCGCTGACCGCGCTGGACCTGCGACCTGGCGGTGGTGACGCGCTGCGCACCCTGCCCGTTACCGGTGGTCTGCCCGGCGCCGGTCACCTCAGCCAGGGCCTGGTCGTCGCGAACCACCACGGCATCGTGCAGTTCACCGCCTCCGGCGTGGCGCTGCTGCGAGAGGTCCTGCCGACCGGTGGGTGCACCTACCGGGTGCTGGCTGACACCCGGGGGGTGCAGGTACTGCGCGACGGCGAGCTGCGGGGCTCGGCCGCGCTACCGGTACCCGAGGTCAGTGAACTGGCCACCGATCTGCAGGACCAGTCGGCCGCGGGCCTGGCGGTGTCGATGCACACCGACGCCCGCTACGAGTCCACCCCGACTGCGCTGAAGGCCGGTCTGCTCGTGGTGTGCGCCGCCGCACTGCTGGCGCTACTCGGGTTGGCCTGGCGATGGTGGGGAGGCCGTCCGGTCGCGATCCGTTGGCCCAGACCCCGGGTCGCCGATGCGGTGCTGGTTGCCGTCTCGGCGGTGTGGGTGCTGCTCGCTCCGACCAACTTCGACGACTCCTGGTACCTGCTGATGGCCCGCAGCGCGAACGCTTCGGGCTCGGTGGGCAACGCGATCTACATGTTCAACGCCACCGAGAACCCGTTCGTGACCAGCCAGTACGTGCTGCAGGCATGGGGGGCGGTCGGTGGCTGGGGGCTGGCCTGGATGCGGTTGGTGCCGCTGGTCTACGGGCTGCTCACCTGGGTGTTGCTGCGGCTGCTGCTGGCCTTGCTCGTGGGCGGGGGCTTCGGTCCGGAGCTGGGCACCAGCCGGGCCGCGTGGGCGCTACTGGTGGCCTACCTGCTCTGGTGGCTGCCCTACGGGATGACCCTGCGCCCGGAGCCGCTGATCGTGCTGCTCGCCGCCGCGACGCTGCTGCTCGCCGAATGGGCCCGGCAGCGCCGGTCGGTGGGCGTGCTCGCTGCGGCCACCTCGACCGCCGCGCTCGCGGTGACGGTCTCGCCCTCCGGTCTGGTGGCTGCGGCCCCGCTGGTGCTGGCCCTGCCGTGGTTGTGGACCTGGCTCCGCAAGCAAGGCGCCAGGACCCGGCTGGCCGCCGCGCTGCTGCTGGCCGCCGCGGGAACCAGTCTCGTGCTGGTGGGATTTGCCGACGCGACGCTCGGCGACGTGCTGGAATCCGTCGCGGTGCACCAGTGGTACTACCAGACCTTCGGCTGGTACCAGGAGATCATCCATTACCAGACGATCCTGGTCCTGAGGGATTCCAGCCAGTGGGCGCGGCGAGCTCCCGTCGTGCTCACCATCGCGGTGCTGCTGATTGTGGCGCTGCTGGTGGCACGGGGTCGTGGCCGGCCGATCGACGGCGGCCCAGCCCGTCGTCTGTTACTGAACAGCGCGCTCTGCTCGGCGATCGCCCTGGCGCTGCTCGCACCGACCCCGACCAAGTGGGTCAACCACTTCGGGGCGGCGGCTGCCGCGCCCATCGTGCTGCTGGCCGCGGCCCTGCTGCATCCCCTGCTGGCGCGCGGCGCCGGCGTGATCACGACCACCGCCGGGACGGCGATCATGGTGGGCGCGGTGTCGCTGAGCTTCGCCGGGCCGAACCTGTGGCGACCGTACTCCGACCGGGGCCAGCCCTTCGGCAACCATCTGACCGCGGCGGACGATCTGCCCGACCTGGCAAACATGCGGCCGAAGCTGGGACCCGTGCCGCTGGCCAGCCCGGTGCTCTGGGCGGCCGTCGCGCTCGCTGTGGCCGGCTGGGTGTGGTGGCATCACCGCCGCGGCCGGGCCCACGCACTCAGCCCCGACCGAGGGGTGTTGCTGGTCGGCTCCCTCGCGATCGTGGTGATGACCATCGTCGTCTTCGCCTGGGCGCCGCTGCGCCAGTACCCCGGGTGGTCGGTTGCGCTGTCGGCGGTCCAGGCCGTGCGGGGTGATCCATGCACGCTCGCCAGGGACGCCCAGGTGCTCGTTGACTCAGCCGTGCAGCCGCTGCCCGCCGGGCCGTCGATCACTGATGGGGCGTTCACCGCGGCGGCCGAGCAGCCCTCGCCGGTCGCTGCACCGGCGTCGGGCACGCTGGTATGGCACGACGCGGTCGATGCAGGCCCCGAGACGGGGTCGCTCGTCACGCCGTGGTTCCCGCTCCCCGCCGATGGCGGTACTGATCTCCTGGTCCCCCTGCTGGGAACCCGGGCTGGGCAGCAGCTGACCCTTGAGTACGCCACCGCCCAAGGGGTGAACCCCCCGGTGGCGGGCCACACCACGCTGCCGGTGGACCCGGCCGTGCCGCGCGCAGAATGGCAACAAGCCGATATCGCCCTCGATCGGCTCGACGTGACGGGGCGGCCGTCAAGCGTGCGGCTGGTGATTCGCGACCAGGTGGCCGGTGCCGGCAGCTGGCTTGCTGTTGCCCAACCCCGGTTGGCCCGCTGGCGCCCGCTCGCGGCCCTCACGGCCGGCCGGCTCGTGTACGTCGACCAGGTCACCGCCACCTTGGTGCCCTGCGTTGACCAGGTCAGGGTCGAGCACGGGATCGCGCAGGCGCCAGAGGTGCTGGTATTGGGTGACGAGGGGTTCAGCCGGCGTTTCCTCGACCTGGCGTTCGAGGTCTTCCGGGGCGGTACCCAGGTACCAGCGGATCGCTCCGCGACAGCTGTGCAGGTGCCTACCCAGTTGGTGCCCGCTGGACCGGCCACCCTGCCCTGGGGCCGCGTCCAGCTGGTGGTCTACGACCACCCGGTCGGGCTAGTCGAGGAGCACCTTGACCGGCATCAGCGAGCCGGCTGGACCCGCCTGTCCACGCTGGCGGACAAGAGCTATCACGGGGATGTCTCCTGACTGAACCAATAGCCAAACGACTTATATTCCGGGTAGGGACTCAGCAACGGCCGCGGAGGAGCCAACTCCAGCTCTACGGACGGGCCGGTGACCAGTGCGCCGGGAATCGTGAAACTCGATTCATCCCAGATCTTGCCGGTATTGGGCCGGTGCCAGATGCCGGCCGGCACACCGTTTGCCAAGACCAGCAGATCGGGCAGCCCCCTGGCCTGATCCTCCGTCAAGACTTCCGTCACATCAGCTCGTGATGTGATGATGAGCGGGCGACCCGGAGCAAGGCCGTGCGCCGCGAACCGCTCACCGCCGATGATCGAGCGGCCGCTGTCGATGACCTGCCGCCCATCAGGCAACGACACACGTTTCACCATGCTGGTCGGCTGCATTCCGACCTGGGCAGGCTCAGGCCGGTATGAATGAGCTCGCTCACTGGCGAGATCACCGACGTTGAGATAGTCTCGAACAGTGCCCGGAGTCTTTGCCTGGTCACCAGTGCCGGCCAGGCTCCAGTCGGCACGATATATGCCGAGTTGCACGAACGGAACGATGAGACCGCTGTTCGCCGGCAGAGGAGACTTCACGTCGAACGTCATCAGCGGGGAGCTCC
Source organism: Pseudonocardiaceae bacterium (assembly GCA_036521655.1). Lineage (GTDB taxonomy): Bacteria > Actinomycetota > Actinomycetes > Mycobacteriales > Pseudonocardiaceae. The sequence continues at coordinate 2,642 of DATDHI010000062.1, read as the reverse complement.
CGAGCACACCGGAGTCTCGGAGGTCATCGATGAGCGGCCCTGGGCCGGTGTCATAGGCCGCAAAGTAATCGGGACGCTGTTGCACCGGCATATGGCGAAGCACCTCATAGAGTGTGCCGATACCGTTGTTGCTGGCATGCGCCAGGCCGTTGGTGGTGAGCCCGATCAGATCAACAACACGATGATTGCTGAAATACTTGACGGCGCCGACATCCTTCACTCCTACCGTCGCGTCCGGCGGCAGGTTCCCGTTGATCCAATTACCGACGGAGACATCTGTTTCACGGATCGTGGCCGCTTCCTGACCTAGCCGCAAGGCCCAGGTGGGCAATGAGATCAGCGAGAACACCAAGACCGTGGCCAGTAGGCCGTGGGCGACAGTCCGTTGCGAATTCCCAATCCTCACGGCACCTAGCAGCCCGCATACGCCGGCTACCGAAAGGAGAATGAAGACCGGCATGAAAGGCTGCATGTACCGCAGGTTATGTGCGTGGGCACTGACCAACGTCGAGACCGAGACCATGACGGCCACCAGACCGGCCGTGACAGCCACAACGAGTGGCCGCCACGCAGAACTCCTGGTCACCAGACAGAAAACGCCCAGCACGACGAAGAAGATTGCGCCCGGAAAGGTGAATTCGTGAGTGCTCAGCCCGCCGAACACCTCGAGGAACCCTCGAAGATTCACCGCCGCCCGATCGATGAACTCAGTCGGATAGAACACCGGGCGGTCGTAGAGCAGAGATTTCGACTGGACACCATTGGCGACCATGCTCCCGGTCGCCAACTTGTAGAAGAGAAGTTGCCCGGTTCCGGCCGCGAGTGGCAGCAGGCTCCATGCGACACGAGCCAGCCCGGTGGTGCGGGCACACCGTCGGCGACGTATCCGCCCGAAAATCGTCCAGCACATTGCGCCGCTGAGCGCTGCCGCGAAAATGAGCCCCTCTGGCCTGGCCAGCGCCAGCAGCGCAGCTAGGATCGGAGTGAACGTGAAGCGACCCAGTGGCGCCTCCCTGGTGAACAACAGAAGGCTGGCGACAACCAGCAATGCGACAAGGCCGATTTCCATTCCACTGGTCGCTCCCCATAGGAGAGGGCCGCTCAATGCGACGAGTAGACCCGACCACACCCCTACCTGAGTCCCGGCAAGCCGGCGACCCAACGCGTACACGCAGCTGGCCGTGAGTGAGAAGCACAGGACCCCGAAGCCGACGGCGAAGGGCAGCAACAACTTGCCTTGAAAGCCCGCTGCATACGCCACGCCCAGCACCACAGCGTAGAGCAGACTGCTCGCGCCGGCACTGATCGGGTCTCCGGTATTGTACTGAAAGAGACGCCCCTGCCCCAGTTGGCTCCCGTACTGCAGGTGAATATACGCATCGTCCAGCGGAGCAATAAGCTTACCCTGATTGTAGGTCAGATCCACAACGACAAATGCAGCGCCTAAGAGGAACGCGAATGCACCGATCATCCACGCTACCGGGTCCCACCTTACGGAGAAATTCCATCTCTGGGCAGCCCGCGACGGGTCCGCTGCGTCGACAGCTAACGCTCCATCGGAGCGGCCATCATTCATGTGTCCTCCGATGACACGCGGCCGTTTCAACATCGAGTGTGAGCGCCTGCCCGGCCGTTGTCGCCGCCGGGACAACGGCAACCGCCGGTCCCGGCGGAATCTTGAAACGACCGTGCCCGATGGCAGCGGTGCGGAACCTGTTCGATGCCCGCCTCCTCGAGGTCTCGACCGTTAGTCTTCGTCGTTCGGCATACCTGCGTTACACGCTGGCTGTACCGTGGCCCCGCCAGCGCCGCTACTGCCCCCGCTGAACAGCGATAGGACGGTGCAGTGGCAAACGGTAGTCGCAAGCGCGGCTCGACAACGCCGCACCCGCCACCGCGCGCAACGATTGTGCGTGTCGTGAACTCGACGTCACCGACGTCGACCTGGGATGACGGTGGTGTCGAGTTCACGACGCCCGTGCCAGATCCGACCAATTAGCCGCGGCACTGGAGTCCCACGCCCCGGCGCCCCGGCGTGGCACGGCTCAGTCGGTACCGCCGGGAGCACCGCCAGCGGCGCCGCCGTGGCCGCCAATGCCGCTACCGGCGCTGTTGGACTGGCCGAGCAGGGGCAGCACGTCGGAGTTAAGTTCGATGAAGCCTTGACCGTCGGAGCCACTTGCGCCGTGGCCGCCGTCGCTGCCCGTGCTGCCCATGGTGAACAGGGACAGCACGGTGCGGGCCGGCAGCAGCTCCACCTGCTGCCCGTCAAGTTCGGCACAACTCATTGCGTCAGACATCGGAATCCCCCTAGGTAGGTAGCGCCTCGTCACCAGGCATGATCGATTCGGCATCACATACCGTGCCAACCAGCGACCTCTCGTGGCAATTGGTAGTCACTACCTAAGCGCTGCTCACTCGTGAGTGGCGTTGCGGGCTATCGCACCCAACGCCGCGTAACGCCAGTACCCTGCCGCGGTGCCGAGTTCCGTCAACCCCAAGCGCTGGATGGCGTGGACGGTCGCGGCGTTGGCGCTGCTCACCGGCATGCTGGGGGTCCTCGCAGTGCTCGCCCCGGTGATCGCCGACGATCCGGTGGTGAGCTGGCCCCGAGCCGGGCAACAACCCACGTCGACGGTGCT
>DATDHI010000061.1:0-2436 GCA_036521655.1 Pseudonocardiaceae bacterium | reverse complement strand
GTCCTGATGGACCGGGTGCGCCGGCGCGTCAAGGACAAGCGGGTGTGCGCGCTGGTGAAGGCGTTCTTGAAGGCCGGGGTCCTAACCGAACTCGGCGAAGCCAAGGACACCCCAACCGGCACGCCACAGGGCGGCATCTTGTCCCCACTGTTAGCCAACATCGCCTTGTCGGTCCTCGATGAGCACCTGCACAGGCCGTGGCGCCCGGGGGGCACGATGTCGACGGCATATCTGCGCAGCAGGCGTCGGGTCAAAGGCCTGCCGAGATGGAGAATCGTCCGCTACGCGGACGACTTCGTGGTCCTCGTGCATGGCAACGAGTCGCACGTCGAAGCCTTGCGCGAAGAGGTCGCCAACGTGCTCCACCCGCTGGGTTTGCGGCTCTCCGCAGCCAAGACCCAGGTGGTGCACCTCAGCGACGGGTTCGACTTCCTCGGCTTCCACATCCGGTGGAAACGCAAGAGGGGTACGAACAAGTGGCACGTGTACACCTTCATCGGCGACCGGCCGATCCGGTCGCTGAAGGCCAAGATTCGTGCCCTGACACGCAGGACGTCGCAGCAGAACCCCAGGGCCGTGCTGATCAGGCTCAACCAGATCATGCGCGGCTGGGCCAACTACTTCAAACACGCCGCCTGCAAACGCACGCTCAGCGCCCTGTCCCACTTCGTGTGGTGGCGGGTCGTGCGGTGGCTGCGGGTACGGCATCGTTGGAGTTGGAAGGCCGTCCGGACTCGGTTCACCAGGCCCGATGGGCGCTGGAGACCGATCGCTGCGGACGGGGTCGAGTTGTTCAACCTGGCATCGGTGCCGGTCACCCGCTACCGCTACCGGGGCAACACGATCGCCAACCCCTGGACCCTGCCCGCCAGCGCCTGACGGCAGAACCTGTGGAGAGCCCGGTGCGGTGAGAGCCGCACGCCGGGTTCGGCGAGCGGCCTGGGGAAACGGGCCGGGAGCAATCCCGACACCGCGCCCCAGGCCGACTCAACCCGAGCGCGCCGTGGTGCTCTGCGTCGACGAAAAGGCACAGATCCAGGCACTGGACCGGTCCCAGCCGGTGCTGCCGATGATGCCCGGCATGCCCGAACGGCGGACCCACGACTACTACCGGCACGGGATCACCAGCCTGTTCGCGGCGTTCAACATCGCCGACGGAACCGTGATCAGCCAACTGCACCGCCGGCACCGCGCGATCGAGTTCAAGAAGTTCCTGATCGCGATCGACAAGGCCGTGCCGGCCGACCTGGACGTGCACCTGGTCTGCGACAACTACGGCACCCACAAGACGCCCGAGGTCCAGGCCTGGCTCGCGCGCCACCCGCGGTTCCACCTCCACTTCACCCCCACCGGGTCCAGCTGGATCAACCAGGTCGAACGCTGGTTCGGCCTGCTCACCGACAAACTCATCCGCCGCGGCGTCCACACCTCGGTCCAGGCGCTGGAGAACGACATTCGGGACTGGATCGCCACCTGGAACGACGACCCGCGACCCTTCACCTGGGTCAAGACCGCCGACGACATCCTCAACTCACTCGCCGACTACCTCGCCAAGCTCCGCCCCCGAAACACCGACCTCAGACCACAAACAACTTAGGCCCACTATTTCGGGCGGACGACACTAGTGGTCACGCCCGTTAGTTCGTCGGGGGTGTTGTCCCCGCGGTGGGGTCGTTGAGGTAGAGGCCGCAGGCGCAGTCGAGGGCTTCTTCGGGTGTGCCGACGGGGTATCCGCTGGGTAGGGCGGCGTCTTGGTAGCCGTCGCGGCTGGCCAGGTGGATCGCGAAGCCCCAACTGTTGGCCGAGCCGCTGTAGCGCAAGCGGAACAGGGGCAGGGTGGTGCCGTCGGGTAGCTGCCCGTCGATGTAGGCGAATTGGCCGCGATGACGGATGGTCAGGTCGGCCAGCTGAGGCCAGCGTTCACGGGTGCGCGTGATTAGCCGGTGTCGCAAGGAGTTCTGGGTCGAGTCCGGAGGCGTGGCCACGGCGTCCATGATGAACCGAACAGCGCTGCTCGGCGTGTCGTCGCCGGACTTGGGAACTGGCGAGTGACAACAAGACCATGCCTGTGGTGAGTGCGCAGCCAATCGTTCTTTGTGCTGGCCAGCGGCGAATACTGCTGGCCCGGGCTCGTCGAGCCAGCGGTGAACACCGCGACGTGCTGCGGGCCCGGATCGTGTTGGCCGCCGCCGGCGGCGCGTCGAACGCGGCGATCGCCCGGGCCCTGGGGGTCACCGACGACACCGTGCGGAAGTGGCGGCGCCGGTTTTGCCAACACGGGCTGGACGGGCTTGCTGATCGGTCACGCCCGGGCCGGCCGCGTCGCTTCGCCGCAACAGTGGTGGCCGCGGTGAAAGCGCTGGCCTGCGAACTTCCCGCCGACACGGGCACGCCGCCGGCGCGCTGGTCATGCCCGGAGCTGGCCGCCGAGGCCAT
>DATDHI010000060.1:0-6188 GCA_036521655.1 Pseudonocardiaceae bacterium | reverse complement strand
GCTCGAGGCCGAACCGAAGGTGTTCGGCCGTTACGAGGCCGAGCATCCCAACGACCGCTGGATCACCGATGTGCTGGTCGGGCCGTGGGTGCCCTGGCCGCGGGTCGACGCGTCGGTGCGAGCCCGGCTGTTCCTGATCGTGGACGATCATTCCCGCCTGATCGTCGACGGCCGGTTCTTCGCCCACGAGAACGCCCGGGCCGGCCAGGAGCTGCTGCGCCGGGCGATCGTGCGCCGCGGGATCCCTGTCGTGCTCTACGCCGATAACGGGGCGCCGTTCTCGAACGCGTGGCTGGCCCGGACGTGTGCGGTGTTGGGCGTGCGGCTCGTGCACTCCAAGCCCTACGCGCCCGAAGGCCGCGGGAAACAAGAGCGCGCCAACCGCTACATCCGCGAGGCGTTCCTGGCCGAAGCCACCCACGTCGGGATCGCCGACCTCGACGAGCTCAACGACCGGTTCACGGCTTGGGCCGAACAGGTCGCCAACCGCCGCGCCCACGCCGAAACCAAAGAGGCGCCGATCGACCGTTTCGAGCGGGCCGGCCCGCCCCGCGGGGTCGACCCCGACCGGCTGGCCGAAGCGTTCCGCTGGTCGGTCACCCGCAAAGTGACCCGCACCGCCACCGTCCCCCTCGAGGGCAACTCCTACGGCGTCGACCCCGCCCTGGTCGGCCGGCGCGTCGAGCTGCGCTATCACCCTGAGGACCTCACCCGCATCGAGGTGTACCTCGACGGCCGGCCCGCCGGGGTGGCCACCCCGTTCGTCACCCGCCGCCACGTCCACCCCGCCGTGCCCCAAGCCGCCCGCCCCGAACCCGACCCGACCGGCATCGACTACCTCGGTCTGGTCACCGCCGCCCACGACGAACAAGCCGGCACCGGGACCAAGATCGACTTCTCCCAAATCCACCTCTTCGCCGACCCCGACAGCCACCCCGACGCCGAGCAGGCCCGATGAGCGCCCCCGCCCCGTGGGCCGCGCACTTCGGGCTGCGGCGCACCCCCTTCGGCAAGCAGATCGCCGCCAAAGACCTCTTCGCCCGCCAAGCCCACGCCGAGGCGGTCGCCCGCATCAACTTCTGCGTGGTCGAGTCCGCGCTCGGCGTGATCACCGGTGACGTCGGCGCCGGCAAGACCGTGTCGGTGCGCGCCGCCGTCGACGCCCTCGACCGCACCCGACATCAAGTCATCTACATCGCCAACCCCGCGTTCGGCACCCGCGGGCTCTACGTCACCATCGTGCGGTCGTTGGGCGCCGAGCCCCGCTACCTCAAAGCCGAGCTGATGGCCCAAGCCGCCGACCTGCTGGCAGCCGAGAGCGCCGAGCGCCACCGGCGCGTGATCTTGGTCGTTGACGAAGCGCACCTGCTCGAAGCGGCCCAACTCGAAGAACTGCGCCTCCTGACCAATTCCGAGATGGATTCGGCGTCACCCTTCGCCGGGATCCTCATCGGGCAACCCACCCTCAACCGCCAACTCCGCATGGGCGTCTTCGCCGCTTATGTCGCGGGACCAACTATGTCGCGCAACGTCTCGCAGCGGCTGTCGTGTGGGAGAAAAGCGAGCGCATCAGCAACATAATCACAGCGACTGCAGGAAGGCGAGGAGCTTGTCGCTCGGGTGATAGCGGCCGGGACGGGACTTGACCGGGGCGGTTCGCGCAAGGGCACGTTCCTTGAGCGCCATGTCGGCGTGGAGGTAGACGTTGGTCGATTGCAGGCTGGAATGCCCGAGCCAGAGCGCGATCGTGACGAGGTCGATACCTCTTTCGAGAAGCCTCATGGCGCAGGTGTGGCGCAGCGTATGGGGCGTCAGATGCTTTTCGGCCAGGGAAGGACAGCCCTGGGCCGCGGCCGACGCGTGCTTGGCGATGAGGCGCCAGACGGCGCCTCGAGTGAGTGGCCGGTTGGAGCCCCGGGCCGGGAACACGGGGTCTTGTGGAGCGCTTTCCGAGGTCTGTAGCCAGACCCGCAGGACCGCGACCGTGTCCTTGGTCAGTGGGGTGCAGCGCTCCCGACGACCCTTGCCGTAGCAGCGCACGTGCGCACCCGAGCCGAGGGCGGCGTCTTGCCAGCACAGCGCCGCCAGCTCCGAGACCCGCAAGCCGGTCTGCACGGCGAGCAGCATCAGGGCATGATCACGCCGTCCCGTCCAGGTCGTCTGGTCGGGACTGGCCAGCAGGGCGTCGACCTCGGGCGGCGTCAGGTAGCAGACCACGGCGGTGTCGAAGCGCTTCTCTGGGATGGCGAGCACGCGCTGGATGAGATCGGCGTGCTCGGGGTGGCGCAGCGCGGCGAACTCGAAGAAGGAGTGGATGGCGCTGAGCCGGGCGTTGCGGGTCCGCACGCTGTTGCCCCGCGATTCTTCGAGATGGTGGAGGAACTCACCGACGGTGACAGCGTCGACATCGTTGAAGTCCAGCTTCGCCGGAGCCTTGCCGTCGGCATTGGCGATGTAGCACAGGAGCAGGCGGAAAGTGTCGCGGTAGGCGCCGATGGTGTGAGAGCTGGCGTGGCGCTGGCGCGTCAACCGATCGGTGAAGAAGGCCTGCAAGGTAGGCGCCAGCAAGGTCATGATCGGTCTCCAAGCCCGACTTCGACCCTGAGGGCAGCGAGGGCGAGCAGCTCTGGGACGGCCTGCTGATACCAGTAGCTGGCTTTGGGGTCGATATGGCCGACGTAGGTCGACAGCATCGGCAATCGAGCCTGAACGTCCACACCGTCGCGGTGCCAGGCGAGCATCGTGCGCACGACAAAACCATGGCGAAGGTCGTGTAGGCGCGGGAGACGGCCTTGAGCGCGTTGGTCCAGTCCGGTCTCCCGCCGCAGCCCGGCGAAGACATACTGGACCGAGCTTTGGGCGAGGCAGCCACCCCGGGTGCTGACGAAGAAGCTGGTGGCGGCAGGCCGCGGGCAGAGCCTTTCACGCCGAGCCGCGTAGGCGGATAGAGCATCGGCCGTGGTGGCGTGGATAGGGACGTGGCGCGACCGTCCGTTCTTCCCCAAGCGCACGAGCAAGATGGCATCTGTGACGTTCACGTCGTCGCGGTCGAGCCCGGCAGCTTCGCCGACTCGAAGGCCGGTGCAGGCGATCAGCCCAATGAGCGTCTCGTAGGTGGCCGCCTTCAGAGGCTGCGTTAACGACCGTGCCGCGGCCATCAGGGCGGCCACCTCGGCCGGACTGTAGATGTAGGGAGCCCGCCGATGATAGGGGGCGGGGAGAAGATTGGCGGCCGGCACCTCGGTTCTGGGATCGACCGCGGAGAGGTACTCGGCAAAGCGGCGGACGATGGTCAATCGCTGTCTCTCCCTGACCGGACTAGTCGGCCGGGACTGGGCCCAGGCGAGCGCCAGATCGGCGGTGACGACAGTGGCGCCTGACGTGTCCATCCAGCCGGTGAACTCCCGCAGGACACTGTCGTAGCCGGCGAGCTTGTAGCCCAGCGCTCGGCGGATGGCGAGATACTCCTCGACTCGTCGCTCGAGGCCACTCACTGCGTCGCTCCCGGCCACGGCTGAGCGAGCGCGCAGAGGGCATTGAGATCGACCTTTGCGTAGATAACCGCGGTCTGGACGGTCTGATGGCGCAGCAGTTGAGCGATCTCGGTCAGCGGGGCACCTCGGCGGAGCAGACCGGTCGCCACCGTATGCCGGAGCCGGTGGGGCCCGTGGGTAGGTAGCCCGGCCCGCACGCTGGCGGCACGCACCAGCCCCCCGATGGCCTGTCGGGACAGGCCTCGGCGGGGGGCGCAGGACCGGATGAACACCCGACGGTCAGCGCAGCGGGGACGACCGTGTCGGAGGTAGGCGACGAGCGCCTCACCGACGTCGGCGGGCAAGGGAAGGCGGTCCATTCGCGGTCCTTTGCCGCGGATCCGGACCTCTGCGGCTATCCAGTCGATGTCGTCGAGCCGCAGAGCCGCCACCTCGTTGGCCCGCAAGCCGAGACGGGCCAGGACTGTCAAGATGGCGAAGTCCCTGATCCCCACCGCTGTGGTGCGATCGCATGCCTGCACAAGACGCTCTACATGTCCGTCGGGCAGATAGCGGGGAAGGTCTTGGCGGCGACGGGCCACAGCGGGCACCGCTGTGATCAGCGTCCGGTCCGTCAGCCCCGCCGTGAAGAGGTAGCCCATCAGGGCCCGCAGCCCACCCACCACCGTCTGCATCGCGGCAACGCTCAACTCCGGGCTGCGAGCAAGGACGAAGCCGGTCACCTCCTCGGCAGTGATCTCGCCCAGGCGCGCCTCATCCAGGAGTTCAGGTTCAGAGTGCAGACTGGCCAGGAACTGTCGCGCCACCCGGACATAGTTCTGACCAGTTTCGGTGCCCAGCCCTCGCTCGTCGGCAAGATACCGGCCAAAGCCGCCAGCGATCTGATCGGCCGTGGTGGTCGCAGAGGGCGGGCACCGATAGACCCCCAGGTCCTCCAGGTACTCCATCGACGGCTTCAAGCCCGACCTGGTCAGCTTGGTCACATAACGCTCCGCGGCCCGGGCTTCGAGGAACTGCTCGAGAACGGTTGGGGTCAGGTCTCCCAAACCCAGCCCGCCGGCACACAGCCAGCGGTCCAGGTGACCGAAGAGCGCTCGCTGCCCCGCGAAACCGCTCGACACATATCCGAGAGCGGTGAGGTGATCGATGAACCCGTCAGCCAACGGAGCCAGCGGCCCGGTCAACGCCAACGACCAGCTTCGTCGTGTTCCTGCCATGAATGCCTCCAGTCGCTCGTTCCAACTGGCAGGCTCGCCCAAGAAGCTCAGAATTATGTCGAGGTCAGCTGTGAGTTTCCTCCATCATCCCAAGCTCCGCGACATAGTTGGTCCCGCGACATAAGCGGCGTTATGTGGAGTTCTACATAACGCCGCCCTGGACCAGCGCATCGCCACCCGGTTCACGATCAAAGCGATGGACATCGGCGAGTCCTCCGCCTACCTACGCCACCACCTTACCCTCGCCCTATTGACTGAACTACGGCGGGGGCATCGCCTTCGAGCTGGGGAGAGGTGTGGCAGGTTCGGAGCCCATGGCCGACGAGGACATATCTGGGGTGGATCTGGCTTCGCTTGCGCTGCGACGGGTGGGGGTGCTGCGCGAGACCGGCGATGTGTGGGAGCCGTTCCAGCTGCTTGACGCTGACGGCACTGTCGTCCGGCCGGTGAGCGACTACTTGAAGGACCTGCAGGCCGCTGGTCGCCGGGCGGCAACCCAGCGCTCCTATGGCATGGACCTGCTGCGGTGGTTCCGGTTCTTGTGGACGGTCGAGGTGCCGTGGGAGCAGGCGACGCGGCGCGAAGCGCGGGACTTTTCGCGCTGGCTGCAGATCGCCGACAAGCCGGCACGGGAACACTGGCGCCGGAGGGGCGATGATCGGCCGGCACCCCCGGCTGGCCCGGCGAGCCCGGCGACGCCGAACCCGGTGACAGGCAAGCCGACGGCGGGTCGTGGGTATGGGGCGGCGACGAGGGCGCACAGCGAGAGCGTGCTGCGTCACTTCTACGACTTCCACCTCGAGGCCGGGACGGGTCCGATGGTGAACCCGTTCCCGCTGGCCCGGGGCGCTCACCGTGGACGGCCGGGTGCTCACCACAACCCGATGGAACCGCATGCCGATCACCGGGCTGGGCTGTTCCGGCCGCGTGTTGCCCGGCGGATCCCGCGCAGAATCCCGGACGACAAGTTCAACGAGCTGTTCGCCGGGCTGTCCACGCACCGCGACCGGGCGCTGGTGGCGTTTTGGATCTCGACGGGTGCTCGGGCGGCGGAGCTGCTGGGCGCGATGCGCGGCGACGCCGATCCTGGCCGGCAGCTGATCTCGGTCGTCCGCAAAGGGACCCGGGCGTTGCAACAGATCCCCGCCTCGCCGGACGCGTTCGTGTGGCTCCGGCTCTACCAGGCCCAGATGGATGGGGTGGTTCCGGACGGCCGGGACCAGCGGCTGTGGTGGACGCTTCGACGTCCGTTCCGGGCGTTGAGCTATCACGCGGCGAGGGCGATGTTCGCGCGGGCGAACGCCGCGTTGGGCGCCAACTGGTCGTTGCACGATCTTCGTCATAGCGCTGCCTACCGGATGGCCCGGGATCCTGACATGCCGCTCACCGACGTGCAGTGGGTGCTCGGCCACGCGCACCTTTTCACGACCCAGCTGTATGTCACCGCCCCTGTTGAGGACGTGATCGAGACGGTGCT
>DATDHI010000059.1:0-3383 GCA_036521655.1 Pseudonocardiaceae bacterium | reverse complement strand
CTAAGTAAGGCGTTAGCACTGTCTGCATGTGGATAAGAGGCCACGAAGCGGCGTCCTGATACCGGACTGCCACATGGATGCTTGTCGCTGCCGGGAGGGCATCTGGGACAGCGACATGGATGCTTGACGCGGTAAGGCGTGAGATCTTGATACCTTGGGAGGCTGGCGGGTTCCAGTGTCACTTCGCAAGAAGGTGGATGCATCGCGTGTCGGTCCCCTCAACCGTCCCCGACGTGCTGGCTGCAGAGCAGGACTACGTCAGCATGCTTTACCAGCAGCTCGACGAGCGCCGCCGCTACACCGCGCAACGGCTCGCCGAGGTACTCCGCGGTCCCACTACCGGGACGCCGCAGGCGCTGTCTGAGCGGGATGCCGCCGCGGCGATGTATTCCGACCAGCTCGCCACGCTGGACGGCGTCGAGCAAGGCCTGTGCTTCGGGCGTCTCGACCTCGACGGCGATGGCAGCGATGGCAGCGATGGCCACAACGGCGACGGTACCCACGAGCGGCGCTACATCGGGCGGCTCGGGCTGCTCGACGAAGCGCGTGACTACGAACCGCTGCTCATCGACTGGCGGGCCCCGGCGGCCCGCCCGTTCTACACGGCGACCGCGGCCTCCCCCGAGGGCGTTCGCCGCCGCAGGCACATCCGGACCCGCAGCCGGACCGTGCTCGCCGTCGACGACGAGGTGCTCGACCTCGACGAAGCCCAGCTCGAGACGCGGCCGGCGAGCACCGGCCTGACCAGCGAAGCGGCGCTGCTGGCGGTGCTGGCGGCGAGCCGAACGGGACGGATGTCCGACATCGTCGCGACCATCCAGGTTGAGCAGGATCGGATCATCCGCGCGAAACCCCAGGGAGTGCTGGTGGTGCAGGGCGGCCCGGGCACCGGCAAGACCGCTGTCGCGCTGCATCGCGCGGCTTACTTGCTCTACACCCACCGCCGGCAGCTGGCCAAGAGGGGCGTCCTGGTCGTCGGGCCCAACTCGACGTTCCTGCGCTACATCGAGCAGGTGCTGCCCTCCCTCGGTGAGACCAGCGTGCTGCTGTCCACCGTCGCCGACCTGCACCCGGGGCTGCGAGCCCGCGGCGTCGAGGCAGACGAGACCGCGGCGGTCAAGGGTCGCGCCGAGATGGCGCAGGTGGTAGCCGTAGCGGTCCGGGACCGCCAGCAGGTGCCGCCGGTGCCGATCGAACTCGACGTCGAGGGCCAGCACGTCCGGCTGGACCGGGAGGTCTGCCTGCCCGCCCGCACCCGGGCGCGGCGCTCCCGGCGCCCGCACAACGAAGCAAAGCGGATCTTCCATCGCGAGGTGGTGACGGCGCTGGCCCAGCAGGTGGCGGCCGGGCTGGGCGCCACGCTGCTGGACAACGGCGACCTGGCTGACATCCGTGCCGAGCTGCGCAGCAGCCCCGAACTCACCACGATCCTGGACGGGCTGTGGCCGCCGCTGTCGCCAGAACAGCTGCTCACCGAGCTCTTCGCCGCACCGCAGCGGCTGGCCACCGCCACCCGGCGGCTGCTGCACCCGCCGGACCGCGACCTGCTGGCACGGCCAGACCCCGGGAGTTACACGGGCACTATCTGGACTCCCGCTGACGTGCCGCTGCTGGACGAGGCGGCTGAGCTGCTCGGCTCCGACGGCAGCGCCGAGGCCGCCCGGGAGGCCGCCGCCTTCCGCGAGGAGCTGCAGTACGCCCAGGGTGTGCTGGACATCCTCGACCTGGAGGAGGACCTGGACCCCGAGTTGCTGCGCGCCACCGACATCGTGGACGCCGACCGGCTGGCCGACCGTCAGCGGCACCGTCGCCTCGACAGCACCGCTGAGCGCGCTGCCGCCGACCGGACCTGGACCTACGGTCACATCATCATCGACGAGGCACAGGAGCTCTCGCCGATGGCGTGGCGGGTGCTCATGCGACGCTGCCCCAGCCGGTCCATGACGGTGGTCGGCGACCTCGCGCAGACCAGCGACCGGGCCGGCGCGAACTCCTGGCAGGACGTGCTCGGCCCCTACGTCGCGCAACGGTGGCGGCTGGAGCAGCTGACGATCAACTACCGCAACCCCGCCGAGATCGCCGAGCTGGCCGACGGCGTGCTTGCCGCCCTCGATGTCGACATCTCCCCACCGCGATCGGTCCGCCGGATCGGCGTGGCGCCCCGCGCGGTCCGGGTCGACGCACTGGCCGACGAGCTGCCCGCGGTGGTCGCCGCCGAGGCGACCGCGGTGGGTGACGGCCTCCTCGCCGTGCTCGCGCCCGCCGCGCGCGCCGACGAGCTGAGCAAGATCGTCGGGGTCTCCGGATCGAATGGCGCGAGCCTCGACGCGCCGGTGACCGTGCTCACCGTTGCGCAGGCCAAGGGCCTCGAGTTCGACGCGGTGGTGCTGGTCGACCCAGCAGCGATTCTGGCCGAGTCACCGCGCGGGCTCAACGACCTGTACGTGGCGCTGACCCGCTCGACGCAGCGGCTGTGCATCGTGCATCCCGGTGACCTACCCGACGTCCTCGCTGCAATCCAGCGCTGAATACACACCCGGTGACCGCACCCGTCACCGATGGCCTATCGTGCGCGTGACTCCGTTCCTGGTCGAGGACGTGGCCTGAACATCATGCCCGTGCTGAGATAGACGGGGGCGATACGGCGGCACCGGACGGAGAGGCTCGCTGCATGCTTGACCGGGACCTGATCGACCACCACCACCAGCAGCTGCTCGCTCAGCGCGCTTTTTTCGCCGCCTCGTTCCCCGAAGCGCCCGACGATCTCTACTCATGCAGCGCCAAGGGTGTCATTGAACGGACTCGGGAGCGGGTGGTCATCCATCCGCACGCCGAGCTGTCCACCAACACCTTCTTCGGACGCTTTCCGGCCAGCTACTGGCAACGCTGGACCGAGGTCACGCTGGTCGAGGTCAGCGCGATAGTCCAGGGTACGGGCCGGATCTCGGTCCGGGCGTCGGACAGCGTCGGCGACGTCCGGACCGTCGCCACCGTCATGGTCGAGGGTGCGGAGCACGAGCAGGTGCGCCTGCGGGCGCGGATCGACAGGTTCGTCGACGGCGGGGCGCTGTGGCTGGAGGCATCCACCGGCGAGGCGCCGCTCGTGCTCGACGCTGTCCACTGGTCGGTGGCAAGGCCGAAGCGGGTTCGTCCGACCGCAGTGGTGATCTGCACCTACAACCGTGCCGACGACTGTCTGCATACCCTGAAGACGCTGTCCCTGGACGACACCACGTTGTCCATGGTGGACACGGTCTACGTTGTGGACCAGGGTAATGACACCGTCGAGTCCCGGCCAGGATTCGTGCAGGTACAGCGCGCGCTGTACTCGAAGCTTCATTACCTCAGGCAGCCCAACCTGGGTGGCGCCGGCGGTTTCACCC
>DATDHI010000058.1:0-7413 GCA_036521655.1 Pseudonocardiaceae bacterium | reverse complement strand
AGGTGCAGTTCATGGACGGCACCACCAACATCGGCAACCCGATGAACGTATTCTTCAGTAATAGCGTGTCGATTACCACGACGACATTAGCCGTCGGGTCGCATCCACTGGCCGTGAAGTTCATCCCTCGCCCCAGCCTCGTCAATGTCAAGGGGTCGACATCGAACACGGTGGACTTCGTGGTCAACGGTGGCACGGCCGTGGCCACGACCACCGCGCTGGTGGTGACACCGAATTCGCCGGCTAATGCGGACACACAGGAGACGCTGACCGCGACGGTGACCCCGCCGGCGGCGGGCAGTGTGCAGTTTCTTGACGGCACCACCAGCATCGGCACTCCAGTGACGGTGTCGGGTGGTACGGCGTCCACGACCACGACGCTGGTCCCGGGGTCGCATTCGCTGACCGCGGTGTTCACCTCGACTGATCCGGCGTTCACCGGGTCGATCTCACCGCCGGTGACCTACGTGGTCAACAATCCCGCTGGGGCGCAGGACACGACCACTACGTTGACCGCGTCCCCGGTGGGTCCGGTTGATCCGGGTACGGCGGTGACGCTCAATGCGGCGCTGACTCCGGGGGGCGCGGCGGGCACTGTGCAGTTCCTTGATGGGACCACCACGATCGGTGGCCCGGTGACTGTGGCGGGTGGCACCGCGTCGACCACCACGTCGACGCTGACGGCGGGATCGCACCAGCTGACTGCGGAGTTCACCCCGGACAACCCGGCGGCGTTCAACGCCTCGACGTCACCGGCGGTAACGCTCGTGGTCAACACTCCCACCGTCGCGATGGCCACCAGAACTGTGCTGGTGGTGACCCCTGCCTCCCCGGTCGCTGCGAACACCGTGGAGACCCTGAAGGCGACGCTTACCCCGTCGGCGACGGCGGGCAGTGTGCAGTTCAAGGACAGGACCACCGCTATCGGTAACCCCGTGCCCGTCACCAACGGCAGCGCGTCAACGACCACGACGCTGGCGTCGGGGACCCACTCGCTGACTGCGGTGTTCACTCCGACCGACCCGGCTGCGTTCAAGCCCTCGAAGTCCCGAGCAGTGTCATTGAGAGTGAACGGGCCAGGAGGAGGGCAGCCGCTGGACCAGGCCATCGCCAAGGTGGTGACCGACCTGAAGGGCGCGATTCAACGCCAGCCATCCCTGCAGCCGTTCCTCCAGCCCATCATCCAGTTCCTGCAGTTCTTCATCCAGTTCGTCCATAGCGGGCAGCTGCTCCACGTCGGTCCCCGATGATCAAGCTGGTCTGCACTCACCAGCCAACCGCTGGGGTGGGTATGCGAAACGGGAGGTAAACATTCCATGACATGAGTGGGACTGTACGGCCGCCCGCTAGGCCATTCGAATGATGAATCCGTCTTCCGGTTATGTCGTGGGATTTCCGCACGATTAACGTATCGACACGATCGAGCGCCACTATAGAGTGGTACAACGTCGGCATGTGAACTTGAGGTTTGCAGCTCACCGTGACGGTTCCCGTCACGCTACGTCACGATCACGGGAGGCTCTCGTGAAGTCGGCACCACGCGGTGACTCTGCGTACTGGCCGGGTTGACTGTGCTCACAGTCTGTCCTCTCGCCGTCGGGGTGGCTCCCGATGTGGGATCACCGCGCAGCCAGCGGAAGCGGGGCTCCCCATGACTGTCCGTGGGGAGGTCGCGTCGGAGGGATTCCGGGGTTCACCTCTGCGCCTGGTGGTTGATGGCACCGAGGGTCGCGGCGCTGGTGGCGGGCCGGAGGGTGGGGGTGGGGTGGATGTGCAGCTGGCACCCCGGGTGGGGGGAGGTCGTCCGCCGCCTGATGCGGGGCCGGGTGGTGGGTTGGATTATCGGTTGTTTGGGCATGTGTTAGCGATTGTTGCCGTGTTGTCATTGTCTTTCATTATTGAGCTGACTTTTTTAGGGGATGTGCTGCACAGCCGGGATCAGGCCCAGTTGTGGGCGCAGTTCCGTATCGAGCTGGCGAACGGGGTCGCGCCGGTGGGCCCGTTGGATGAGTCGAACACCGCATTGGCATTGGGGACGCCAGTGGCGTTGTTGGAAATCCCGAAGTTGAGTATTCGGGAAGTAGTGGTGGAGGGGACGTCGTCGGAGGTGACGATGTCGGGCCCAGGGCACCGCCGGGATACCCCGTTGCCGGGTCAGGTGGGCACGAGTGTGATCGCCGGGCGGCGGGCGACGTATGGGGGGCCGTTTAAAACGATTGACCGGCTGCGCGCCGGGGATCAGATCGTAGTGGTGACGGGTCAGGGTCGGCATGTGTTCAAGGTGTTCGGGGTGCGGCGGGCAGGTAGCCCCTTGCCGCCAGCGTTGCCGAAGGGGCTTGGCCGGTTGAGCTTGCTGACCACGGATGGGCCGGCGACACAGCCCAAGGATGTCATGCGGGTGGACGCCGCACTGGTCGGTGCCGCCCAGCCGCGGGGGGCGGCATTGCCGGCGGGGGCGTTGGGTGCCTCGGAAGCGGTGATGGCGGGCGATGCTACGGCGTTGCTGGGTGTTATCGGGTGGTCGGTGCTGTTGCTGGTCGCGGCGATCGGCGCGGTGTGGATTCAGTATCGGGTGGGGTCCTGGCAGGCGTGGGTGATCGGGTTGCCGGTGCTGCTCACTATCGGGTTGCTGGTGATCGACCAGGTCGCCGCGCTGCTGCCGAACGTGTTGTGAACACCGGACGATTGTCGGGGAGTGAGGAGCGGTGTGGTGATGACCACGGGTGTGCCTACTGCGCTGATGCAGGCGGTGGGTGGGGGAGGATTGGCCACCTTGGAGGCGCGGTCGGTTTCGGCGTGGTTTGGTGATCGCAAGGTGCTGGATCGGGTGTCGTTGGTGATGCCGGCGGGATCGGTGACGGCGTTGATCGGGCCTTCAGGCTGTGGGAAGTCCACGTTCCTGCGGATTTTGAACCGGATGCATGAGTTGATCCCGGCTGCGACGTTGGCGGGTGAGGTGTTGTTGTCGGGTTCGGATATCTATGATCCGAGCTGGAAGCTGACGCAGGCCCGATCGGCGATCGGGATGGTGTTCCAGAAACCGAATCCGTTCCCGGCGATGTCGATCTGTGACAACGTGACCGCGGGGTTGAAACTCACGGGCATGCGGGTGTCCCGGGGGGAGCGGGATAACCTGATTGAGGAATGCTTGACGAAGGCCGGGCTGTGGAATGAGGTCCGGGATCGGTTACGGCAACCCGGGGGGGCGTTGTCGGGGGGTCAGCAGCAGCGGTTGTGCATCGCCCGGTCACTGGCGGTGCGCCCCCGGGTGTTGTTGATGGATGAGCCGTGCTCAGCGCTGGACCCGACCTCGACCCGGCGGATCGAGCAGACCATCGGTGAGCTCGCGCACGAGGTGACCATCGTGATCGTCACCCACAACATGCAGCAGGCCGCGCGGGTGTCCCAGCAGTCGGCCTTCTTCCTGGCCGAGGCGGGCACTCCAGGGGTGATCGTGGAGGCCGGACCGACCGAGACGATCTTCGGTGACCCGGAGGATCCGCGCACCGCCGACTACGTCAACGGTGTCTTCGGATGACCCCCCAACGCCCAGGCCTGCGGCCCACGATGGGGAGGTTTTACCGCATGATTCACCGACGCCCGCGACGCCTGCCGCGGAATCCCCGGCGCGGCCCCCGGCAGGATCGGTGGCGGGTGCGGCATGGCCGGCGGACCCGGATCATCGCGGCGATGGTCGGTTGCCTGCTCGGGGTGGGCGCCCCGGTGGCCGTGATGACGGTCCCCGCTCTCACCGACAACGGGCAATGGGGTCTGCCCGATGACCCCGCCGGGCTGGGGATCACCGGCGCGCTGCCCGGTGATCCCCTGCACGGCGGCACCACCGGAGGGGCCGGGCCCAGCCTGCCGGCGGGACCATTGGGGATCCCCGGAGTGATGCTGGCCGCCTACCAGCGCGCCGAGCAGTCCCTGGCCAAGACCCAATCGGGGTGTCACCTGTCCTGGTCGGTGCTGGCCGGGATCGGGCGCATCGAATCCGGGCACGCCCGCGGCGGGCGGGTGGACGCGGCCGGCAACACCCTGGGGCCAATCCTGGGCCCCAGGCTGGATGGCTCCCCCGGGATGGCCGCCATCCCCGACACCGACCACGGCGCCCTGGACGGCGACACCGTCTGGGACCGCGCGGTCGGGCCGATGCAGTTCATCCCCTCCACCTGGCGGGCCTACGCCGCCGACGGCAACGGCGACGGGATCAGCAGCCCGCACAACATCTACGACGCGACCCTGGCCACCGCGCGCTACCTGTGCGCCGCCGATGGTGACCTCAGCGACCCGGCCCAAGCTCAAGCCGCGGTCTACCGCTACAACCACTCCGCTACCTACGTCAACACCGTGCTGCGCTGGGCTCAGGCCTACCTCAAAGGCGTCACCCCCACCCCCTCCGAACCCGGACCCGTACCGCCCGGCATCACCGGCAACGGCGGCCTTCCCATCACCGTCGACGGCACCCCCCGAGCCGCTGCCGTAACAGCCCCAGCCCCACCCCCCGCCGCACCGGCACCCGCCCCGCCCGCAGCCGCCCCGCCCCCAGCCGCCGCAGCCGCCCCGCCCCCAGCCGCCGCACCGGTTCTGCCGGCTACCCCAGCACCCGCACCATCACCAGTGACAACGACGACACTTCCGGCGGCCACGCCGCCGCCTCCGGTGACCACCACGACGGACCCGGCCGCCACGCCGCCGCCGGCCGCCACGCCGCCGCCGGCGACTACGACCACGACCACGCCTCCAGCGGCCACCGTCCCAGCGGCGGCAGGCGCAGCGGTGGCAGGCCCAGCGGCCGCGTCACCTGTGACGACGGAACCCCCGACCACGACGACGCCTCCCTAGACGACGCCTTAAGAGATAAGAGAAGAGTTGAGTCACATGACCCGAGTCGACTTCTCCCCCACCGACGCGTTCAGCCCGCCGGTCTGAACGTCACGGACAGTGTCGCCGGCCAGCTGAGCCTCCCAAGGCGACTCAACGGCTGGCCGACCGCAGCCCACCGCCGGGCCGCGGCCGGCCGGCCGTTACCCTCCTCGCCCGTGAGCTCCTCCCAGGACCTGATCGTCGTCGGCTCCGGCTTCTTCGGCCTGACGGTGGCCGAGCGGGTCGCCAGCCAGCTGGACCGGCGGGTCTTGGTGCTGGACCGCCGCGGCCATATCGGCGGCAATGCCTACTCCGAGGCCGAACCCGAGACCGGGATCGAGGTGCACCGCTACGGAGCGCACCTGTTCCACACCTCCAACAAGCGGGTCTGGGACTACGTCAGTGCCTTCACCGACTTCACCGGTTACCAGCACCGGGTGTTCACCGTCTACCAGGGCCGCGTCTACCCGATGCCGGTGAACCTGGCCACGATCTGTGAGTACTTCGGCGAGCACCTGACCCCGGGCCGGGCTCGCGCGCTGGTTGCCGAGCAGGCCGCCGAGATCGACGGCAAGGACGCCGCCAACTTCGAGGAAAAGGCGATCTCGCTGGTCGGGCGGCCGTTGTACGAGGCATTCTTCAAGGGCTACACCGCCAAGCAGTGGCAGACCGACCCCACCGAACTGCCCGCGGCGATCGTCAGCCGGCTGCCGGTCCGCTACACGTTCAATAATCGTTACTTCAATGATACCTATGAAGGTCTGCCGGTGGACGGCTACACCGCCTGGCTGCACCGGATGGCTGACCACCCGAACATCGAGGTCAGGCTGGACACCGACTGGTTCGACCTGCGGGATACCGGTGCGGAAAACGTGCCGGTGGTCTACACCGGGCCACTGGACCGCTATTTCGACTACGCCGAGGGCGAGCTGGGCTGGCGCACCCTGGACTTCGAGCAAGAGGTGCTGAGCACCGGGGATTTTCAGGGCACGCCGGTGATGAACTATGCTGATCTGGACGTGCCTTACACCAGGATCCACGAGTTCCGGCATTTCCATCCCGAGCGGGATTACCGCACTGACAAGACGGTGATCTTCCGGGAGTACTCGCGGTTCGCCCAGCGTGGTGACGAGCCCTACTACCCGATCAACACTGCGGAGGACCGGGCAAAGCTGGAGCGTTACCGAGAGCTGGCCCGCAAGGAGACGGCCAACCACAACGTGCTGTTCGGTGGGCGTCTCGGTACCTACAAGTACCTGGACATGCACATGGCGATCGGCTCCGCGCTGTCGATGTACGACAACCGGATCGCGCCGTACTTCACCGAGGGCCGCCCGCTCGAGGGTCCAGCGTCATCTTCGGAGGACTGACAGTTCATGGCGATCAGCACCGCACCGAGTGACTTCCGCCGGGGCCCGGCCCGCGAGCGCGCCCGCACCCCCGTCGAGCGGTCCTCGACGCTGCTGCAGCGGGTGATCCTGCCCCGCCAGGCCGATCCGATGGCCGTCCGCGCGCTGTACGTCGATGAGCAGTCGGCCACCGCCCAGCGGGTGTGGCCCCTGCCAGGGGACACCGCAGACGATCCGAATGACGTGGACATCGAGGTCGTCCTGGCCAATCCCAACGCGCGGCGGGTGCGCGCACTGTCCCGGACCAGCGTGCGGGTGCCGGAGCAGACCGAGGTGTCCTTCGCGGCGTACTTCAACGCCTTCCCGGCCAGCTACTGGCGGCGCTGGAGCTCGCTGCGCACCCTGCACCTGCGCCTGGACGTCGAGGGCGCCGGGCGGGTCGACGTGTACCGATCGAAGGCGGACGCCACCGAGATCCACGTTCACGGGGAGCTGATCGAGGGGCGTCGCCAGCTGGACATCGAGCTGGATCTCACCCCGTTCGAGGACGGTGGGTGGTACTGGTTCGACCTCAGCACCGAGGACTCGGAGCTCGTCGTGCACTCCGGCGGCTGGCACGCGCCGGTCGAGGCGCCGGGTCGCGCTGCGGTGACGATCGGGATGCCCACCTTCAACCGTCCCACCGACTGTGTGGCGACGCTGCGCGCGATCGGCGAGGACGAGCTGGTCCGCTCCATCGTCACGAAGGTGGTGATCCCCGACCAGGGCGCCGACAAGGTCCGCGACCAGGACGGCTTCGCCCAGGCCCAAGCCGCCCTCGGGAACCGCCTGCAGATCATCGACCAGCCCAACCTCGGCGGCTCCGGCGGCTACGCGCGGGTCATGTACGAGGCTCTGGAGAGCACCGACTGCGAGCAGATCCTCTACATGGACGATGACATCGTCCTGGAGCCCGACTCGATCCTGCGCGCCGTGGCGTTCTCCCGCTTCGCGCGCCGCCCGATGCTGGTCGGCGGGCAGATGCTGCAGGCCCAGGCCCGCTCCCGGCTGCATGCCTGGGGGGAGGTCGTCGACCGGCAACGCATGCGGTGGAACAAGGCACCGGGTACCGAGTACGACCATGACTTCGCTCAGCACTCGCTGCGCCAGACCGAATGGATGCACCGGCGCACAGACGTGGACTACAACGCCTGGTGGA
>DATDHI010000057.1:0-33077 GCA_036521655.1 Pseudonocardiaceae bacterium | reverse complement strand
CAGCACGCCGAGCCCTTGCCGCATCTGGAAGCCGCTGTCGTGGGCAATCGCGCGCTGGTCACGGCCGATCGCGACCGCTACCTGCCGGACCTGGCCCGATCGCTGCATAACCTCGGCAACGGCTACGCCGAGCAGGATCGGCCGGCGGAGGCCGTGAACTACCTCGAGGAGGCACTCACCTACTACCGCACGTTGGACCGCGCAAATCCCGATCGTCACCGACCGGACCTCGCCGCCTGCCTGAACAACCTCGGCGCGAACCTCGCCGCACTCGGCAGCTATGCCGACGCAGTGCCCTGTGCGCGCGACGCGGTCGAGCTGCACCGGCACCTCGCCGAGGACAGCCCCGTGCGCTACCGGTCCGAACTTGCCCGATCGCTGGACAACCTCGTGATGTGCCTATCCCGGATGGGCCGGCACCTTGAGGTGCTCGGGCCCGCCGAAGAAGCCGTCGAGCTGCACCGGCAACTCGCCTACATTGATCCGGACCGCCATCAGCCCGAGCTGGCCCGGGCGCTGACCAACTTGAGCGTGAGCCTGACCGGGCTGAGGCGCTATGCCGAGGCCTTGCCAGCCGCGGAGGAGGCCGTCGACATCTACCGGCAGCTTGTCGAGACTGACCTATCCCAGTATCGGCGTCGTCTTGCCCGGGCCCTGCGCAATCTTGCGGTGGATCTGTCCGGACTGCACCGGCACGCCGAAGCCGATCGCTGCCGCCAGGAAGCTGACGAGAAAGAAGAGGAAGAAGAGCAAGAGTGACCGCGACCGAGGGGGAGTTCGGGGGAACCTACCGCAGCCTGGTGCCCGCGCGGATGGACCGGCTGCCCTGGACCCGTTTCCACCGGCTTGTTGTCATCGGCCTGGGCATATCGTGGATCCTAGACGGCTTGGAGATCCAGATCGTCTCCCAGGTCGGTACGGTTCTGCAGGATCGGGACACCCTACATCTCAGCAGTGCGCAGGTTGGGCTCGTCGCCTCGTGTTACCTGCTCGGCGAGGTCGTTGGTGCCCTGGTTTTCGGCCGTATCACCGACATGTTCGGCCGTAAGAAGCTGTTCATCTTCACCTTGGCTCTCTACCTGATCGCCAGCGGAATAGCCGGCCTCTCTTTCAGCCTGTGGTTCCTTCTGCTCTTCCGGTTCCTCGCCGGCGCGGGTATCGGTGGTGAGTACACGGCGATCAACTCTGCCATCGACGAGCTGATCCCAGCCAAGTACCGTGGCCGCGTCGACATCGCCATCAACGGAACCTACTGGGCCGGCGCGATGCTCGGTGCGGCAGCGAACGCGCTGTTGCTCAACCCGGACCTGTTGCCGGTCAATCTCGGCTGGCGAATTGGCTTTCTGATCGGCCCGGCTATCGGCGTGGTGATCATCTTCGTGCGACGTGCCATCCCGGAGAGTCCACGGTGGCTGATGACCCACGGCCGGCATGTGGAGGCGGAGCGCATCGTCGACGAGATCGAGACCGGAGTGCGAGCCGACGGAATCGAGCTCGATCCAGTACTTAAGAGCAAAGCTCTACCGATCACGGGTTCAGGTAACGTGTCCTACCTCCAGATCGCGAAGACGATGCTGAGAGAATACCGGTCGAGATCTTTTTTGGGTTTCTCCATGATGGCGACCCAGGCTTTTCTTTACAACGCTATATTTTTCACCTTCGGAATGGTGCTCGTGCACGTCTACCACATAGCGGACCAGGACACGAGTTACTTCTTCTTTCCGTTCGCGGCTGGGAACCTGATCGGCCCACTGGTTCTCGGAAAGTATTTCGACACCATCGGCCGGCGCAAGATGATCACGTTCACCTACTGCATGTCGGGGATCCTCCTGGGGATCAACGCACAGCTATTTTTCGCCAACCTGCTGACCGCGACCACGCAGACCGTCATCTTGTGCGTGGTCTTCTTCTTCGCATCTACGGGCGCCTCGGCGGCGTACTTGACGGTCAGTGAGATCTTCCCGTTGGAGCTGCGGGCCCAGGCGATCTCGTTCTTCTTCGCCATCTCGCTACTGACCGGAGGCGTGGCCGCGCCGTTGATCTTCAGTTATCTCATTGGCGACGGCACCAACCCTGGAGCTCTCACACTCGGCTACTACACCGGGGCGGTAATCATGATTGCCGGCGGGATCGTCGCCTGGCTTTTCGGGGTAGATGCAGAACAGAAATCACTGGAGGACATCGCCTACCCGTTGTCGGCAGGCCCGCGCCCCATCGAGCCGGCAGTCGGATCACCTTGACTCAGCGGGTGTCGAGCACGAGGTAGCCCTCCGCCAGCCGGCCATCCGGTAGGCCTGCGGCCTGGGCCTGCAGAGAGCTCCAGCCGCGCATCCGGTCCTCCAGGGTCGTCATATGTGCGGTCTGGCTGGCATGCGCCCGCAGCGCGGCGATCTTGCGGTCGAAGGTGTCGGTGATGTCGACATAGTGGTCGGCCCGGTCGTTGGCGCTGGTCACCCAGACCTCGGGCACGGTGTGGGCTTCCAGGCCCTCCTCGGCGAGCAGCTCAGGATGGGCGAACGGGTTGCGGGAATCGGGGTAGATCGCGCACAGTGCCGCTTCCCCGGCCGCCAGGTGGTCGGGGTGGCTGCCGTAGACGCTGCGCAGATCGCGTTGCGGGGATTGGACCACCATGCGGTCCGGGCGGGCCCGGCGGATCGCGCGGGTGATGTCCCGTCGCAGCTCGAAGCTCACCGCTAACCGGCCGTCGGGGTAGCCGAGGAACTCGAGGTCCTCGACGCCCAGCGCGGCGGCGGCCTTGCGCTGCTCGTCCTGCCGGATACCGGCGATCTCCGAACGCGGTATGTCGGGGTCGTGCCCGCCGGCGTCACCGTCGGTCACGATGCAGTAGGACACCTCGATACCTGCGTCGGTCCAGGTCGCGATGGTCCCCGCGGACCCGAAGTCCACGTCGTCGGGATGTGCCGCCACCACCAGCACCCGCTGCACCTGCTCGCCTGCCACGGCACGCTCCTCATGTGTTGGTCCCAGCTACCCCGGGCAACGCGGATGACCCCGGGAACGCTTCCCGACCCGAGTGGGCCAATAGGGTTCCAATAGGGCTATAGCCCTATTTGCCACTCACGGGTCGACGCGGACCGCGAGCACTGCTACGTCGTCGTGCGGGGGCGCTTCGCTGACCAGTTGTTCGCAGAGCTCGCGCAACGGCAGCCCGGCCAGTGCGGCCGATCGCTCGACGACGTCGTCGTCGGGCTGGCCGCCGCGCCGCTCGGTGAGCCCGTCGGTGTAGAGCAGCAGGGTGCTGCCGGGCGGCAGATCCACCTGCGCGCAGTGACGGGTGGTGTCCGGTTGGGCGCCGAGCACCAGCCCGCGGGCCTCAGTGAGCAGCCGCCCGCGCCCGTCGCGGTCCATCAGCAACGGCGGCGGGTGCCCGGCGTGGGCCCAGCACAGCCGCAGCCGCGGCCCACTTCGCCGGATCCGGCCGTACAGCAGTGTGGTGAAGCTGGTGACCTGCAGTCCGGTGGCCAGCCGGTCCAGCCGCGCCAGGACGTTGTCCGGGCTGGCGCCGGTGTCCACCGCCAACGCGCGGAGCATGCTGCGCAGCTGCCCCATGCTGGCGGCTGCGGCCATGTCGTGCCCGACCACGTCCCCGATGACGACCGCCAGGTCCCCGCCGGGCAGCAGGAACGCGTCGTACCAGTCGCCGCCTACTTCGGCATCCGCTCCCGCCGGGCGGTATTTGGCGGCCAGCTCCATGCCGGGTACCTGAGGTGGATCGGTGAGCATGCTGCGCTGCAGGGCCAGCGCATGTTCCCGGCTACGCTGGTAGGCGAAACCGTGGCCGATCGCCACGCTGGCCCGCAAGCCGATCTGCTCCAGCAACGCCAGATCCTCGTCGGTATAGGCCGGCCGATCGCGGAAGCCGATGAACGCTACGATGGCCAGCGCCATGCCGTCGGCGATCACCGGAACAGTGACGACGGTGTGCACGCCCTTAGCGCGCCACATCTGCAGCACTCCCACGTCGGCCAACCAGTCCGGCAGCTCGGCCGGGTCGAAGTTGGTGCGCACCGGCCGGCCCTCGGCGATGGCGCGGGTCACGGTGTCGTGCCCCGGCCAGAGCAGGCCCGGCTGCGGCGCGGCTGGCAAGGCGGCCCCGTACGGGCCGGCCGCGGTGACCCTGGTGGTGGCGACCGGACGGTCCGGCGACCGGCCGGCCGGGAGGGGTTGGTCGAGCAAGTGCACGGTGCAGACGTCGGCCAGGGTCGGCACCACCGAGCGAGCCAGCGCGTCAAGCTCGATCTTCGGATCCAGCGCGCCGCTCACCGCCGCGGTGGCCCTGGCAGCGGCCTCCTGCCGATCGGCGCGCGCCTGCACTTCCTGGCGTGCCCGGACCTGCGCGGTGACGTCGGCGGCGACGACGAGCACGCCGTCGGGTTCCCCGGCTTCAGTATCGATTGCCGAGCAGGACAGGTCGTAGTAGCGCTGCTCGCTGCCACCCCCGACCGGGTAGGCCTGCTCATGTGCGCGGTAGACCTCCCCGGTTGCCAGCACCCGGTCCAGCACTGCGACGAGCCCCTGAGCGGCCAGGCTGGGGAATGCCCGCCCACCGGGCACCCCCGCCGGGGAGTCCCCGAAGACCCCCCGGCAGACGGGGTTGAGGTACTCGACTGCATGCTCGGCCCCGCGGGTCACGGCGACCGCCACCGGGGCGGCATCGAAGGCGTCCAGCAACCTCCTGCGGCCGTCCAGAGCCTGATATACCACCACCTCGGTGGTCACCGACTGGGCGATGGCCTCGAGCGCGAGCCGGTTCTGGTCACACCATTTCCGGGCTTCCAGGGCTATCGCGCAGAGGCTGCCGATCACGTGGCCGTTCGCGTCGCGGATCGGGGTGCCGGCGTAGGCGACCAGCCCGAACACCGAACAGGCCGGGTGGGTCGCGAAGCGGGAGTCGGTGCGAGCATCGTCGACCAGCAGCGGCTCGCCTTGCGCGACGACGATGGGGCACAGGGTGGAGTCCAGGGACAGCTCGCGGGCAGCTTCGGGAATATCACCCACCCCAAACATCCCGGCAGTGAACTGCGTGATCCCGACGAGATTCACCAGGGCGATTGGAGCGTCGAGCACGGTCGCAGTCAGCAGCGCCAGCCGGTCGAAGGCTGCTCGCGGAGCGCTGCCCAGGTCCCGCACCTCCCGCACCGCGGCCAGCCGCTCGGGGTCGGCAAGCAGGCGGTCCGGTTTAGCCACATCGATGACATTAGAGCTGTCCGGCGGAGGGGCCAAGCACCCGAATGCGGTCCGGGCCGAGATCGCGTTCTGGAAGCAGAATGCAGAAATCAGGCATCCTGTTGGCGGAGTCGGCATCCGGAAGGCGCAACGGGCAGGGTGTTCTCTTTACTTTCGGCGTTCGCAGCGCGGAGCTTGCACCTGACGTCACGTGAGGACTTAGCGTCCATTGTGCTACCGCGACCGGCGGCGGCACGCCGTCGGCGCGGACGCCGTCCGGGCACCGGCTCTACAGCGAGGACGACGTCGGGCTGTTGTACCGGGTCGTGGCGCTTCGCGAGCTGGGACTGCCGCTGGAGACGATCGGCGATCTGCTGACCGGTGAGCCGAAGCTGGCCGATCTGCTGGCCGACCACCTGGTCCACGTCGACCGTCAGCTGGCGACGATCCGGGCAGTACGTCGCCGGCTGGCCACCATGCTGGCGGCAGTCCACGCGGTGGGGCCACCATCGTCCGCTGACCTCCTCGTTCTCATGGGAGAGGTGACGAAGATGGACGAGATCATGAAGCGCTACTTCACCGAGGAGCAGCTGACCGCCTTGACGCAGCGGCACGAGCAGCTCGGCGAGGACGCCGCGGCGCGCGTGCAAGCCGAATGGCCACAGCTGATCGCGAAGGTGCAGGCCGAGCTGGATGCCGGCACCGACCCCGGCGCGCCGGCGGTGCAGGCGCTGGCGCGACGCTGGATGGAGTTGCTGGATTTCTATCACGGCGGCGACACCGGGCTGCGGGATTCGATGTACCGAATGCAGGCCGAGAACAGCGAGATGATCGAGCGCCAGTACGGCGGGCCGACACCCGAGCAGATTGGCTTCATCCGACGGGCGAACGCTGTGTCGGCTTCCTGACCAACGCGGGCCGCTGCTTCAGTTCCTCAGAGGCTGGGCAGCGGCTCGTTGGTCCACAGGGGTCGCAGCTGGGAGGCGTAGTCGGCGACGTTGTAGGACGAGCAGCCGGCTCCGCCGTAGCCGAGGTAGTTGCCATTGGCATCCCGCCGCCCGCCGTTCATCAGAGTGCTGATGCCGTGATGCGCGATCATGCTGCGGACCCCGGCAGTGATGTTGGCCACCGGGTCGGTGATCGGGCTACCTGCCAGGCTGGGCAGCACGCAGGCCCGGAAAGTGCTGGGAATGGTCTGCATGAGTCCTTGCGAAGGGGTGCCTGCGGCGGCGTTGCTGTCATAGAGGTTGATCGCGTTAGGGTTGCCGTTCGACTCGTGCATGATGATCGTCTTAACGCCCGGCGCGAGGGCCTGGGGCAGGCCCATCAGCCCGAGTGCCTTGGCGATCCAGCCCTCCACGCTGTGGTTGTTGCCGGCCTGGTAGGGCTGTCCCAAGCGCTTGCCGACGGCTGCCAGGTAGGCCGCGCGGTCCGCCCGGTCAACGGCCCGGCCCAGGGCTTGCATCTCGACGGCGGGATCGCGGGTGGCGGCCAGTGGCAGTACCTCGGGCGCAGGGTCCATCTCGGCGACCGGGGCCAGTCCGGTCAGCGCGGCAGGCATGACTCCGGCGACACTCTCAGATCCTGCTGCTGTGTTCCCCTGCATCGTGTGGCCGGCCACGGCCAGCGCGCCGGCTGCCACGGCCGCCGTCACTGCCCGGCCGCGCAGAGCCGGGCCTGGCCGGGGCACTCGGTGCGCACCGCGGGATCCCTGATCGTGGGTCGGCGTGCGGGCGACCTCGGGATGCCGCTGACTACCGCGAGGGGAGCGGTGACGCGCCAACTTAGGTTCCCTTTCGGGGAAGGAGACCTGACATGCGGGCCAGGACCGTAGCCGTACCAGTCCGGGGGCACTGGAACGACACTCGCCCGCAACCAGATCGTGATCTGCGACCGGCGGACGGTAACGGCCAGGCCGTCACGAGGGCAAACCTTCGACCAGCGCAGTTGCGCAGGTTGCGCCCGACGTCCTACATAGAGCGACGAGCGGCAGCAGCCGACGCGCCCAACGGTCCGCCCGTCGACCCCAGTCCCCGACGAGCGGCCCCCATCCCGCGGCCACGGGCGCCGGTGGCGCTCGCCATTCGAAGCCAACCCCGTAGGCGCTGCGCGCCGCCCTGAGCCGGCTTCGGACAGCTCTACCGTCGAACTCGGCGACAGCAGAGCGGGTGGGTCACCCGTATTTCGAAGCGAATAGCGATTCTCCAGCCACCCAGGCCGCTATCCGGCTCCGAATGGCGCTTGGGCGGCCCCAGTGGCGGGGACTGCGTAGGCGACGATGTTGTCGGCGTACTGGCGCGTCAGGGAGTTGAAGGTGCCCCCGCAGGTGATCAGTACCAGCCGGGGGTTCCCGGCACGCTCGAACACCTCGGCCGGGAGCTGGGCTTTCGGGTAGCTGCGGATCGCCGCCACCCGGTAACCCATCGTCCCGCCCGGGGTGCCGAGCGTGATCGGGTCACCGGGCCGCAGATCGGCCAGGTGGAAGAGCACACCGGGCCCCTGCAGCCGGGTGTCGACGTGGCCGTCGATCACGACGGTGCCCCGCCGCGAGCCCGGCCTGGCCCCCGCGTGCCACCATCCCGTGACTGCCGGATCGTCGGGGACCGCCAGCCCGCCGTCGGGTTCCACCGTAACCGGGATGACTGGGGCGTCGACGCCCAGCGCGGGCACCTGCAGCCGCGTCGGCTCGCCTACCGGCGGCTCAAATCCGGCCTCGCCAGTGAGCTGACCGCTCGGCATTCCCGCCACAGCGGGAACCGTTCCGACCGGGGCCAGCCCACCTGCTGCCGGGGTGAGCACCCCGACGAGCCCCACCGCCGCCAGGACCCCACCAAGGACCAGGAACGCCCACGGCAAGGCTTCGCGCCGCGATACCTTCACCCCGCGCGGCGCCGATACAGCAGCGCTCCGCCGCCGACCGCCGCCAACGCGACACCACCCAGCGCCAGGTCCACATCCAGCCCGGTTGACGAGTCCGGCGTCGCGGTCCCACCTGAACCGGCGTTCACCCCAGACGGCGCTCCGCCGGACCCGGTCCCCTGGGGTCCTGGCGTGCTGGGTCCCGGCGTCGCGCTGCCGGTCCCTGCACCGGCTCCGGTTCCGGGAGGCGAGACGGATTGTGTGGTGCTCGCGGGCGGCGAGGTGACCGTACCGCCGGGCCCGCCCGGCTGCGTCGCGGGTGCAGTTGCGGAGATGGTGGAGGTGGTGCCGTTCGTACCACAGGCAGCGGCAGCGCAGCTCAGGCCGACAATGGTGAGCGCAACAGCGGCAACCTGGGTGATTCTCGGGTTCCCCACAGACATATCTCTGAGTGTGCCGAAGCTAGCGAACGCCCGTGATCATTGTGACCTGTTCGTTATCTATTGTATTATTCGGCGACATCACACGGTGACCTGCAACCTTACGATCGCTTGACACTTACAGTGCTAGGACGTCACCCGGCCGCACGTCCAAGCTCAGCTCTGCTGCTGGCCCGCGGGCGGGGTGGCTTCGTCGACGGTCAGAATGTCGCCGATGACAGAGTGCATCCGGCCCGGTCCCTTCGATCAGTGCCGCGCAGTAGCCGAAGGCGACGGGGGGTCCACCCGCTGTGCCTCTACTCTGGCCTGCGAAAGCATCCCGATCAGCTCGTCCACCTTCGTCGGCTCCATGATCGCTTGCCAGGTGAACGGTGGCTGAATGGAAATCCACACTGCGCCTTGTTGTACCGTCACAAATACCGTCGCAGAAACGCCGCCGGTGCCCTTCACCGAGACTCTGCGGTACACAGCTGTCAGCTCCCGGCCTCGGGTTCACTCGCGTCGCTGTTTCGGCCTGGCTGACTCACGGGTACTCCATTCTTCCACCTCATGGCTGGACGGCACCCAGCGCCGGGGGCAACAAGCCGACCGGACATCCGGGGCACCGCTTGCGCACGGCCCGACGCTGGGGCCTTGGAGACAGTGAAGCGGTGCGCCCGCTATGTCGGACATCCTCCGATACGATCTGCGACACTTCGTGCACATTGACGAGCGGGGCATGCCTTGACCGATCGCCGTACCATTATCGAGGCCCGGCGCCAGCAGCAAGGTGATCTGGAGCAGCGGGGGGTACCGTTTGACCCCATGAGGCGGCGAACACTCGTCACCTGGGGTCTGGCGACCACGGCCGCTGGCGGGCTGGGCCTTGCTTCGGTCGGCGCGGTGGGTGCCGCCGACGTGGGACGGCTCCAGCGCACCGAAGCCCGACTCCAGGGTCTCGCTCACCGCCACGGCGGGGAGAGCCTGTGGCAGGCGGCTGTGGCATCGGCCGATGAGGGCTACCTCATGCTGGAGCAGGGCAGCTACGCGCCGAGGGTCGGGAAACAACTACTGATGGCGACCAGCAGGCTGCGGCTCTGTGCTGCGTGGCTCGCGTTCGATGCCGGACGGCAGCATGTGGCCCGAGCGTGTTACATGGATGCCTTGACATTGGCACGACAGGTTGATGATCCCGAGGTGGAAACAAGGGCCCTCTGTGGCTTGGCCCGGGATAGCTACGTTCTTGATCGCCCGCGTGAAGCTCAACGATTGGCAACCGCAGCCGAGCACCTTGCAGCATCCCCTGGTGGATCGCCTCGGCTGGCCGTTATCCCCCACCTTCGCCAAGCCATGGCGAGTTCGTTGATGGCGGACGCGCCGGGGGCGGACCAGGCCATCGCCCGGGCCTGCAAGGCGCTGGATCGCGACCTCGATGAGCCGGCCGAGGAATGGAGCGCGTTCCTCACTCCGTTCGAGATCGATGGTATCGAGGCCACCTATGCACTGGAGCTGGAACAGGCATCGCGTGCTGAGGCACTGTTGGAGCAGGTCATCGTCGCCTATGGAAGTAGCCGGTTGAGAAGGAATTGCGCCATGTACCGAGTACGGCTCGCCCGGGCTCGCCTGGACCGCGGTGCGGTGGATGGAGCTGCCGAGGCGGCCAACGCCGCCCTCGATGATCTCACCGGTGAGCTGGCGAGCTGGCGGGTGAGCAGCGAGCTGGATGCGGTCGCTCGCCGCCTCGCCGATTATCCGGAAGTCCCCGGCGTCGGCCGCTTTCTCGCCGCGCACGATGCGATGAGCATCTAGTCTGCTGAACCGGGAGGTTGTCTCGATGGACGTCGTCGTGCCCGAACTGGCTATCCACGAGCACGATGCCCGTGGTTTACACGAACAGCGACAGGATATTCTTTCGGTTTATTCAGAAGCCAACGCTGATCAGCTCGATGACCAATTCTACTCGCCCGCACGTTACTGGGAACGCCTGGCGGCCTACGCTTCGCGCGACGGCTTCGGGTTGGTCACCGGTCGGCTCGATGCTGAGCTGGTCGGTTACGCGCTCGGTTATCCACTCCCGGCAGGATCAGGTTGGTGGCGCGGCATCCGCGGAGAAGTCGACCAAGCCTTACTGACCGAAACCGGTCAGCGCACTTTCGCTTTTAACGAACTCATGGTACGCCCGCAGTGGCGGCGTCGTGGTTACGCCAGTGCGCTGCACGACGCGCTGCTCCGTCGCCGTCCCGAGGCGCGGGCCACCCTTCTCGTGCGCCCGGACAACACCGCGGCCCACCTTGCATACCGATCATGGGGCTGGCACAAGATCGGCGAACTTCAACCATTTGACGACGCGCCGATATTCGACGCGATGGTGCTCGAGTTGCACGAGTGACGTCACGCGGCGCCGTGCGCCGGGTGCAGCAGCAGCTCCTGGGCGACCCGACCAAGGCGGCATCCGCGGCATCCAGTGACCTCAGGTGTATCTGACAACCGTGCGACCTACTCAGTAGTAGTGCACGGGTCTGAGCCGAAGATGGGGGGAGATACTCATGGATCCTACGATCAAGACCCCGACTGAAGAGGCGGCCGCGGCGTTGGCCACAGCGGCTGGCTTGCCGATGACCGCCACGGACGAGGAGACCCTGACGCTGGTCTGCGACCTGGCGCGGATCGCCCGCTACCTCGGCGAGCTCACTGCGGCCGCCCGGGACCGCTGGGCGGCCTGGGGCACTGTCACGCCGCATCTGCAGCAGGCCGAGGCCCTTGCTGCCGACGCAACACGATGCCTTAGCCACGCGGCCGGTACCTACGCCTTCAACACCGTCCGGCCCGACACGACCGCCCTCCGGTTAGCTTCCACCGGCGCCGGGCCGGTGGCTTGAGTGCGTGCCCTTGCCCGGACCGCTATGACCGCAGGTAAGAAACCCGGAGATCCCTACTGCCGCTCATGACACTTGGCGGCAGTAGGCGCCGTGTCCGAATTTTCCAACCCTGATCTGTACGCAGGAGATCGCCCCGTCGCTCTGTATCTGTATGACGCCCGGGATTACCAGATTTGGTGCTCTCGGTGTCGACACCAGAACTCTTTGTCCATCAGAGCGCCGGAGGTGCGCAGTGGCCAGCCTCGTCCCGTTTAACATCGATCTCACCGTCCACGAAGGCGCGCGCCTCGCCGCTGTCCTGGACGCACTCGGCCCGCACTGGGACCCCACCGAGCTCTACATCAGTGAAGCCGAAGCCCATCGAATGCTGTACGCCCACCTCGACCCCGACCAGCAAGCCACCTACGACCTGCTCTTCGCCGACGGTGTGCCACCCGACACCCCTGGAGCGATGAGATGATGCTCGACCCACAAGCAGACGTCGGCCGCCGCGTGTGGGTGCCCTGCCGCTACTGCGGCGACAACGCCGCGCTGTACCTCCTTGCGTCAGAGGTCAACTTGGTCTGGGTGCAGTGCCCCAGTTGCCTGCGCCGCTGGTGGCACGACACCGGTGTCGGCAAAGGGGGGCATCCGAAGGACCTGAACGACGTCGCCTGATCCGGGCGGGCGCGCGCAATCCCTCGATGGAAACTTGACGAGCACCTGGCGGGGATCTTCGGTCCGGGCTAACTTTCGGCTTTCGGAGGGGAGCGGAGATGGACGCCCTGGCCAGCGCCGCGGAGGCCACCGCGGGCAACGCGCAAGCCCATACAGTGCTGGTGGCCGAGCTGCGCGAGCGGCTGGCGAAAGCCCAGCTGGGCGGACCGGCGCGGGCCCGGGAACGGCACGTGGCGCGCGGCAAGCTGCTGCCCCGCGACCGCGTCGATACGCTCGTCGACCCGTCGAGCCCGTTCCTGGAGCTGTCCCCGCTGGCGGCCACCGGGATGTACGGTGACGAGGCGCCGGCCGCAGGGATCATCACCGGTGTCGGGCGGGTGGCCGGCCGGGAGTGCGTGATCGTCGCCAATGATGCCACCGTCAAGGGTGGCACCTACTACCCGATGACGGTCAAGAAGCACCTGCGCGCGCAGGAGATCGCGCTGCAGAACTGCCTGCCGTGCCTCTATCTCGTCGATTCCGGTGGGGCCTACCTGCCCGAGCAGGACCAGGTGTTCCCTGACCGGGAGCACTTCGGCCGGATCTTCTATAACCAGGCGACGATGTCCGCGCACGGTATCCCGCAGATCGCCGCGGTGCTGGGCTCCTGCACTGCGGGCGGCGCCTACGTGCCCGCGATGAGCGACGAGGCAGTGATCGTCCGCAACCAGGGCACGATCTTCCTCGGTGGCCCGCCGCTGGTGAAGGCCGCCACCGGCGAGGAGGTCAGCGCAGAGGAACTGGGCGGCGGGGACCTGCACTCCCGCATCTCCGGGGTCACCGACCACCTGGCCGCCGACGACGTGCACGCGCTGCAGATCGTCCGCTCCATCGTCGGCACCCTCGGGCCCCGCTCACCGGCGCCGTGGGACGTGGTTGCCACCGAAGAGCCTGCCCTGGACGGGATCTACGACGTGGTGCCGACCGACTCGCGCACCCCCTACGACGTCCGCGAGGTGATCACCCGGATCGTGGACGGCTCCCGGTTCCACGAGTTCAAGGCCGAGTACGGCGCCACGCTGGTTACGGGATTCGCGCGGTTACACGGTCACCCGGTGGGCATCGTCGCGAACAATGGGATCCTGTTCAGCGAGTCGGCGCTCAAGGGCGCGCATTTCATCGAATTGTGCGACCAGCGTGGCGTACCGCTGGTGTTCCTGCAGAATATTTCCGGTTTCATGGTGGGCCGGGACTACGAGGCCGGCGGGATCGCCAAGCATGGCGCCAAGATGGTCACCGCCGTCGCCACTACCCGGGTTCCCAAGCTGACAGTCATCATCGGTGGCTCGTTCGGCGCGGGAAACTACTCGATGTGCGGCCGGGCGTACTCGCCGCGGTTCCTGTTCATTTGGCCCAATGCGCGGATCTCGGTGATGGGCGGGGAGCAGGCCGCCACGGTGCTCGCCGCCGTCCGGAGTGCCGGCGATCCCGAACCCGAGGTGGCCTTCAAGGACCGCATACGTGCCCAGTATGAGCACCAGGGCCACCCCTACTACTCCACGGCCCGGCTGTGGGACGACGGGGTGATCGACCCGGCGGACACCCGCATGGTGCTCGGGCTCGCGCTGTCCGCCGCCGCGAACGCCCCGCTCGAGCCCAGCCGTTTCGGCCTCTTCCGGATGTGAGGGGGATGTTCGAAACGGTGCTGGTGGCCAATCGCGGCGAGATCGCGGTGCGGGTGATCCGCACGCTGCGCGCGATGGGCATCCGCTCGGTGGCCGTGTACAGCGACGCCGACGCCGCTGCTCGGCACGTCCGGGAGGCCGACGTCGCCGTCCGGCTGGGCCCCGCCCCGGCGGTCGACAGCTACCTGTCTATCCAGCGGATCCTGGATGCCGCCGCGCAGACCGGGGCCCAGGCCGTGCACCCCGGCTACGGGTTCCTCTCGGAGAACGTCGCCTTCGCCCGGGCCTGCGATGACGCCGGTCTGGTGTTCATCGGCCCGCCGACGGGCGCCATCGAGGCGATGGGTGACAAGATCCGTGCCAAACAGATCGTGGCGGCCGCGGGTGTCCCGGTGGTGCCGGGCAGCGTCGCAGGCTTGGACGACGAGGGGCTCGCCGTTGCGGCCGGGGAGATCGGCTTTCCTGTGCTGCTCAAGCCGTCGGCGGGCGGTGGGGGCAAGGGCATGCGGGCGGTGCACCGGGCGGACGAGCTACCCGAGGCCATCGCCGGCGCCCGCCGGGAGGCCCGCGGAGCCGTCGGCGACGAGACCTTGCTGGTCGAACGGCTCATCGGCGCCGCACGGCATATCGAGATCCAGGTGCTGGCCGACGCGCACGGCGGCGCGGTGCACCTCGGCGAGCGCGAGTGCAGCCTGCAGCGGCGGCACCAGAAGATCGTCGAGGAGTCGCCCTCGGTGCTGCTGGAAGACGCGGCCCGCCGCCGGATGGGGGAGTCGGCCCTGGCCGTCGCGAAAGCCGTCGGGTACACCGGTGTGGGCACCGTCGAGTTCATCGTGCCGGCCGATGCGCCTGAGCAGTACTTCTTCATGGAGATGAACACCCGGCTGCAGGTCGAGCACCCGGTCACCGAACTGGTCACCGGGCTGGACCTGGTCGAACTGCAGTTGCGGGTAGCCGCCGGGCAGCCCTTGCCGCTGCGGCAGGACGCTGTCCACCTCGACGGCCATGCTGTGGAGGCGCGGATCTACGCCGAAGACCCTTCCCGGGGCTTCCTGCCCACCGGTGGGCGAGTGCTTTACCTGCGCGAACCCGCCGGGCCTGGGGTGCGGGTGGATTCCGGGCTGGTGGCGGGCGGCACCGTCGGCAGCGACTACGACCCGCTGCTGGCCAAGGTCATCGCGCACGGCCCGGACCGGCACACCGCGCTGCGCCGGCTGGACTCGGCGCTCGCGCAGACCAGCATCCTGGGCCTGGGCACCAACACGGGTTTCCTGCGCGCGCTGCTGGCCGACGCCGACGTGCGGGCTGGTCGGCTGGACACCGGGCTGGTCGAGCGCCTCGGCTGCACTGCGGAAACGCCCGACGAGGTGCTCGCCGCGGCCGGGTTGCACGCGCTACTGGCCCTGGAGCCGGTCGGGCCGGTGGTGGACCCGTTCGCCCTGCCGGGTGGCTGGCGGGTTGGTGAACCCGCATGGACCCGTTGGCGGCTGGCTGTCGGGCCTGGCCGTCCGGTTGAGCTTCGCACCCGCGGGCGGGCTGCCAGCGCGCTGGTCGCCGTCGGCGACGGTTCCCCGATGGCTGGTTCGGCCTGGTGGGAGGGCGGGGACCTGGTCGCCACCCTGGACGGCGTCACCCGCCGCTATCACTGTGCGCGGGACGGCGCCGTCGTGTGGCTGGGCCGGGACGGCCAGAGCTGGGAGTTGCGCGAGCCCCTGGTCGCGGTGACGGGCACCGAGGCCGGCGCCGGTGGCCCGGTGCTCGCGCCGATGCCGGGCACCGTGACAGTCGTCGACGTCGTCGAGGGCCAGTTGGTCGCCGCGGGCGCCCGGCTACTCGTTGTGGAGGCGATGAAGATGGAGCACGTGCTGAGGGCACCCGTCGACGGGGTGATCCGTGCGTTGCAGGCCCGCCCCGGCGGCACCGTCGAGCGCGACACGGTGCTTGCGGTGGTCGAACCGGTGAGCACCAGAGGACGGCATACCGTGCAGGAGAGGACGACACGCGGGGGAGGGTGAGGAGGACACGCCGTGTTTGAGGAGTTGAGTGCGGAGCATGCGACGCTGCGGGCCACCGTCGAGGAGTTCGCCCGCAAGGAAGTCGCCCCGGTCATCGGGGACCTCTACGAGCGCTGCGAGTTCCCGTACGCGGTGGTGGCGAAGATGGGCGCGATGGGCCTGTTCGGGTTGCCTTTCCCCGAGGAGTACGGGGGCATGGGCGGCGACTACTTCGCGCTGTGCCTGGCGCTGGAGGAGCTCGCGCGGGTGGACTCCTCGGTGGCCATCACGCTGGAGGCCGGCGTGTCGCTGGGCGCGATGCCCATCTTCCGGTTCGGCACAGAGGAGCAGAAGCAGCGGTGGCTGCCGGAGCTGTGCAGCGGGCACAAGCTCGGTGCGTTCGGCCTGACCGAGTCCGGCGGTGGCTCTGACGCGGGTGCATGCCGCACCACCGCTACGTGTGACAATGGCAATTGGGTGATCAACGGCTCGAAGGCCTTCATCACCAATTCGGGTACTGACATCACCTCCGTGGTCACGGTCACCGCGATCACCGGCGTCTGCGATGGTCGCAAGGAGATCTCCACCATCATGATCCCGGCCCGGCACCCGGGTTTCACGGTTTCGGAGAAGTACTCCAAGGTCGGCTGGAACTGCTCGGACACCCGTGAACTATTCTTCGACGGCTGCCAGGTTCCGCAGCACAATCTGCTCGGTGAGCGTGGCCGCGGCTACGCGCAGTTCTTATCCATCCTCGACGAGGGTCGCATCGCGATCGCCGCGCTAGGCGTCGGGCTGGCCCAGGGCTGCATCGACGAGTGCCTGTCCTACGCCCGGCAGCGGCACGCTTTCGGCCAGGCCATCGGCAGTTATCAGGCGATCCAGTTCAAGATCGCCGACATGGAGGCACGGGCGTACACCGCCCGGCTCGCCTACTACGCTGCCGCCGCGAAGATGCTGCGCGGCCAGCCGTTCAAGAAAGAGGCCGCCATAGCGAAGCTGGTCTCCTCCAACGCCGCGATGGACAACGCCCGCGACGCGACCCAGATCTTCGGCGGGTACGGCTACATGAACGAGTACCCCGTAGCCCGCTTCTACCGAGACGCCAAAGTCCTAGAAATCGGCGAAGGCACCAGCGAGATCCAACGCCTGCTCATCGCCCGCCACCTCGACCTCACCTGACCCCCTCCCGGCATCCCCGCATTCAGCAGGCTGAGCGTGCTTATTAGCGCCCGATAACCACGCTGAGCCCGCTGAATGCGGTGCTGAGCCAGCGGGGTCGGTTAGCATGGGTGGTGGGCTACAGCCTCGGCGTTGATCTCGGCACTACCGTCATCGCAGCTGCGGTGGCCCGGGGTTCCCGGGCGCAGACGTGCCATCTCGGGGATCGCAGCCCGCTCATGCCCGCCGTGCTGTACGTCGACCAGCTCGGCACGATGCTTACCGGAGAGCCCGCGAGCAGACGTGGGCTGATCGATCCGGACCGGATGGCACGCTATGTCAAGCGTCAGCTCGGCGACCCCACTCCGGTGCTTCTCGGGGGGCAACCGCACTCCGTACCTTACCTTCTGAACACGCTGCTTCGCGGGGTCGTGCATACCGTGACTGAGCTCGAAGGCGAGCCGCCGGAGCGGATCGTGCTGGCCCATCCCGGGAACTGGAGCCCGCTGCGGCGCGCGCGGTTCGAGGAAGTTGCGCGTATCCCGGGGTTCCACGATACCGTCACCATCTCTGCCCCGGAGGCGGCGGCCGAGCATTACACGGCATCCCGACATCTCGACGATGGCACGCTCGTAGCGGTCTACGACCTCGGTGGCGGAGCTTTGGATGTGGCTCTGTTGCGCCGGTGCGCGGGCGGGTTCGAGTATGTCGGTGCCCCGACAGGTATCGAGCGACTCGGGGGGATCGACTTTGACGAGGCCATCATCGAGTTCGTCAATTACGCATCGGGCGGGGCGCTCAACGGGCTCGACATGGCCGATCCGCGGACCTCGCGTGCGCTCGCCCAGTTACGCGAGGATTGCACGGCGGCGAAGGAGGCTCTCTCCACCGACACAGACACGATCCTGCCCGTCTATCTCGCGGACCGGAACATCGAGGTGCACATCACTCGCGCGGACTTCGAGAACCTGATCCGGGCCGGAATCGAATCCTCCGTCGGTGCATTGCAGCAGGCGTTGCGCTCGGCGCGGGTGGCGCCCACGGAGCTCGCCGCGGTGCTGCTACTCGGGGGGTCCTCGCGGATCCCGCTGGTGGCACGCATGGTGTCGGAAGCGCTCGGGTGTCCCGTCCCGGTGGATCCCCGGCCCAAGGCCGCAGTGGCCCTCGGTGCCGCGGTGGCCCACCTTGCGCCGGACTCGACCCGCCATGCGCCGGCTGGACGAGCTGAAAGTGGGCAACACGCCTACCAGTGGCCGGTGCCACCGAGCCCGCCACGCCCATCGGTGCCACCGCTCCCGCCGGCGCCATCCGATCCGCACGACGACCAGAAGACCGAAGAAGCGGACTGGCAGACCACCTCGATCTGGCCGCGGCTCGTCACCGGGGTGGCAGTGCTGGCAGCGTTCGTGGTGATCACGCTGGTCGTGGTCGCACTCGTCATCCGGCTTCGCTGAGTACCGGTGCGTCCCGGCACCACGTAACCCACAGCACACGGCAGTGCCCTACCCGATCGAGCGGGTAATCCCCCTATCGGCTTCGGGGGGTAGCCCCGACGGAGCGGGGGAGCACTCCATCGATCGCTCGCGGTTCCCGATTCAGGCTGTTCATAGCCCGCTTACAGGGTCTTAGCAGTCAGGATCGTAAGGACGTGTCGAGATGGCGACAGCAGCGGCCCACCAGCTCCACCCCACCGTGTCGCGGCTGCCGCGCCCGACCGAGGCCTTCGCTCACGAACTGACGGTAGTCATTCCGACCTTCAACGAGGCCGGCAACATTGACGAGCTGTTACGGCAGCTGTCCGCGGCGCTGCCGGCCGAGCTGGCCGCCGAGATCATCTTCGTTGACGACAGCACCGACGACACGCCCTCGGTCATCACCGCCGCCACCGAGCGGTACCCGCTGATGGTACGGCTGATCCACCGCGAGCACCCCACCGGCGGGCTCGGTGGCGCGGTGGTGGAAGGCCTGCGCGCCGCGCGCTCGCCGTGGGCCGTGGTGATGGACGGCGACCTGCAGCACCCGCCGTCGCTGATAACGGCCCTGCTGACCCGGGGCCGCGACACCGACAGCGACGTCGTAGTGGCTACCCGGTACGCCGACGGCGGCAGCAATGACGGGCTGAGCAGCGCCTACCGCCGCCAGATCTCCACCAAGACCAAGGCGCTTGCCGCTGCCGTGCTTGGCGGTCCGATCGGCGCTATGACCGACCCGCTGAGTGGTTTCTTCGCGGTGCGGATCGGCGCGCTGCGGCTGGACGCGGTCGACCCGATCGGCTACAAGATCCTGCTCGAGCTGGTCGTGCGATCCGAGCTCAACCGGATCGCCGAAGTCCCGTTCGTCTTCGGCTCCCGGCACGCTGGCGAGTCGAAGTCCACCCTGCGTGAGGGCGGCCGCTACCTGCGCCACCTGGTGGCCCTTCGCCGCGCCCAGCGTGCCCAGCGCCGCGCCCCGGCCTCGGTCAACCGCACCGGGCTCAACGTCCTGGTGGTGACCAGCGAGGCCCCACCGATTGTGTCCGGCATCTCACGTACCGTCCAACGGCTGACCACCGGCCTGCGCGAGCGCGGCCACAACGTCGACGTCCTGTCCTCGGTGCAGATTCCGCGGCTGGTCCTCGGCGAGTACCGGTTCAGCGCGCTGGCCGGCTACTGGCCGAGCATCTCACGTCGGCTGGAGGACTACGACGTGATCAATCTGCACGGCCCGGTGCCGACCATGAGCGATGTGTTCCTCGCCCTGGGCGCCGGCCGGCGTGCGCCGATCGTGTACGTCCACCACTGCCCGCTGGCTATCAGGGGCATGGAGAAACTGTGCGCTCTATACAACAGGATCCATCGGATGCTGTCCGGTCGGGCCGACCTGACCCTGACCACCTCCCAGCACTACGCCGATTGGGAGCGCCGGCCGAACGGACCCGAGGTCCGGGTGGTGTCCCACGGTGTCGACGTGCGGCCCCGCCCGCTGAAGCTGCACTCGGACCGGCTGCGGGTGCTGTTCGTCGGTCAGATGCGCGGCTACAAGGGCGTCGACTGGCTGATCCGCGCGGTGGCCGGCCAGTCGGTGATCGAGCTGACCCTGATCGGCAACGGCCCGCAGCGCGCCGAGTACGAGCAGCTGGCCGCCAAGCTGGGCGCGGACAACGTGCGCTTCCTGGGCCGGGTGTCCGACGAGGAGCTGCATGCCGAGTACGACCGGAATGACGTCGTTGTGCTGCCTTCGGTCACCCAGGCCGAGGCCTACGGCCTGGTCACCGTGGAGGGTATGGCCGCCGGCTGCGTGCCGGTGGTGTCCGACCTGCCCGGTGTCCGAGATGTAGTGGAGGGTGTCGGGCTGGTCGTGCCCCCGCGCGACGAGGTCGCGCTGCGCGACGCCCTGCTGGGCCTGGCCGCCGACCATACCCGTCGCAAGGTGCTGGGGCGGCTGGCTCGCCGCAAGGCCGAAGGTATGACCTGGGACAACTGCATCGACCAGTACGAGACGGCGTTGCTCGACGCGGTCGCCGCCCGCCGTACTGGCCCCAGCCGGCCCGAGCCCATCCGTACCGCCGCGACCAGCGGCGTCGTCCCGATGATTCCCCTGCGCAGCGTCCCAGCTACCGAGGCAGGCTGAGCCGATGCGGTGCCTGCGAGCCCTGCTCTGCTCGGCCGGCTGCGACGTATCGTCAGCCATGCCCGTGAGCCGTCCGCATGTGGTGATCTCGAACTGCGACGATGTTGGCAATCCGCACTACGGCGGTGGCGGCGCGGTGGTCGTCGCGCAGATCGCCGCGCGGCTCGCGCGGGACTACCGGGTGACCGTCTACACCGGCTCCTACCGCGGCAGCGGTCGATCCCAGGTGCGCGACGGGATCCGGTATGTGTTCCTGCCCTCCGGATGGGCCGGGCCGAGGGGCGGCCAACTCGTCTTCCAGGTCCTGATCACGCTGGTCGCGCTGGTGCGTCGCCCCCACCTGTGGATCGAGAGCGTCACTCCGCCGGTCTCGGCCAGCCCGCTGCCGCTGGTCGCCCGTTTCCCGGTGATCGCGCTCGTGCAGATGCTCAGCGGTGCCGACATGAGCCGTCGCTACAAGCTCCCGTTCACCGCGATCGAGCGCAGAGCCCTACGGCTGTACCGGCATTTCGTGGTGCTGAACGACACCGACCGGCAGGTGGTACGAGCCGCGAACAGCCGGGCGTCCATCGCGCTGATCCCCAACGGAATCGAGCGTCCGCCCGTCGACGATCTCGAGTACGGAAAGGGCCAGCACATTCTCTTCCTTGGCCGGATCGACGTCCGGCAGAAGGGTCTGGACCTGCTGCTCGCGGCGTCATCACCCGCGCTCGCCCTGCCGGTTGTGATCGCCGGGTCTGGGAGCCGGCAGGAGGAGGCCAGGCTGCGCGAGCTGTTGCCGGCGTACCACCGGGACCGCATCCGGGTCGTCGGCAGGGTCGAGGGCGAGCACAAGCGGGACCTGCTGCGCCACTGCGCATTCATGGTGGTGCCGTCCCGGTACGAGACGTTCTGCCTGAGCGCGCTGGAGGCGATGGCCTACGGGAAGCCGGTGGTCTACTTCGATCTGCCACAGCTAGCCTGGATCGGTGCTGACTCGGGGATCGCGGTGAGCCCGTTCGACGTCACCGACCTGAGCGCAGCGATCTTCCGGCTGGCGCACGATGAGTCGCTGCGGGCCAGCCTGGGCCGCGGGGCCCGGGAGCGCAGCTCGGCCTACGACTCGGACGTCACCGGCGCGCGCTACCGGACCTTGGTGGCGGAGCTGCTCCACTAGCGTCGAGCAGCAGTTCCACCGCAGCCGGGAGATCGGGGCAGGTCACATCAGCGAGCAGGCTTGGGACTCCCACCGCGCTCAGCAGGATGGTGCCCGTACCGGCGGCTCTGCCGGCCTGCAGATCGGAGACGGCGTCGCCGACGATTACGGATCTGGTGAGGTCCAGGCCCAGGTCCTCGGCGGCCCGCCACAGCATTCCCGGCGCAGGCTTGCGGCATCGGCAGGACCGGAGTGCATGCGGGCAGTGGTAGGCGGCGTCGAGCCAGGCGCCCTCGGCCGCAAGCAGCTCCCTCAGCCGGTCCTGCGTCGCGCCGAAGGACGCGGGATCGGCGTCCGGCGCCGACATCCACCGCTGGTTGGTGACCAGGACGACGCGCAGTCCAGCTCGATTGAACTGACGGATCGCGGCCGCCGCGCCGGGCAGCAGCACCAGCCGGTCCGGAGTGCGGATGTAGTCGCCCTGTGCGGCCGGGACGTTGATGGTGCCGTCGCGGTCCAGGAACACGGTCTCCAGCGGGCGGCTGCACACACTCACACCGACCTCGGGAACATCGTCGCCTCCACGAGCTCACAGATCGTGTGGCCGATATGAAGGCAGGCTTCCTGGACCCGCGCGGTATCGTCGCTCGGCGCCCGCAGGCAATAGTCGACGACACCCAGGCACTGCCCGCCATCTGCGCCAGTGAGGGCCACCGTGACCATGCCTGCGGCACGGGCCACCTCGAGGGCCCGGACGACGTTCGCCGAGGTGCCGGACGTGCTGAGACCGATCACCACGTCCCCGGCCCGGCCGATGCCTTGCACCTGGCGGGCGAACACCTCGGCATAGGAGTAGTCGTTCCCGATCGCGGTGACCGCGGCGGTCGAGTCGGACAGGCTGAACGCTGCGAGCCCTGGGCGATCGTAGGCGAACCGGCCGGTGAGCTCGGCAGCGAGATGACCGGCGTCCATCGAAGATCCACCGTTGCCGAAGAACAGCAGCTTGTTGCCGGCCCGGAGCGCGTCCGCGATAGCGTCTGCGATCTCGACGGCCTGCTTGAGCACGACATCGTCGAGCATCGCCTGCTTGACCGCGATGGAGTCGGCCAACCGCATTCTGGCTGTTGCCAGGTTCTGCTCGGTCATGTCCAGTTCAGTCATGCTCGCCATGTCCTCAGTCCTCTGCTCTCAAAAGAAAACTCCACTATGCTTGCGCCGGCCTTTTCCAGCGCCTCGATGGCGCGATGCTTACGGGT
Source organism: Pseudonocardiaceae bacterium (assembly GCA_036521655.1). Taxonomy (GTDB): domain Bacteria; phylum Actinomycetota; class Actinomycetes; order Mycobacteriales; family Pseudonocardiaceae. The sequence continues at coordinate 10,257 of DATDHI010000057.1, read as the reverse complement.
GAAGTCGCAGTAGAAGAGGATGAATCCGCCACCGCCGGCTCCGGTGACCTTCCCGCCGACCGCGCCGTTCTTCGTCGCGATGTCGTAGAGATCCTCGATCCGCTCATTGGAGATGAGCGGCGACATACGTTTCTTCTGTTTCCACGCTTCACCGAGAAGCTCACCGAATTCCCGTAGCTCGCCGCGCAGCAGAGCCGCCTTCATCGTTACCGCGAGCTCCTTCTGCGCACGCAGACCGGCGAGGGCGTCGAATGATCCTTCGCTGACCCGCCGGGTCTGGTCGTCGATGACCTTCGCGGATGCGCGGGTGGTCCCGGTGAAACACAGCATGAGGCTGAGCTCGAGCTCGTTGATCACCTCGTCACGCACCCGCAACGGGTTGACGATGACCTCGTCGCCGAACTCGATGAAGTTGAAGCCGCCGAAAGTGGCCGCGTACGGGTCCTGCATCCCACCCGAGATGCCCAGATCGACTCGCTCGATGGCGTGGGCGAGCTGCGCCGTCTCGTAATCGTCCAGGGTCGAGCCGTGGTGGTCGGCGAGCAGGCCGGTCAGCGCCACCATCATCGTTGAGGAGGAGCCAAGACCCGAGCCGGGCGGCGCGTTGGAACGCAGTACCAGGTCATAGCCGCCGGCGTCAGGCGTCCCGAAGCGGCGGATGGCCGCCTTGACCAGGTCGAGCTGACCGGTGAGGTCGGCACCCTCGTCGAGATCGAGCTCCGTCGTGGTGCCGAAGTCGACCGACTCAATGGTGACCCGGCGGTCCTTCCTCTGCCGCAGCGAGCCGTAGGCGTACCGGTTGATGGTCGCCGACAGCACGCAGCCACCCTCGGATTGCGGAAAAGGAGGAACGTCGGTGCCGCCGCCGGCGAAGGAAATGCGTAACGGGGCACGAGCGCGGAGCTGCCGTGAACTCGTCACCGGCTCGCAGCTCGATACGGAGGCCATTATTTCTCTCCTCATTTGGCCGGACCTGGCGAACCGATTCCGGCCGCCTGATCAGAGTGGCAGCCGGCCGTGGTAGGAACGACCGTGTGAGCCCCCGCCTGGTGCGTATTCCCCCGACCTTTCAGGTAGGGCTGCCCCCACTTCCGAGATTCCTCAAGGAATCCTCGCCGGGGAGCTGCGGGGGAATCCCCTACCCGGACTGGCGGGTTCGCTCCCGTCGTCGTGGGGACTTCTCCCTGGTTGCGCGCGTCCGGTACGCGCATCCTGAGCCGGACCAAGGAAACGCGCGCCATCCGCATCGCACAGACAGGCCGAGATCATGATCAACCTGAAGGCTCAGCGGGCGGCTGGCGCGGGCAGTGTGGTGCTGGTCGGGGGCATCGCCCTCAACGCCGTGCTGAACTACGGGTTCGGGGTGACCCTCGCGTGGCTGCTGCCTCAGGACGATTTCGGCGCCGTGAGCGTGCTGCTCAGCGTGCTGCTGCTGGCCGCCACCGTGCTGGCGGCCGGCTTCCCCTGGGCACTGGCGCGAACGGTGGCCCGGGCCGACGGTGCCGGCCCGGCGGCCCGGGCCGAGGCCGACTCGGCCTTCCGTGCCGCACTGCTCGGCAACGTCGGGCTGGGTCTCTTCCTCGCAGCCGTCCTCATCGTGGTGCAGCTGACCACCGGGAAGATCCTGCCCGGCGCGAGCGTCGCGCTGACCTTGACGATGGCGGGTTCGGTCGTCCTGATCTCGCTCTACTCGGTGCTGTGGGGAGCCGTGCACGGTGTGCGCTGCTTCGATGCGATCGGCTTGACGCAACTAGCGGAGACCCTCCTCAAGGTGGCGGGCGGCCTCGTCCTGGTAGGCCTGTGCGGGTTCGGCGTCGGCGGGGTCGCCACCGCCGTGCTGGCTAGCATCGTCGTCGCGGTGTGGCTGAGCTGCCGGGCTCTGGGCGACCGGCTGCCCCGGCCAGGACCCGTCGCGAGCGCACGCGCCTTCGCCACCGCGGCTCCGATGGCGGTGGGAACCATCGGCTTCGGGTTGCTGACGACGCTGGACATCCTGGTGCTCAGCGCCCTCGGTCACGATCACGGCCTCGGCTTCGCCACGGTGGCCGTCTACCAGGCCGCCGCGGTACTGGCCCGGGCGCCGGTCCTGCTCAGCAGCGCGCTGGCCGAGGCGATGTTCCCGTTCATCGCCAGGGAACGCACGAAGGCCGAGGCGCACCGCTGGTTCCAGACCGGTTTCCGCTGGGTGCCGCTGGCATTCGTGCCGGCTCAACTAGTCCTGCTCATCACCCCCGGCTCGGTCCTCGGACTGCTGTTCCCGGCCTCCTACGACCAGGCCGCCGAGCTGGCCAGAGTCATCACTATCGGTACCACCGGGCTCATCGTGGCCGACATGCTGCTGAAAGCGCTGCTCGCGCGGGGGCTGGCCGGCGCGATCGCGGTACGCATCCCGGTCTCGGTGGCGGTCCAGCTGGTGGCACTGTTTGTCCTGGTGCCGCGGTTCGGCGCGCTGGGCGCGGCGACCTCCTTTGCCGCCGGCTCCTGGGCGGCAGCGGGCTTGCTGGCCTCGGTGTACGTCGGTCAGTATTGGCCCGGGTGGTTGAGGATGCGGACTGTGGTGGGGTGGGGTGGCGCCGTCGGAGTATTGGCGCTCGTGCTCGCTACCGCCACGCTGGTTGCTCGCCCGCTGGACCTCCTGGTGATCCTGGTCGGCCTCGGTGTATACGCCGCCCTCGCCGTCCGGCTGCGGCTGGTGCCCGAGGCCGATGTCGCCGCGGTACGCACCCGGCTGATGCGCCTTGGTGGCCAGCGCACTCCCGCCCAAGGCCAGCACCGTGATTGACGCATACCGGGGTCAACAGCTCGCCATGGCCCAGCCCGCACCCACCAGCCCCCCGCAGCAGAGCATTGCGCCGCCCGAGTACCTGGTCGTCCTCGGCGCCGCGTTACTGGCGGGCGTGACAATGCTCTGGAACATCGCGCACAGCCCGGACACCCAGTACGACGAGGTCGTCTACACCAAGGCCGCGCAACAGGTCGCCCAGAACTGGTCACTGACCTGGACGAACTCGCCGATGTTCGTGCACCCGCCGCTGTCGTTCCTCGCGCAGGCGGGCTGGTTACGCCTGCTCGGTATGGCCGACGCCCCACTCGAGCACGCCATCGTGGCGGCCCGGGTGCTGACCGCCATCGCCATGATCTTCGCGTTCCTGCTCGTCGGGCTGCTCGCGGCCCATCTGGCGTCCAAGGCGGACCGGCGCCGCGGGCTGATCATCGTCGCGGTCGTGATGGCCGTCTCGGCGACGGATCCGGTGCTCCTGCGCTACGGGCGCCTGGCCATGATCGAGCCACTAGCGCTGATCGCGGCGCTGCTGACACTCTGCCTGGCGATGTGGCTGCGCGACAAGCCGCTGCTGGTCTACGTCCCGGTGGTGGGACTGGCGACCGGACTCACCCTGTTGACCAAGGAGGTCTCGGCCTTCCTGGTGTTCACTCCGGTGGTCTACCAGCTGCTCGGCCGGGACTGGCGGCGCGCTGGCGTCGCATTCGCGGGCTTCGCCTGGGGTTTGGTGCTCTGGCTGCTGTTTCCGCTGTGGGCGGCGACGCTCGGCCTGGCCCAGAGCTTCGCATCGCAGAAGTTCTCCATGTTCGAGCGGCTCACCGGTCTGCTGCAGATCACCGGCTGGAACCGCCCAGGCGTGTCGTTCCTCGCCGCGGTCGGCGGCAATGCCGCCCAGTACGCCACCACTTATCTGATGATGCTCGGCGGCGCGGTCGCGCTGGTGTGGCTGGTGCTCAAGGCGACGTCCGGACCTGCCCGCTGGCTGCTGGCATGGCTGCTGACCAGTTACGCTTTCGCGGCTTACAGCGTCCTGCTCGGCACGCTCAACGAGCAGTTCTTCGTCTACCTGATGCCGGCGTCCATCGCGGGCACCGTCCTGATGGCTGATGCGCTGGTCTCCGCGCGGGTGAGGGCCGCACGCGGCGGGTCCCGGCGACCGCCCAGCGCCCTGCTCGCCGCCGGCGCGGGGCTGGTACTGGTATTGGGTTTCGCCACGGTCGGTTGGGCTCGGTACTACCTACCGGACAACGACGGGATCTTCAAGACCGCCGCGTTCCTGCGGACTGAGTTGCCTGCGTGCTCGGCGTTCACCACCACGGCCGAGGCCTCCAGGTTCACCAACCTACTGCCAGGTCACGTCGTTCGATCCTTCGCCACCGAGGGCGGCGCGGTCAGCCACGGCGTCCATCTGTTCGTCATGAGCGACAAGGACGTCCTCGGGGGCACCGTGACGGCCGACTTCCCGTCGACGGTGCGCTCCCAGGGCCGAATGCTCGCGTCCTTCGACAGCGCCACTTACCGCGGCATCCAGCTGTGGCAGGTGCCGACCGACCCCTACGACCCGCTCGCCGACGTGGAAACCATCCCCGGTGGGGTCTTCGTGACCACAACGGGCTCCCATTGCGGTGGCTTCCCGGTCCTCGATGGTCCCCAGGGCTCGTTCTCCACCGGCTGGGACGGGCTGGGCGGTAAGGCCGTCGTGGGGCCGCCGCTGACCACGACCTTCACCACCGGCACCCAGCCGGCGTCCCAGCTGTTCCGGGGAGCCCTGCTCACCAACGACGGGCCGGCCGGCGTGCGGGCAGCGCAGATCGTCGCCGCGCTGGCGGCGACCCGTCCGGACTCCTACCAGCAAGCCCAGTTCCCCCCGATCACCCGGCCCAAGGGCGGCGTGCTGGCGCAGTTGACCGACCCCGCGATCGCGGCGGCCTACCTGCGCGCCCCCGCCGGATCGACGCCCACCGATGCAGTGGCCCAGGCGCGCGGTCGGTTCGGTGACCCGTTGGGCCCGGCCACCCAGATGCCGGACGGCACGGTACGGCAGGCCTTCGCCGGCGGTGTGTTCGAACGACCGGCGTCCTCCGACGTCGCGCGACTGGCCCCCATCGGGCAGCTGGCGATCGATGCCGGCTTGGTGACACCGCCGGACTCGGCCGGCGCGCTGGTGGTGCCACCACCGCTGCCGCTGGCCGACGACGACAAGCGCGGTCCGGACCAGCCGACCTCGGTCGAGCCCTTCGTCGTGTCGTTGCTCATCGGGCTGGCCCTGTACATCGGGCTGCCGGCGATCGGGTACGAGCTGGCCACCCTGAGCCGGCGGCCCCGGCCGACCAACCGGCAGCGTCCGTCGTGACCGGGCCGGTTCCGGGTCCGCCGGTCACTGCCGCACTCGGTGGGGTCGAGCCGCTGCCGCATCGCCAGGTCGTGTTGCGCGTCGTGGTCGTGCTGGTGGTGCTCGTGCTCGGTCTGCTGGTGCGGTTCAGCGGCGTGCTGCACAAAGCCGATCCTGCGTTGCCACCCCTGGACGGCGCCGCGCAGGTCATGCCTGGGGTGTTGCGGGCCGGTCCGGCGAGCGAGACCGAGCTCATGCTGATGCGCGACAGCTTCCACGTCAGTGGTGTGGTCGCCATCGGCGATGTCACCGTCGAGGAGCGGGCGGTGACGAAAGCACTAGGCATGCAGCTGATGACGATCGAGATCGCGGACGTGGACGCGCCGTCGGCGCAGCACGTCGTGGAGCTGGTCCGGTTCGTACGCTCAAACACCGAAAACGGGCACGGGGCTGTGTACCTGCACGACGGTGACGGCAGCGGTCCGGTGCTGGTCACGGCGGCGATGGTGCAGCTGGTCGAGGGGATGCCGCTAGCCGACGTACTGGCGCGGCTGACGCCACAGGAGCGGGCAGCCCTGGGCCCCGCGCAGAACCAGGCCCTGCAAGACGCGGCCGCAGCCCTGACCGGCGACGGACTCCCGACCGGTCCCTACGTCGCACTGCGAGAGGTGGCACGGTGACGATGGACCCCATCGAAGTCGGCGCGGCGTCCGGCGCGGCAGCCCGGATCGTGAGCCCGGCGCCCCGGGCAGCGTGGCGGGCCGCGTTCACCGCCGACCCGGACGCGCTGCCCACCCAGACCCCGGAATGGCTGGACTGCCTGTGCGCCACGCGCGGTTACGTCGACGCCAGCCGACTCTACGAGCTGCCCGATGGGCGACGGTTGGTGCTGCCGCTGGCTGCCAGGCGATGGGCCGGGGTGCACGTCCTCGAGGAGTCCTGGCCCCACGGATGGGGCTACGGCGGGGTGCTCGTCGAGGGCGGCGAGCTCAGCGAAGCGGATCGTCGCCTCGTGCTGGACGATCTGGCCCGTCGCCCGGTGGCCCGAAGCGCCGTCGTGCCGAATCCGCTGACCGCCGCGTCGTGGTCGGCCGTGGCCCCTGCGCGTACGCGGCGGGTGCCGGACCGGACCCAGGTCATCGACCTCACGGGCGGCTTCGAGACCGTGTGGTCGAAGCGCTTCCGGAAGGAGACGCGAAACCGGGTGCGCAAGTCCGAAGGGGCGGCGCTGAACATCCGCCGGGAGTGTGGCGCCGGGAGGGGCGTCGCCATGTTCGCCGAGCTCTACCGCCAGGCGGTCGATCGGTGGGCGAACGACCGCGGCCAGCCACTGTGGGTCGCGCGCCGGCTCGCCGCCCGCCGGGACCGACCGGGCGCGGTCGCGGCCGTCGCGGCGGCGCTGGGTGAGCGATGTGTGATCTGGTCGGCGACCCGCGACGGGGAGCCCGTCGCAGTCGACGTCGTGCTCCAGCATGGGCGCCACAGCTGGGCCTGGCTCGGCGCGGTCAACGCCGCCCTCGCCCGGGAGACGATGGCCACCTACCGGATGCAGTCGATGGAGATCGAGGACGCCTGCCGCGCCGGGGCGCTGCACTTTCACCTCGGCGAGTCCGTACCCGGCTCGGGCGTGGAACGGTTCAAGCGCAACTTCGGCGCAGTCACGGTCGACTATCAGGCGCTGCGGTTCGAACGGCTCCCGCTCACGCTGGGTGAGCAACACCTGCGTGCGGCGTTCGCGGCGGTGTCCGGGCTGCGCGCGCGCCGTGCGGAACGGTCCGGCGCGCGGTGAGCCGCCTGGCATGCCTACTGGTGCTGCTCGCGCTGACCCAACTGGTGGCGTGCGGCACCGCCGCGATCGACACGGCCGGGACCGCCGCCAGCGGAGCCGAGCCCGACAGCACTTCCTTCGGCACGCTGGCATCCCTGCCGGCGCACTCGGCGGAAGAAGCCCACGCCGGTGTCTCCATCGCGGAGGTCGAGATAGATTGGATCCGTGCAGAACCGTCCGAAGGGAACTTCGACGAAGAGTATCTCCAATCGGTGCGCGACCGGGTGGCAACCTTTCGGTCCGCCGGACGCACGATAACCCTGGAGCCCAGCCTCCACTACACTCCGAAATGGTTGTTGAACAAACCGGACGGCCGGATGGTTGACGACCTGGGAAATGTATCCGATGCGGGCAACTTCATCTTCAACCAGAAGCTGCGGGAAGCCGCTGAGAAGTATCTCGCCAAAGTCGGGTCAGAGTTCGACTTCTCCCGGATGACCGCAGTTCGGGTGACATCGGCCACGGACACTGAGGTGCTCTACCCAGCCAACGGCCACTATTGGGCGTTCGACCGGGACGCCCAGAACGGCCCCAACATGCCGCCGACGATGGCTCCTAACCCGGCCCCCGGATGGCGACCCGGACAGGATGGACTGACCGAGGCCAAGGTTCGTCAATGGGCAGACTGGTATGTGGGAGCGCTGAACGACGAAGTGAACTGGCAACTCGCCACGTACGCGAAGCTCGGTTTCCGGGGGACCTACCTGGTTCTGACTCCCGGCGTCGGCGTCCTACCTAAGGAGTACAACGACGCGGTCAGCCAAAATTTGCCACCAGGATTGCTTGGCGCCGGGGGCGCGTGGCAAGTCTTCTACAGCAGGCTGCCTCGCCGCCCCGACGTGGTCGCGTACGTGAGCTCGGCCGCCGACAACTCCGGCGACAACGACTCATGTGAACCGGCGGACCAGGCAGTACCACTGGACTCGCCAGACATCCAGGACTGGTCCGCCACCCGCTGGATAACCCGACTGGCGCACGAGTACGGGTTCGCCGTCGCTGGGGAGAACCCCGGCTGGCACCAGTCACACTCGCTCGACAAGTCCTACCGCGACCTGTCCGACAGCGGGATGATGGCGACGGCGTTACGTCAGGCGCGTACCTGCAACTTCAAGACCTTCTACTGGGCGCACGACGAAAAACTGTGGGATGGAACCGTGCCATTCAGTGCCTACGCAGAGCACATCGCGCGCTAGGGGGGTTAACCCCACCCTGGATGGGGGGGATTCCACTGTAGGTCGGGGGAGGACACCATCGGTCGGACTGGCTGTCGGTGAGAAGCTGCTGTTGTACCCGACCGAGCAGACCCGCCGGCCTGAGATCGACCGCGCGGGTCATCCTTGAACGGACACCGATCATGACCGAATCCAGCGTGAGCGGGCGCCCCGCTCCCGGCGCCATCTCGGTAGCCGCTCGATCGCTCGCGCCAGACCTCGCACGCGGCGCGATGCTGCTGTTCATCGCGCTGGCCAATGCGCCCGGTTATCTGTACGGCCGTCCCATGGGCGTGCGTGGCTACCGGATTCCGGACACGATCGGGGACAAGGTGGTCGTGACGCTGCAGATGACCATAGTCGACGGCCGCGCATATCCGATGTTCGCGCTGCTGTTCGGCTACGGCTTGGTCCAGCTGTTGCGCAGAAACACCGTCGCCGGAGTTGATGCGGTGACCGTCCGCAAGCTGATTCGCCGGCGGGGCTGGTGGCTGGTGCTCTTCGGGTTCATGCATGCATTGCTACTCTTCTCCGGAGACATCCTGGGTGCTTATGGGCTGCTTGCGATCATGCTCGCGGGCATGCTGACCCGGGTTGGCGATCGGACGTTGCTGATCATGGCGACGGTGTGGATGGTGCCGGTTGCGATGCTGGGTGCTTTGTTTGACCCGTCCGTCCCTGATCACGGGACCGCGGCGACCACCGCCGCGCCCCTGGAAGCGGCCTGGGAACGTATCGGGGAGTGGGTCCCCGGTCTGGTGCTCAATTCGCTAGCTGACCTGGTGCCGCCGCTGCTGCTCGGGGTCTGGGCGGCCCGTCGGCGACTGCTCGACGATCCCGGACCCCACCGGCGTCTGCTGACCTGGGTCGGGGTACTCGGCGGTGGGTTGGCCGTCATCGGTGGGACGCCGATGGCGCTGATGGCGGCGTACTGGTGGCACGCGCCATCAGCGGGAACGGTCGTCCTGGCGACGGTGGCGCACACTGTCACCGGCTATGCCGGCGGGATCGGTTACGCTGCGATCATCGGACTCGTCGCGATCCGGGTCGGGGGGCACCGCGGCGTGGTGGTCACCGCGCTGGCGGCCTGCGGTCAGCGGTCGATGACCTCATATCTGCTGCAGTCGGTGGTATTCGTCGCCGTGTTGGCCGCCTACGGCGGTGGCCTTGGTAACGTGCTCGACGTCGCGCCGGTGGCAGCCTTGGCGACGGCAACGTGGGCGATGACCGTTGTCCTGGCGGAATTCATGCGGCGCCGGGGCTACCGAGGACCGGCCGAGGTGCTGCTGCGTCGCCTCACCTACCCTCGGCCGTATACCGGTGATCGTCCACTGACGGTTCGTAGTAGTACTCCGGCTTCTGCGTGATCTCGCCGTCAGCAAAGATTGCCTCGAACTGCGTGCGGTAGCCACGAATCCATCGACCCTTCTCAGCTATTCGCTGTTCCCAGGTCCACGACGAAAGGCTGTGCCGGTCGATGAAGTCAGAATCCGGATTCGAGGACAGGTCGTACGGAAAGTCCGAATAGTAGATCACGTGGTTGCGGAGGCTCTCGCCAACCGATCGCGTGATGAGATGGTCCACATGTTTTCCGACGCCGATGGGACTGAAAACGAGTTGCGCGTCGAGGTCCTTCACCAGCTCTTCGACCCGGCCGATCAGCTCGGCAAGCAACGTCCGGTCGGCGCGTGCCACCCGTCCTCTGGCGATGTCGAAGCGATAGGTGGGATACAGATGCACCAGCTCCGGAACAAGACGACCGAGCCGCCCTAAAGCGGAGCTGCGAACCTCCCGAGTCCGGAACAACGCGTCGGGCAACCCGAAATGCTGGTGGCTAACCCCGACACCGGCTAGGACCTCGAGGTCCTCGGCACGTCGATCCGCATACAGGGTGGTCACGTCGGCAGCCGAGCACTGCCTGAGGAACGACCGGGCGGCATAGGTGTGCGGCGGCGCGGCGGCCTCGGTGAAAACTGTCGCCACTGTTAACGGACACTTCCCCGCCAACTTGGCGATGAGGGCACCGCAGGAGAACACAGCATCGTCCAGGTGCGCGGAGAGATACAGTATCGGTGCACCAGACGCCACCACGCTTTCCAACCTC
>DATDHI010000056.1:0-15512 GCA_036521655.1 Pseudonocardiaceae bacterium | reverse complement strand
AGGTCGGCCGGGACGACAGCAAGCCCGACTACCTCGCCCGTGTCATCGAATAGGCCTCTGCCGGACAACACGCGCTTCGGGATGACCAGCTGCAGATGTCCCACCGGACCTCCAAGCAGTTACCGGATCATCTACCGGATCATCTACCGGATCGATGACAAGGCCAGGACGGTCACGGTCGTAGATGTTGATCACCGGAGCGACGTCTACCAGCACCACTGAGCCTGAGGGCCTCTGGTCGGAGATCAGGTGGACGGTCACGTCGGGTAGCGCACCGAAATGGGCGCGTTGGCCGGTGGTGACTACCGGATCGGTGTCCAGTTCGGCCGAGACGGTCTCGCAGACGGTGGTGACATTGGTGACGAAGGCGTCATCGAACGCGGCGGCGCAACGCCAGCGGTAACCGGCAGACAACGGTGCGGAAACGAGGCAGGCGGACGGTGGGAGGGTGGATGACGAGCCGACGCTGACGCACTGCCCGTACTGCTCGCTGCAGTGCGGCATCACCTTGCGGGTCGCGCCCGACCGGGTCCACCTGGCGCCCCAGGAGGAGTTTCCTACCAACCGGGGCGGGCTGTGCAGCAAGGGCTGGAACGCGGCCGAGTTGCTCGACCACCCCGAGCGGCTGACCGCGCCGCTGGCCCGCGACCGGCGCGACGCACCTCTGAGGCCCACCACCTGGGACGACGCCCTGGACCGGGTTGCGCAGGCGGTACTGCGCTCCCAGCAGGACTACGGCCTGGACAGCGTAGGCTGCTTCGGCGGCGGTGGGTTGACCAACGAGAAGGCCTACCAGCTCGGCAAGTTCGCCCGGGTCGCGCTGGGCACCTCCCAGATCGACTACAACGGCCGGTTCTGCATGTCCTCAGCAGCGGCGGCAACCAACCGCGCATTCGGCATCGACCGGGGCCTGCCGTTCCCGCTGGCCGACATCGCAGCGGCCGACGTTGTCCTGCTCGTCGGCGCCAACCCGGCCGACACCATGCCACCGGCGATGCAGTGGTTCGACGAGGGACGCAGCCACGGCGCGGCGCATATCACCATCGACCCTCGGCGTTCCCGCACCGCATGCGGCTCGAAGTTACACCTGCAGCCGGTGCCCGGCACCGACCTGGCGCTGGCCAACGGGCTGCTGCACCTGGTGATCCGGCACGGCCACATCGACACCGACTACATCGCCGAGCGAACCCGCGACTTCGAGCAGGTCCGCCGGGTGGTGCGCTCCTACTGGCCGGACCGGGTAGAGCGGATCACCGGTGTTCCGGCGGTCCAGTTAGAGGAGGCCGCACTGCTGCTCGGCGAGGCGTCGACGGCTATGGTGCTCACCGCCAGGGGCGCCGAGCAGCACAGCAACGGCACCGACACGGTGCTTGCCTTCATCAACCTGGCGTTGGCGCTGGGCCTGCCTGGACGGCCCGGCTCCGGCTTCGCAACGGTTACCGGCCAGGGCAACGGGCAAGGTGGTCGGGAACACGGCCAGAAGGCCGACCAGCTGCCCGGCTACCGGCGGCTCGACGACCCGGAAGCCCGGGAGCACGTCGCCGCGGTGTGGGGAGTAGACCCCGACAGCCTGCCCGGGCCGGGCACCTCGGCCTACGAGATGCTCGACCGGCTGGGCACCGAAGGGGCAGTACGCACCCTGCTGGTGTTCGCGTCCAACATCGCTGTCTCGGCGCCACAGGCTACCCACGTCGCGAAGCGCTGGCCGGGCTTGACTTCCTGGTGGTCAGCGACTTCGTGCTGTCCGAGACCGCGGCGCTGGCCGACGTCGTGCTCCCGTGCACGCAGTGGGCGGAGGAGGAGGGCACCCTGACCAACGTGGAAGGCCGGGTACTGCTGCGCCGCAAAGCGCTGGACCCGCCACCCGGGGTCCGCTCCGACCTGCAGATCCTGCGCGTCCTGGCGCAGCGGCTCGGCTGCTCCGCCACCTTCGAGGACCGGCCGCGCGAGGTATTCGACGAGCTGCGGGCTGCCAGCGCGGGCGGCCAGGCGGACTACGCGGGTATTACCTATGACCGCATCGCCGACGAGCAGGGCGTCTTCTGGCCATGCCCGGGCGAGCGGCATCCCGGCACGCCGCGGCTGTTCGCCGACCGCTTCGCCACCCCCGACGGCCGCGCCCGGTTCCACCCGGTCCAGCACCGCGACCCAGCGGAGCGGCCGGACGCGCAGTATCCCTACTACCTCAGCACTGGGCGCAGCCGATCGCACTACCAGTCCGGGGCGCAGACCCGCCGGGTCCGCGCGCTGGTCACCGCCGAGCCCGACGCTTACGCCGAGCTGCACCCGGAACTCGCCCGGCGGGTCGGCGTCGGTCCAGGTGACCTCGTGCGGCTGCACAACCGCCGTGGCAGCGCCGTGCTGCGCGCCAGGATCAGCGCGGACATCCGCTCTGACAGGTCTTCGTGCCCTTTCACTGGGGTGGGCAGGCGACCGCCAACGCATTGACCAACCCCGCCCTGGACCCCGTTTCCCGGATGCCCGAGTTCAAGGCATGCGCGGTGGCGGTCAGCGCCGTGGACAACCCGGACACAAGAGGAGATTGCATGCACACTACGTCGCGGTTCTTGCAGGGTGTCTACACCTTCGAAGGGCAGGGGCTGGGCAAGCCCGTCCCGATCGATCCTGCCCTGACCTACACCGTTCCCCCGGGCGTGACCAGCCAGGCCCTCTATTTCCGCGGCGGAAACAGCACCGACGAGATGATCACGATTGTGCTGATGCGGGACGGCCAGCCGATGCGCTATTTCCCTATCGGCGCTCGTGACGGCACCCACGTGCCGCTGCGGGTGGTGGAGGATCTGATCAGCCGAACCCAGATCGAATTGCACGTCGCCGCGCCCGAGGGGTGCGCGGGGACGGTTGTCGTCGATCTCGGCCTACTGGAGGTCTGAAACGCCATGCGAAAACTGGTTGTGGTGGGCAACGGTATGGCGGGGGCCCGCACTGTCGAGGAGATCCTGGCTCGCGGCGGGGGTGAGATGTTTCGCATCACGATGTTCGGCGACGAACCGCACGGCAATTACAACCGAATTCTGCTGTCGGAGTTGCTGGCCCGCGGTGCCGACCCCGACGAGCAGGAGGACCTTTTCCTCAACCCTTGGGAGTGGTACCGGGAGAACGGGATCACGTTGCACGCCGGGGTGCGGGTGGTGCGCATCGACCCGTTCGCCCACCGGGTCTACGCCGACGACGGGTCGATCACCAGGTATGACCAGCTCGTGCTGGCCACCGGCAGCCGCCCCTTTTTCCCTCCCATGGAAGGGATCTGGGCCGACGACAAGACGCTGACGCCGGGAGTGTTCGGGTTCCGCACATTGCGCGACACCACGGCGATGATGCGTTATGCCGGCGGCAAGCAGCGCGCGGCGGTGATCGGCGGCGGGCTGCTCGGTTTGGAGGCGGGCCGCGGCCTGCAGGCTCACGGGTTGGACGTGCATGTGGTGCACTCTGCGGAGGGCTTGATGAACCAGCAGCTGGATGCGCAGGCCGGCCGAGTGCTGCGGCACTCGTTGGAGCAGCTCGGCTTCACGGTGCACACCGGCACCCGAACCACAGCGATTCGCCGCACGACCGGCGGCGCAGTCACCGGAGTGGTCACAGCCGACGCAGGCACGCTGGACGTCGACATGGTGGTGATCGCCACCGGAATCCGCCCGAACATCGGTTTGGCCATGGTCTCGGGTTTGGAGACGCAGCGTGGGATTGTGGTCGACGACCAGCTGCGGTCGGTGGACGACGATGACATCTACGCCGTTGGTGAGTGCGCCCAGCACCGCGGGAAGGTGTACGGGCTGGTCGCCCCGCTCTGGGAGCAGGCCGCGGTGTTGGCCGACCACATCACCGGCGCCGACCCGCTTGCGGCCTACCACGGATCCCAGCTGGCGACGAAGCTCAAGGTCGCTGGCGTGGATGTGGCGGCAATGGGACTCAAGGAGCCGGAGCGGCCCGACGATGAGTTCGTCCAGTTCAGCGAGCCCCGCCGCGGCGTCTACCAGACGGTGATCATCCGCGACGGCATCCTCGTAGGCGCTACGCTGCTCGGCGACGTCAGCAAGGTCGCCGCACTGACCCAGGCCTTCGACCGGCGCGTGCCGCTGCCCGAAGAGCGGGTCAAGCTGCTGTTCGACATCGGTGTGCCGCCGCCGGAAGTGGGCGCGGAGGAGCTGGACGACCAGGCGCAGGTCTGCAACTGCAACGGGGTGAGCAAGGGCCAGCTGGTGGCCTGCGTGACAGGCGGCCAGCGCAGTGTCGGCGGCGTGATGGCCGCCACCCGGGCCGGCAAGGGGTGCGGCTCGTGCAAGGGCCTGGTCTCGGACATCGTCACGGCGGCGCTGGGTGCCGACCTGCAGGCAGACCCCGCCGAGGGCTACTACGTGCCGTGCATTCCGATGGACAAGCCGCAGCTCATGGCCGAGATCCGGCGATGCGGGCTGCGCAGCCCGTCGGCGGTGTTCACCGCGCTCGCGCAGGAGGGTGCCGAGCACGCCGGGAGCAAGATGGCGCTGGCGTCGCTGCTGAAGATGATGTGGGGCGAGCAGTACATCGACGAGCGGGACGCCCGGTTCATCAATGACCGGGTGCACGCCAATATCCAACGGGACGGGACATTCTCGGTGGTGCCGCAGATGGCCGGCGGCGTCACCAGCGCGGCGCAGTTGCGGCGGATCGCCGACGTCGCGGAGCGCTACAACGTCCCGTTGATCAAGCTCACTGGTGGTCAGCGCATCGACCTGCTCGGGGTGCGCAAGGAGGACCTGCCGGGCGTGTGGGCCGATCTGGACATGCCCTCGGGCCACGCCTACGGCAAGAGCTTCCGGACCGTCAAGACCTGTGTGGGCACCGACTTCTGCCGTTTCGGCCTGGGGGACTCCACCCGGCTGGGCATCGACATCGAGCAGCGCTACCACGGGTTGGAGAGTCCAGCGAAGATGAAACTCGCCGTATCCGGCTGCCCGCGCAACTGCGCGGAGTCCTACGTCAAGGATGTGGGTGTCGTCGCGGTCGAGGGCGGCCGGTGGGAGATCTACGTCGGAGGCGCTGCTGGGGCAACCGTCCGCAAGGGCGACCTGCTGACCACTGTGGACAGCCGCGACGAGGTCCTCACGCTCGCCGGGAGGTTCATGCAGTACTACCGGGAGAACGCCAGGTGGCTGGAACGCAGCTACGACTTCGTCCCCCGGATCGGGGTGGCCGAGCTGCAGGCGATCGTCGTGCAGGACCGGGACGGGATCGCGGGCCGGCTCGACGAGGCCATGCAGCACTCGTTGGACGCCTACCGTGATCCGTGGCAGGAGCACCTGCAACCGGCGACCGAGGGCCAGTTCCGGGACGCGCTGCCGCTGATCGCGTTGCCGAAAGTGCCGGTCCGATGACCGGCGCCGGGCTATACAGGCTGGGCCGGATGGACCAGATCCCGGTCGGCGAAGGACGCGCTTTCGCCGTGGGTGACGAGCAGGTGGCCGTGTTCCGGCCGCGAGGTGGGGGACTGCACGCGCTTCAGGCGATCTGCCCGCACCGCGGCGGTCCGCTCGCGGATGGCCTCATCGACGCAGGTCAGGTGGTGTGCCCGCTGCACAACCACGCGTTCCGGCTGGCTGACGGGCACTGCACCACCGGCGAATGGTCGGTCCGGGCCTTCCCAGTGGCCGAAGACAACGGCGAGGTCGTGGTGCGATTCTGAGCTGGCTGTCCGGTATGTGGTGGTAACAAAAGTCGCATACCGTTCACACCCATGGGCGACTTGGTAGTGTCGCGGATCGGGGTCGAGGAGGAGTTCCACCTCGTCGACCTGCAGACGAGGAGAGCGGCGCCGGCAGTCGACGCGCTGCTCGCTGAGCTGGACGGCGATTCGTTCGCCCGGGAGCTGCAGCGCTCCCTGGTCGAGGCCAACACGTTGCCCTGCGAGAGCCTCGACAAGCTGCGCGAAGAGCTCTTCCGGCTGCGCCGCCGGTTGAACGAGGTCGCCGATCCCCTCGGGCTAGGTGTGGTGGCAGCCGGAACGGTGCCGCTGGTCGACCTGCTCGGCACCGATATCTCGGCCGGTGCCCGCTACGAGCGGATGCAGCATGAATACCAGCTGCTGGTCCGCGAGCAGCACATCTGCGGGGCCCAGGTGCACGTCGACGTGCCCGATCGGGACGTCGCGGTCGCCGTCGTGCAGCATGTGGCGCTGCACCTGCCGACCTTCCTCGCGCTGTCGGCCAGCTCGCCGTACTGGCGGGGGGTCGACAGCGGTTACGCCAGTTATCGGTGCATGGTCTGGCAACGATGGCCGACCGCCGGGCCGCCAGGACCGATGAGTACCGCCGCCGACTACGACACCATGGTGGCTGACCTGGTCGCCTCCGGAACGATCAGTGACCCCGGCATGGTCTATTTCGACATCCGCCCGTCGGCGCACCTGCCCACCGTCGAACTGCGGATCTGCGATGCCTGCCCCTCGGTGGACGACGTCGTGCTCATCGCCGGTCTGTTCCGGGCGCTGGTGCAGCGGGCTCGCAGCTGGGTCGAGGAGGGCAAGCCGTTCCCCCCGACCCGCCACGAGCTGTTGCGGGCGGCAACCTGGCGGGCGGCCCGGTCCGGGCTGGAGGGTGACCTGGTCGACCTCGCCAACCCGTCCGGGCCGACCCTGGTGCCCCCGTCGCGGCTCGTCGAAGGGCTGATCAGCGAGTTACGGCCGGAGCTGGAGGCAGCCGGCGACTGGGGGCAGGTGCGTGAGCTGTCCCAGCGGGCGCGTGCCGCGGCCAGCTCCGCGGCTCGCCAGCGCCGGATGTTCGGCCGACGCGGTGAGCTCACCGACGTGGTTGACGGCCTGCTCGCGCAGACCCGCGGCGAGTCACTGCACCGCGACCCGCCGACTGCGGTGCCGACGACGCTAGCGCTGCTCGAGGGCTACCGCGCTGCCCGCTACGACGAGGCGGTCAGGGCCAGTGGCCGGGTCCGGCCGCACTATGGCTGGATGTTCCGGATGCTTGACCGGCTGGGAGCCCGCGGCATGACGGCGGCGGTGTCCGCCCTGCGAACCGAGCAGCGGGCACGGGGTGTGACCTTCCGGGTGGCTGACGACGAGCCGGACCGGCTGTTCCCGCTGGACCTGGTGCCGCGCATCATCACAGCCGAGGACTGGGCAACCTTGACACCAGGGCTGATCCAGCGGGTGCGCGCGCTGGAGGCGTTCCTGCACGACGCCTACGGCCCGCAGGAAGCCATCCGGGACGGCGTGCTGCCGGCGGCCGTGGTCACCGGCTCGCCCGGCTGGAGCCGCTTCGGGACGCTGTCGAACGGGCGCACTGTGCGAGCCGCCGTGAGCGGGATCGACCTGGTGCGAGACAGCGCCCAGGGCTGGTTCGTGCTCGAGGACAACCTGCGGGTGCCCTCGGGCATCGGGTACGCGATGATCAGCCGGCGGCTGGTGCGCAGCGTGTTGCCCGATCTGGAGCCACCCGCTGGCGTGGTGCCGCTGGAAGGTGTGCCCGAGCTGCTGCGCAAGACGCTGCTGGCCTCGGTTCCGGACGGGGACCATGAGGATGGGATCGCACTGCTGAGCGCCGGACCCATCGACGCCGCGTTCTACGAGCATCGACTGCTGGCGGTGCAGATGGCGCTGCCGCTGGTCACTCCCGGGGAGCTCACAGTCACCGACGGTGGGGTGTACGCGCACGGCCGGCGGCTGGCTGTGCTCTACCGTCGGCTCGACGAGCAGACCCTGCTGGAGGCGACCGGAGCTGACGGCCGGCCTGTCGGGCAGGCCATCTGTGCGGCCGTGGCCGACGGCCGGGTGAGCCTGCTCAACGCTCTGGGCAACGGCGTGGGCGACGACAAACGGGTCTATGCCTACGTACCGGACATGATCACCTACTACCTGGGGGAGCAGGTGCTGCTCAACAACGTGCCCACCTACTCGTGCGCCGATCCGCAGCACCTCGAGCAGGTGCTGGACCGGCTCGACGAGCTGGTGCTCAAGCCGGTGGACGGCTACGGCGGTCACGGCGTCGTGATCGGGCCGGATGCCGACTCCGCTGAGCTGGCCGAGCTCGCCGCCACCGTCGCGACGCATCCCGAGGACTGGGTCGCCCAGGACCTGGTCCCGCTGTCCACCCACCCCACCTTCAACGGCGCCCGGCTGGAACCGCGGGCGGTCGACCTTCGCGCCTTCGTGCTACTCGGCGAACGGGCCGAGGTGGCACCAGCCGCCCTGACCCGGGTCGCGCCCAGCGACAGCATGATCGTCAACTCCTCGCGCGGCGGTGGCGCGAAGGACACCTGGATCTTGCGTTGAGAGGAGCTTGCTGATGTGTGGCATCGCAGGTGAGGCCAGATTCGACGAGACGCAGGCCGACATCGACGCGGTCACCGCCATGACCGCGGCGCTGCGCCGTCGCGGCCCTGACGACTGGGGAATCCACGCCGGCGATCGGACCGCGCTCGGCCACCGCCGGCTGAAGATCATCGACCTCTCGGACCGGGCCGCGCAGCCCATGGTCGATCCCGAGCTGGGCCTGTCCGCGGTTTTCAACGGCTGCATCTACAACTACCGCGAGTTGCGTACCGAGTTGCGCACGGCCGGTTACCTGTTCTTCTCCGACTCCGACAGCGAGGTGCTGCTCAAGGCCTACCACCGGTGGGGCACCAGCTGCGTCGACCACTTCCTGGGCATGTTCGCCTTCGCCGTGCTCGAGCGCGACAGCGGGCGGCTGGTGCTCGGCCGCGACCGGCTCGGGATCAAACCGCTGTATGTCTCGCACACTCCTCGTCGGCTGCGCTTCGCCTCCACGCTGCCGGCGCTGCTCGCTGCAGGTGACGTGGACACCGCGATCGACCCGGTGGGACTGCACCACTATCTGAGCTTTCACTCCGTCGTGCCGGCTCCCCACACGATCCTGGCCGGGGTGGAGAAGCTGCCGCCGGCGACGGTGCGCACCGTGCATCCGGATGGTCGTCGCGAGGACCGGGAGTACTGGCGGCCGGCGTTCTCCCGAGGCGGTGCCAATCTGGACAACGCGGACTGGCCGGGCGCTGTGCTGGATGCGCTGCGGCTCGCGGTGGACCGTCGCATGGTTGCCGACGTGCCGGTGGGCGTCCTGCTCTCCGGCGGCATCGACTCCAGCCTGGTGGTGGCGCTGCTCGCCGAGGGCGGCTGGCCGGACCTGCGCACGTTCAGTGTGGGGTTTGAGGCCGCCGGCGGGGAGTCCGGGGATGAGTTCGTGTACTCCGACCTGGTCGCGGCACATTTCGGCACCGATCACCAGAAGATCATGGTCAAGTCGGACCGGCTGCTCCCGGCGGTGGACGCGGCCATCGACGCGATGAGCGAACCGATGGTCAGCCATGACTGTGTCGCGTTCTACCTGCTCTCCGAGGAGGTCTCCCGCTCGGTGAAAGTGGTCCAGTCCGGGCAGGGTGCCGACGAGGTGTTCGCCGGCTACGACTGGTACCCGCCGCTGGCCAGAGTTCCACGCGACCAGGCCGCTACGGCCTACGCGAAAGTGTTCGTCGACCGCCCGCAGGCCGCGCTGGCAGACCTGCTCGAACCGGAGTGGCTGGGCTTCAACTCCGACCACAGCCGTGACTTCATCGACAGGCATTTTGGTGCGCCCGGCGCCGACACCGCGGTCGATGCGGCGTTGCGCCTGGATACCACCGTCATGCTGGTCGACGACCCGGTCAAGAGGGTGGACAACATGACGATGGCGTGGGGGGTGGAGGGGCGGGTGCCGTTCCTGGACCACGAGCTGGTCGAGCTCGCCGCCGCCTGCCCACCCGAGCTCAAGCTCGCCGCGGGCGGAAAGGGAGTGCTCAAAGCGGCCAGTCGCGGGGTGGTACCGGACCCGATCATCGACCGGCCCAAGGGCTACTTCCCGGTGCCGGCGATCCGGCACCTGTCCGGTTCGCTCCTCGACCGGGTGCGCGACGCGGTCACCGATCCGGTGGCCAAGGACCGCGGGCTCTTCCGCCCGGACTGGTTACAGCGCATGCTTGCTGATCCCAACACCGAGCGGACCACGCTGGGATCCAACGCCATGTGGCAGGTCGCGTTGTTGGAGATGTGGCTACAGCACAGGAGGATCTAGGTGAACCCGGCGAGCTCTGAGCAGGTCGGCGGCTTCCCGCCGCGCCGCGCCCAGCACGCCGCAGAGTTGCCAGGCCTCGACTGGCTCGCCGCCGAGACCTGTACCTCACCAGCGCTGTCCCCGGACGGCAGCACCCTAGCTGTGGTCTCCGACCGCGACGGCTGGCCCCGGGTTTGGCTGAGCCCGATGCCCCAAGCGGGCCCGACGACTCAGCCCGGCCCGCGGATCCGGCTGGATACCGGCGAGGACTACGTGCGGGTGGTCAGCTGGTCGCCCGACGGTCAATGGCTATGTCTGACGACGGCGCCTGGCGGCGGCGAGCGCACCGTGGTCCGCGCGGTTCGCCCGGACGGCTCTGGGGCCCGGGTCGTCGCCGGAACTCCAGCCGGAGTGGCGTCGATCGGCCGCTGGCAGCCCGGTGGGCACGTCGTGGGTCTTGTGGAGAGCAGCGTCACGGACCCGGGCACGCTTGACGCGTACGCGGTGGACGTGTGCTCCGGCCGCCGCCGTCATCTGGCGAGCGGCCTGGCGGCGAGGGTGTGCACCTTCAGCCACGACGGGCGCTACGCCGTGGTGCGCCTCGGCGCCCGCGGAGCCCGCCGCTTACTGCTGGTCGACACCCGGACCGGCAGCAGCGCCGACCTGCTCGGCGCCGACGCGACCGTCGCCGACGCCCGCTTCGCCCCCGATGATCGGATGATTTACCTGCTTACCGACTCTGATCGGGAATTCGCCGCGCTGATCGCGCTGCCGAGGGTCGCCGCCGGCTATCCAGCCTCGGCTCAGCTCATCGCCGCGCGCGACGGGGCCGAGCTCGAACGGTTCGCGCTCGAGCCGACCGGCCGCGCGGTCGTCGCGGTGTGGAACGTCAAGGGACACAGCGAGCTCGAGCTCATCGACCTGGTGGGAGAGGAGCGCCGGGTGCTGCCGGCGCCACCCGCTGAGGTGGTCACAGGCTGCGTCTTCGCCCAGGACGGTGGGTCACTGGTGCTCGCCGTCGAATCCGGCACCGAGCCACCGCACGTGCTGCACTACCCACTCCATGCTTCCGGCGTGCGGCTGGCTCCCGCGCTGCCACCGCCATGGCCGCCGGACGCGCCGGCCCGGCCGAGTTTTCACCGGTGGCACGCCCGGGACGGCCTCGAGTTGAGTGGCTGGCTCTACCGGACCGCGGGTGCGCTCGGCGCAGTGCCCACGCTGGTCTGGTTGCACGGCGGCCCGGAGGCTCAGGAGCGTCCCACGTTCAATCCGCTCTACCAGGCGTTGCTGAGCCGAGGCGTCGCGGTGTTCACGCCGAACGTGCGTGGCTCGACCGGTTTCGGGCGCAGGTTCGTAAACTCCGACGTCCGCCACGGCCGGTTCGCCGCTATCGAAGACGTCGCCGACCTGGTCCGGTACCTGGTGGACGGCGGGCTCGCCGACCCCGCCGCGATGGGCTGCGCCGGCCGCTCCTACGGCGGCTACCTGACCGTCGCGGCGATGGTGAGCTTCCCCGAGCTGTTCCGGGTCGGCGTCGACGTCTGCGGCATCACCGATTTCGAGACGTTCTTCGCCCACACGGAGCCGTGGATCGCGGCGGCGGCGGTCACCCGGTACGGAGACCCGTTTCATGACGCGGAGTTGCTGCGCAAGCTGTCACCGATCCACCGCATCGGGCAGCTGCATGCCCCGCTGCTGGTGGTACACGGCGGCCACGACACCAACGTGCCTCTCATCGAAGCCGAGCAACTTGTCGCCGCGCTACGGGACCGCGGCGCCTCACCCGGCTACCTGGTGCTGCCAGACGAGGGGCACGAAATCCTCTGCACCACCAACCGCGCGATCTTCGTTCAGGAAGTAGTGCACTGGGTGACTACACACCTACTCGACGCACCACCAGACCGCCCAAGCCCACCAGACCCCCGCCTACAGGCCTCCCCGTAGCTTCCAGAGAGCTTCCAGAGAAAACAACGCTCTGCTGCGGCTGCGCAGGCCGGAGAGGTGGTCCGCTATCCTCTGCGCTCGGCCGCCGAGGTCGGCGGGCGCCGGTCGGGTCAGGATATGAAGCGCCGGAATCCGAACCGGCGGGCCGTCCGGTCGGGGATCGGCTAACGGCCCGGGGCTTCGGGAGCCAGGAGCGCGGCCCCGAACAGCTGCACGGGGCGACGCGGCGAGAGCGCCGGTGTTCATCTCGCCGCCCTCAGTAGCGATGTGACGTCTGCGACTGGCCCGAGGTGCGTCAGCTTGTCGGGGTTGACGATCGAGCTGATGCTG
Source organism: Pseudonocardiaceae bacterium (assembly GCA_036521655.1). GTDB lineage: Bacteria > Actinomycetota > Actinomycetes > Mycobacteriales > Pseudonocardiaceae. Next base: position 3,186 of record DATDHI010000056.1, on the reverse strand, counting down.
GTGATCTGGCCGCCGGCGATATCGAGCGCCAACACGGCGATCAGCCGCTGCTGTGCGTCGAGATAGAGCGCTCCCGGGCCGCCGTTGACCTCGACGGGGCGCAACGACACGCCCGGAAGGCGCGCGGCCAGGCGGACCCAGTTGATCAGCGTGCGCGCGACGCGGTTGCGCCCGCGCAGCGACCGCGCGAGCGCCGGAACCTTGCCGCCGCCGTCGCCGGTTAGCTCCACGTCGTGAGCGAGCAGCGCCTCGAGCCCAGCGAGATCGCCTTGCTCGGCGGCCGCGAAGAACCGTCGTGCCAGCTCGTCGCGCTGCTGGCGCGTCGTTTGGAAGCGGGTCCGGCGCTGCTCGACGTGGCGTCTGGCGCGGGTGGCGAGCTGTCGCGCGTTGTCCTCGCTCTTGCCGACGATCGCCGCGATCTCCGGATACCCGTAGTCGAACACATCGTGCAGCAGCAGCACGGCTCGCTGCTCAGGCGAGAGGCTCTCCAGCAACACCAGCATCGCCAGCGACAGCGAGTCGGCTGTCTCAGCGTGCCGGGCCGGATCATCGTGGCCGTCGGTGATGATCGGCTCTGGCAGCCACTCGCCGACATAGCGCTCGCGACGGGCGCGCGCGGAGCGCAGCTCGTTGATCGCCAGCCGGGTGGTCACGGTGGCGACGAACGCGCGCGGCGATGCGATCTGCTCGCCGGCATCAAGCGCCTGATGCACCCGCAGCAGCGCTTCCTGCACCACGTCCTCGGCCTCGGCCACGCTGCCGAGCATCCGGTAGGCGATCGCGAAGGCGACCGGCCGCAGCTCGCCAAGCAGCCGCTCGCGATCGGTCATGCCGCTGCGAACCCCTGCCGCCAGCTTGGGTGCGCCGGGCGCCACCCAAGCTCGCGCTTGGCCTTCGCGTTCGACGCACCGCGGGCGTCGGTCATCATCACCACGCCGACCTCCCCGGCGAACAGCCGCCCAATGAACCGCGGCACGCGCATCGGCTTCTTGGCGCCGAGCTCCTGAGCCAGCGCCGGCAGCCACTCGGCGACCGGGGCGGGATCATCGTCGACCACGTTGTAGACACCGCGACTGCCGTGCGCGACCGCCGCCGCCACCGTCGCCTCCGCCGCGTCAGCGATGTGGACGAAAGACCACACGCCGCCGCCGTCGCCGACCAGCGGGAACTTGCGCCTGCGGACCAGCTCGAACTGCTCCCCGCCCGGCGCCATCGACGTGCCTGGCCCGTAGAACGCGCCGTAGCGCAGCACGATCCCCTCGGTCCACCGCGCACCCAGGACCGCCTGCTCGAGGTGTCGGATCGCGGCCAGGCTTTCGCGCATCTCGCGCGCCGGCGTCGGGTCGAGCGGGTCCTCCTCGCTCTTCACCGGCCCGCCGGTGCGCACGTACGGCCACGCGCCATAGCTCTGCGCCACAAACCGCCGCACCCCCATCGCCTGACCGGCCGACAGCAGGTGATCCGTCCCCTCGGTCCGCAGGCGGTTGGTCAGCGCGAAATCGCGATCGAAGTGACACGGGTCAAGCGACCCGATCGCGGTCAGCTGATGGACGATCACCTCCGGCCTCGCCCTCCCCACGGCCTCCGCGACCTGATCGGGATCAAGCGCGTCCGCGACCACTGCCACAGCGCCCAGCTCGCGGAGCATCGCCTGCTTCGACTCGCTACGCGTCATGCCATGAACCTCATGACCCGCGGCAACCAAACGCGGCACCAGCTGCTTTCCAATCGCTCCCGTCGCACCTGCGACAAACACTCTCATCATCAACCCCTTCGATCAAGGATTACCTACACCCCACAAGGCAAGACGGCAGCCCCGGCTGTGACACCTCCGAGCACCCCGGCACGGGAACGCGGGCGCGCGGATGGCAATGCTGGTGTGCGGCCCCCGATTTCTCGGTCCAGTTCTGGTGAGAGTCGTCGAGATCGTGAGGGGCTCGACGTGGTCGAGCCCCTCACCCAGCCAGCTCAGCCGGGTACGCCCCGGCGAGACGTCCCTTACCAGCAGCGCGTCCAGCTCGGCGCGGCGGGCCGGCTTGTTCACTTGGCGCGCCAGCAGCCACCAGCTTTCTCGCCGCGCTCGCTCCCGCACGGTGGCGGCGTGCTCGAGCAGGTGCACCGCACCGGGACGCATCACCCGCTGGGAGATAAGGAACTGGCACACCAGCGTGAACAGCAGCTTCGGCGAGTCGTGGTCCATCGCCCGGGCGAAAGGAACTCGTCGAGCTCTTTCCACTCCGGTCTGCCAGCTGGGCGCCACCTCAGGTAGCGCACGATCTCGTGCAGATGATCCGTGCGGGTCTGTGCCCGCTCTCCATAACCGGCCAGCTCAGCGGCCGGGATGCCTAGCCGGCCCGCCCGACGAGCTACCGCCTCCTCCGGAGCGGTGGCTCGTCGGGCACGAACCCCACCACGGCAACGTGCACAGCTGCACACTCGCGCCCAGCACATTGCGCTGACCAGCAAACTTGCGCACAAACCCTTCGTCGGGACTGGTCAGCGTGAAGTACTTGATCAGCTCGGCGTGGGCGATCTCCGGGAAACCCCGCAACCGGGCCAGCTCCTGCTCGCTAGCGTCCGCGGACCGCTGAAGTTGCGATTCCTTAGTGGTCGCCTCCGGAAGTCCGTCGGGGGTTGATCACGCGGGGTGGGGGATGGTAATTGAGGCGGTCCGCTGCTGGTGCTGGTCGATCCTGGCCAGCGGGTCATCGAGATCGGTCGGGGTGAACTTCCACTGGAAGGGGCGGGCGGTGGCGTTATAGCGCTGCTCAAAGTCAGCGAGCCGTTGTTGGACCTGGTCGAGGTGGGTGAAGTCGTTGGGGGAGACGACCTTGCGCTGGATGACGGAGAAGTAGATCTCCAGTTGGTTGAGCCAGGAGGCGTGCACCGGGGTGTGCACTGGGGTGTGCACCATCACGGCGTTGGGGAAGCGGGTGGCCAGCCGGTCGATGGCGGCCTTGCCGCGGTGGGAGGAGCCGTTGTCGACGATCCAGAAGACCCGCTTGGCCAAGGCGTAGGGCTGTTGGGTCATGACGTGCTCGACTGGGGCCATGAACGGCTCGATCCCGGTCGAGGGCGCGCGTTGTCCGAAGACCTTGGCCCGGCCGACGTCGTAGGCGGCCAGGTAGGCCAGCGCGCCACCGCGGTCGTATTCGTGGTTGACCCGCATCATGCGGGCCCTTTCCG
>DATDHI010000055.1:0-1512 GCA_036521655.1 Pseudonocardiaceae bacterium | reverse complement strand
CGTCACGTAGTAGGCCCGGGCCGCGCGTTGCGCGGCGTCGTGGAGATGTTCCAGCGCGGACGGGTCCAGCGCCGAGGCCGCCTTGATGGCGTGCTCCACCGATTCCCGACCAGCGTTCACTATCAGCTCCTCCTCGCCCATGAAGACCGCGACCCCGCCGCTGTCGGGGGGCCCGAGCAGACGGGACACCGGCTCAGCCCACCAGTGTTCGAGCACCCGGCAGCACACCGGACGCGGCAGGTCCGAGGCCCCGGCAAGCCATCGTTTCGCCTGACGTTCCGAGATGTGGGCCTTGTCCTCCCCGCACTCAATCGCGGCGGCGTGGAAACGACCGACGAACTCCCGGATGGACAGGTGCGCGATCTGCGCGTGCTGTTCCAGCCGGGTCCGCGGTGCCTGAGCCATCGGTTCACCTCCTGACGTGCGCCAGCAAACGGTAGCCACCCAGCCGATCAGGCGGGACCGATCCCGCTGGGATGGCACGGCAACGGCCCGCAACGGCCCGGCCATGACCTCCCGGTGCCCTCATCCGATGGCGATGGTTACCCCGTAACTGCCGCGATCAAGAAGGGGTCACCGTGCCGGTACCACTACCCCCGCCCGGCATGAGTATTGGCGCGTATCAGATCGAGCACGGCCTCCTGCGTGAGATGTTGCGCAGGTTCCTGCTGGCCAAGGTGGAGTCCTCGCGCGGTGACGGTGGGTGTGGTCGGGCGGGTGCGGCGCTGGATTCGCTGCTCGCTGCTCACCCGGTAGATCAGCAGGGTCGGTGCTCGTCGTGCCGGGGTCCTGGATGGCTGGGCCGCCGACCCAGGGTGTGCATGGTCTTTCGGCAGGCGCATTACTGGTTGCGGCAGCCCACTCCCTGGGTGCTGGCCCGTCTGGCCGCCGAGTGGGGCTTGGAGGTCGCGGCGCCATTGGGTCTCGCCGATCCGGACGCCACTGTGGTGCTGCCCAGGATCGCCGCCAGCCACCTGCTGAGCCATGTCAGACCCCGGCCATCCCGCCGACGCCCACCGCTGCCGGACGCTGTCCAGCGACGTGTCGGCGCTGGCGATTCCGGTCATGCTATGCACTGAGGTGGCCGAGATCCTGACCCGGCGCCGGTGCGCCCCGCCGGTGCTGGCCCATCCCTATGCCCCCGACCACCATGTCATGCTCGCCGGGGAGAGGTACTGCCCTGGCCCGATCAGGTGCACCGGGTCACCGGCGTCCTGCTGCTGCCCCCCACGGTGACACCGCGCGGGCCGATCAGCTGGGTACGGCCCCCGGGGGGAGCATTCCCTACGGCTGTGCCGCGAGATGGACCTGTTTGCGGCGTTGCGCATCGCGGGGGGGGGCTCCCGACCGGGGGACCTGGCACCCGGCGGCGATCCAAGAGCTGGCGCCGGGCCACCCTGCCTGTGCACCACGTGCGGACACACCGGGCACCACGTGCCGACACGCCGGGGGTGGGGGGTCAGCGGAGTTCGTGGGTGCCGTCGGGGAGCTGGTGGGCGATCCCTCTCCTAG
>DATDHI010000054.1:0-15256 GCA_036521655.1 Pseudonocardiaceae bacterium | reverse complement strand
ACCGCATGGCGGGACTGCTAGAGGTCGGGGATAACGAACGGGTAGCGGCGGTCGCCGAGAGCCTGAACCCGGAAGTGCACGTAAACCGGTCGGGTCAAGCCGCCTACTGGGCCGACTACGGCCGTGCGTTAGCCCGGATTCGAGGGCGCCAGCGCGACGCCGTAATGGCGCTGCGTCGCGCTGAGCTGATCTCTCCGCACCGCATCCAACGGGGGCCGGTGGTTCGCGAGGTGCTCGCCGAGCTGCTGGCACATTCCCGGCGCGATGCCGCGGGCCGGGAGCTGCGGGGGATGGCGTACCGGGCAGGTCTCCCGGTGTAGCTCGTCCGGGTGTCTGTTTCTGGGCAGGCACAACACGGGCGTGATCGCGGTCACCGTTAACCTCCTGTGATCGACGCACCCGATGCCGAGAACCACCAGCCCGCTCCTGCGGGCAGGAACCGGCTCCGCGACCCTAGGGCAGGCAGGCAGGGAGACCGAAGGTGGCGAACAGGTCGGTGTCCAGGAAGTTGTGATGCCCGACGATCCGGTCGCCGGAGATCTCGATGACCTGGAGCGCGAACGGCTGGTGACCACCGTGGGCATCCGGGCGGTACGCGCCGAACGCAGCGCAGCCGTTGGCCGCGGTCGGCGCCAGGCGCGAGCCGCGGCAGCCGCAGCCCTGGCCGAGGAACCACCGGCCCATCTCAACCGGCCCACGCAGCCAGAAGTCGTAGGGCGGCATCGACATCACGGCGTCGTCGTGCAGCAGCGACACGAGCGAGGTGATGTCGTAGCGCTCGAAGACGTCCACATACCGGGCTAGCAGTGCCCGCTGGCCGGCGTCCACCGGATGTGAGGCTCCGACGTCAGTGACCTCGCGGGCCGCGAGGGTGGCCCGGGCGCGCTGGAGAGCGCTGTTGACCGACTCCACGCTGGTCTCGAGCAACTCGGCCACCTCGCTCGCCTGCCAGCGCAGCACCTCGCGCAGGATCAACACCGCTCGCTGCCGGGCCGGCAGGTGCTGCAGCGCGGCGACGAACGCCAGGCGGATGGTCTCCCTGGACACTGCCACCTCGGCCGGGTCACCGTCGCTGGGCAGGACGCGGGCGTCGGGGACGGGCTGCACCCAGGCGTGCTCGGGGAGCATCGGGCCCAGTGACCCCTCCGCCGTCGAGGACGGCCCCAGATCCATCGGCCGGGCCCGACGTTCTCGGCCTCGCAGCATGTCCAGGCACACGTTGGTGGCGATGCGGTAGAGCCATGACCGCACCGCCGAACGGCCCTCGAAGCCATCGAGGCCTCGCCAGGCCCGCACCATCGTGTCCTGCACGGCGTCGTCGGCCTCGAAAGTAGAGCCGAGCATCCGGTAGCAGTAGCCGGTGAGTTCCCTGCGATGCTGCTCCAGGTCCTCCGGCTTGACGGCGCCGGTATCAACGGGGCTGGTGTCGACGGCGTCTCGGCGAACAGACATAGGAGCCCACCCTACCCCGCTGTGCTGGTCAGCAACGTCAGGCCCCGCACGCAGAATATTGCGCGGATTCCGGGTCGTCCCAGGCGGACTGAAATGCGCTGACGCGAAGGCCCATCAGCCGCTCCACGACTACCGGCAACTACCATTATGGTTCCGACATTAAGCCTATGGCGCGGCGAAAACGGCTGGGTCCGGCGTACCCACGGCCAACTCCACGTACCACAAGTTATCGCGCGCCCAGAGCGCCATCGGGTTGCCGGGCACTAACGCCGACCCCGGTCTCTTGGCGGCCAACCGCTCCCGCCACTGCTGCAGGTCTCTGCCGTTGTGTGTTCTCCAGAGCCTCCCACGCGATCGCCACCGCGATCGCACGGCGGTCGACGCGACGCCGCCGTTCCACATCGACGATCGTTGCCCTGTGCGCCTCTAACCAGCTCAAAACCTGCAGCTGCGCCTCGGATACACCAGCAAGCTGATCGGGGCAGATTCCACCCTGATCCCGTTGGGTCTGAACCCTGACGGGACGGTCGAGGTGCCCAGCGTTCGCACGCCAGGACAAGCAGGGTGGTACGCCCTTGGGGTCAAACCAGGCCAAGTAGGGCCTGCCGTAATACTCGGTCACTGTGACGGCGACGACCAGTTCGGCGTGTTCCATCTGCTACGGTGGTGCGGTCGGGCGGCCGTTGTCGTCATCGGGACAAGGCCAATCACGGGTCCCAGCCTATCTATGCGATCTTGGAACGGCCGTGCCTACGCCCTGGTACGCCATGTGGTGCGTATGTTTGCCGGTGTGGCAGAGGGATCCGAGCGGATCGTGGACATTTTCACCGACGGTGCATGTAGCGGCAATCCGGGGCCGGGTGGGTGGGGCGCCATTTTGAGGTACGGCACGCGCGAGAAGGAGATCTACGGAGGCGAACCGGCGGCGACCACCAACAACCGGATGGAGCTGATGGCCCCGATCCGGGCGTTGGAGAGCCTGACCCGGCCGGTGATGGTGCGCCTGCACACTGATAGCAAGTACGTGCTGGACGGGGTCACCAAGTGGCTGCCCCGGTGGAAGAGCAACGGCTGGCAGACCGCCACCAAGCAACCTGTCAAGAATGCCGACCTGTGGCAACGCCTGGACGCCGCCGCGCACCGGCACCGAGTGCAGTGGCACTGGGTCAAGGGACACGCCGGACACCCGGATAACGAGCGCGCCGACCGGCTGGCAGCCAGGGGCCTGTACGAGGCGTGCAAGTAGCGATCCCGTGGGGCGCTGCTAACGACCTGCAATGCCGCGCCGATAAGCCCCCTGCAGCGGCCCGTTCGCCGCAGCGTGGACGAGCAGGAAGCAGGCTGCGTTGCCATGAGGGTTCCGGTTGCTCCCGATGCGCGGTACTCGACTCACGTCGGCGGCAGCCATCGCCATGGCGGCTCTGGTGGACGGTCGAGCCTGGCCTACGTGATCGGCGGAATCCTCCTTCTTGGCGTGATCGTGCTGTTCGTCAGCATCGCACTCATTGTCGGCGGCCTCGCACTCCTCGGCTACGGCAGCTACCTCGGCGTCCTAGCCCGGCAGCGCGGTTCGCGCCGCACTACGGAGGCCCCGACCATCCCGATCCCAACGCAGCCGCCCGCGCCTGCGGTAGTAGGACGGGCGGTGTTCGGGCTCGAACCTTCCTATGGGCTCGGTGGGGCATGCATCCTGGTCGGATTTGTGATGTTCATCGGCGGGATAGCTGCTGCCGGCAGCGCTCACGACTCGCAGAGCCAGACGACCTCGGCTAACCACGACTCACCGCCGTCCCCGAGTCTTCAGCCGACGACGCCACCACCCGCCACAAGCCGAGAACCCCTCTTCGCGGTCCCTATGTCACCGATCCCCACCACCGCAGCTGCCCCGCAGGCGGCACCCACGGTGCATGTCGAGACGCCCAGCGAGCCGACCACCGTGCAGCTCCCCCAGCGTGTCACGCCCCAGCGGGGCAACGACGGTAGCGGCGACGCGATCTACTACAAGAACTGCAGCGCGGCGCGGGCCGCTGGCGCAGCTCCGATCAAGCGCGGAGGAGCCGGTTACCGGCCTGCGTTGGACCGCGACAATGACGGCATCGCCTGCGAATAGCAGCCACGCACACCTCAAGCCCGCGGGATGCCGGGCCGCCGCCCCGCGGGCCTCGGTGACGGCAGTGCTGAGCCGGGCGGCGAGGGTCCGCAAGACTGTCGTGGTCCTACGGCAGACTGCGCCGGGTGACCGTCCACCTCGGCTCCGACACCGCGGAAGCGCGGAAGGCGCGTGGAGCGTTCTTCACCCCGCCTGAGCTGTGCCAGTACGTAGCGGACTGGGCGATCCGCTCGGCGTCGGATGAGGTGCTGGAGCCTTCCTGCGGGGAGGCCGCGTTCCTGCTCGCGGCCGGCGAGCGGCTCGGCGCACTAGCCGCGCTGGCGGGCGAGACGCCGGGCGGACTGGACGGTATCGAGTTGCACCACGACAGTGCCCGGCAGGCAGAGGAGTTCGTCCGGGCCGCCGGCCACGAGGCGCGTGTGATCGGCGGGGACTTCTTCCTCGTCCCACCGATCGGCCGCTACGACGCGGTGATCGGCAACCCCCCCTACATCCGGTATCAGGACTTCGCTGGGGAGGCGCGGGCCCGCAGCCGGGAGGCGGCGCTTCGGGCTGGCGTGCCCCTGACCCGGCTTGCTTCCTCGTGGGCTGCATTCACGGTGCACGGCGCGCTCTTCCTGAAGCGGGGTGGCCGGCTCGGGCTGGTGTTACCGGCGGAGCTGATGTCGGTGAATTACGCCGCTGAGGTGCGCCGGTTCCTGATGCAGCGGTTCGCGCGGGTCCGCCTGGTGCTGTTCACCGAACGGGTCTTTCCCGGTGTGCAGGAGGAAGTCGTTCTGCTGCTCGCCGACGGTTATGGCGAGGGACCGGCCGACCATTGCGAGCTCCAGCAGCTCCGTACCGCTGCAGACCTGGCGGGAGCGGCTCCGCTGATCCGGACGTGGACACCGGATCCGGTCGAGGGCAAGTGGACGTCTTCGCTGCTGTCCACCGCGGCGCTGGAAGCAGGCCTGGCCCTGCAACGAAGCGGGCAGTTCACCACACTGCAGTCCTGGGGTGAGACCACCCTCGGCATGGTCACCGGCAACAACAAGTACTTCGCCCTGCCCGCAGACCGCGCCGATGAGCTGGGCCTGCGCAGCGATGAGCTGCTGTCGCTGTCTCCGCCGGGGTCGCGCCATCTGCGCGGTCTGGCCTTCACGGCCGCCGCCCACCGGCAGCTGGCCAGGTCCGGGTCGTCGACCTTGCTGTTCCGGCCGCCAGGCCAGCCGTCGCAAGCTGCCAGGCGCTACATCCGGGCCGGCGAGCAAGTCGGGGTGCACACCGCCTATAAGTGCCGGGTTCGCTCGCCCTGGTGGCGGGTGCCACTCGTGCCACCAGCTGATGTGTTACTGACCTACATGAACGCGGACAGCCCGCGACTGTGCGCCAACCATGCTCGGACCCACCACCTCAACTCCGTGCACGGGGTGTACCTACGGCCCGAGCTGCGGAGGCTGGGGGTCGACCTCCTGCCCCTGGGCTCGCTGACCTCCATGACTTTGCTGGGCGCTGAGACGGTTGGCCGCGCCTACGGCGGCGGCATGCTCAAGCTGGAGCCCAAGGAGGCTGACCGGCTGCCGGTCCCCGAGCCGGGCGTGCTGCGGCAGGCCCAGACCGCGCTGGCTGCGATACGCCCACAGATTGCGGCTGCGCTGGGCAGACCCGGGGGCCTAGCTGAGGCCGTCAAGCTCGTCGACGACGTCCTGCTCATCGGTGAACTAGGTATCGCTGCCTCGGAGGTGAATTCGCTGCGGGACGCTCGCTCCGAGCTGGCCGCCCGCCGCGCGGCGCGGTCGGCGGGAGTGCGCTCCTGATGCCCGGACAGGATGAGCCGCAAGACCTGTACGGGTTACTCGAGCCGCTCGTCGCGCAGCGTCCGGAAATGAATCCGTGGGTACTCGTTTCACCAGGTGGCATGCAGTACATCCCGGACTACAAGCTGCTGGAAGCCATGCTGGGTATTCCCGTCGGGGAGGGCGCCGGCTCGCAGTCGGGCCGACTGGCAAAAGCGACCGATGCGTGGGTGTCGCACGAGCTTCGACGCGCCGGCTTTGGAGCTGACGAGGTCTGGCCGCGGCTGACAGCACCAAGAATCGTGCCACGGGAGGTCAACCTCTTTATCAAGTCACTGCCTGCATCAATTCGGAGCGCCGCGGAGGCAAGTCTCGGGCGCAACCGGGCAGTCGCGCCATCGGACGCCCGCATTCTAGGGCGGGCCTACGTCAAACAGGTCGACGTGCTGATCGCACAGTGGTCCCGCGGGGCCGAATTGCTTGTATCGACGAAGACGATGGTCGCATCATTTCGCAAGAATCTTGCCAACCGGTTCGAGGAAGCCTACGGGGACGCCAAGAACCTCAGGGGCCGTTACCCTCTTGTCGCGATGGGCTTCCTGTTCGTCCTGCGTTCAACCGCGCTCAAGGAGCCCGGCACCGTAGAGCGTGCGATGGACATGCTGCGGAAACTCAGGGCGGAAGCGGACGTCTACGATGGAACCTGCCTCCTCGTCGCGGAGTGGAGCGACGTCGACCCCAGGGCCGGCGTCCGCCTGTGTCATGACGCCGTGCCCGATGATTTAAGTGTGGCACGATTCCTGGCGACGCTCGTTGATGCCGTATTGGAGCGAACTCCGGTCGAGATGCATGTGGAAGTGCGGCAGCGACGAGAGCACCGGAACCTGCCACTCGACGAGGGGGACACGGCGTAGCTGAAGACCTACTGGCCGCGGGCCGGTGCAAGTTCTGCCATCTGCGCCCACCCGTCGCCCGGCACCTCGACATTGACGATCTCCGGCGTCTTCGAGATCGCCTCGGGAATTCGGACCATAGCTGCCTTGAAGTGGTCGGAGTTCACGTGTGCCTCGCCCGCCTCGCGGGACTCGAACGCCTCGATCAAGATGAACTGGTTGGGCGTGTCAACGCTCCTGGACCATTCGAAGAAGATGTTTCCCGGTTCCTGGCGGGTGGCCCGGGTGAAGTCGTCGACGAACGCCGGCCAGTCTTCGCTCCGGTCGGGACGGACGGTGAACTTGACCACGACGAAGATCATGGGTTGACTCCTTATAGCTTCGCACGCCCACAGCTACGATCACAATAGTTCACCGCACGGGGGCGCCCGCAAGCCGCCAAGTGGAACCTTTTAGCGGTCCAGCCGGCTGCCAACTCACCAAGAGGAGAGCCGATGTCGTCAGAAACCGCGGCCTCACGACAGTTGATCGCGTCCGGCTCACCGTTCGAGACGACCATCGGTTTCTCGCGCGCGGTACGAGTAGGCCGGCGCGTGCTGGTATCGGGAACAGGCCCGGTGTGGCCGGACGGCGCCTGCCCCGACGACGCCTCCGCCCAAGCTCGACGCTGCTTCGAGATCATCGCCGAGGCGCTCGCCGATGCCGGCGCCGCGCTGACCGACATTGTCCGGACCCGGATGTTCCTCGTCGACCCCAGCGTCGCCGACCCAGTCAGCGCAGTGCACGGGGAACTATTCGCCGAGGTCCGCCCGGCGGCCACCATGGTCATCGTGGCCGGGCTGCTCGATCCGCGTTGGAAACTGGAGATCGAGGTCGAAGCTCTCATCACTGATTGACGCTCCACGCCTGATAGCGGCGCACGGCGCGATGCAGCTCACGATGTCTGGCACTGTAGAGGCCGGGCGATGTGCCCGCCGCGACGAGGGAGGCCGCAGTGCCAGCTCAGCCCGAGCTCGTCGCGAACGACGCCCTGGCGCCGGCCAGCCTGGTCGAACTCGCGGTTCAACGGCTACGCAGTGAGATCCTCAGCGGCGCGCTGGTACCCGGTGAACGGCTGATCGAGGAACAACTCACCCGGCGGTTCGGCACCAGCAGGGCGCCGCTTCGGGAGGCGCTGCGGCTGCTGGGCCAGCAGGGGTTGGTCGAGCACCTGCCGCGACGCGGGGTGCGGGTGACCGAGCTGTCGCCGCAGGACGTCGACGAGCTGTTCAGCCTCCGAGACGTGCTGGAACGCTTCGCCGTGCAGGCCGCTCCGCCGGTGCCCGACCCGATGGCGCTCGTGGAGCTGGCCAACCAGCTCGACGCGATGCGGCAGGCCGCGGCCACCGGTGCCGCGCTGGAGCAGGCCAAGGCACACCGCCAGTTCCACGTCGCGCTGGTGGCCATGGCGGGCCATCGCCACCTGCTGCTGGTCTACGAGCCGGTCATCTTCAAGCTGCAGCTGTACATGGCCGCCAACCTGCGTCGGGAGGCCCAGGTGGGGACCCCGCAGGACGGCGTCCGGCGGCACCAGCGGCTGTTTGACGCCGTGGCGGGCGGCGATGTCGACGCGGTCCTGGCCACGCTCAGCGACCACGGCGCCCGCTCCTACCTCCCCTGACCACTGCTGACCGCTGCACCTCACCCCCACGCTGCCCGCATTTGGACACGCAACACCGACGTAACAAACCCGACCATCGAACGACATCATTCGGTCGACAATCGACAAAGTGCGCCGCGTTGCAGTTCACCCGATCATGACGCCGAATCACTCGATTGGGGTTCGGGAGCTACAGGCCGCCTACGCAACGGAGCAGCTGCTGCCGTCGCAGATCGTCGATCTCGTCCTGGAGCGGATCGCGGCCCGCGGCGAGGACGCGGTCTGGATCTCCCGCTGGCCCGACCCCGAGCTGCGCCACAGGGCCGCGGACCTGGACCGGATCCAACGTGAGCGCGGGACAGCGGGAATGCCCCTGTTCGGGGTCCCGTGCGCGGTGAAGGACAACATCGACGTGGCCGGGCTGGCCACCACGGCGGCGTGCCCGGCATTCAGCTACCAGCCGACCCGCAACGCCGCCAGCGTGCAGCGGCTGGTCGATGCCGGCGCCATCGTGATCGGCAAGACCAACATGGACCAGTTCGCCACCGGGCTGACCGGCACCCGCTCGCCCTACGGCGCCTGCGAGAGTGTGTTCGGTGGCGGCCTGATCTCCGGGGGTTCGAGTTCGGGCTCGGCCGTCGCGGTGGCCGCCGGCCTGGTCTCCTTCGCGCTGGGTACCGACACCGCCGGATCCGGACGGGTGCCAGCCGCCATGAACGGGATCGTCGGCTGCAAGCCGACCCGATGCCTGATCAGCGCTGCAGGTGTGGTGCCGGCCTGCCGGTCACTGGACTGCGTGAGCATCTTCACCACCGAAGTCGGGGACGCTTCGACGGTGTTTGCCGTGACCAGCGGCCCCGACCCCGGCGACCCCTGGTCACGGCTCGTGAGTGGGAAACAGTGCCATAACACTGTTTCCCACTCACGAGCCGCGGCGCCAGCCGCGACAGAACTGGACTTCGACGGCGACGACGCGATGCGAGACGCCTTCCACGCCGCCGCGGCCCGGGTCGAGGGCCACGCTGGCGGGATCACGCCGACCACGATCGCCCCGCTGCTCGAGGCGGGCGAGCTGCTTTACCACGGACCGTGGCTCGCTGAGCGGCTGGCCGAGCTGGCGGAGTTCTTCGCCGAGCATCCCGAGGACGTGCTGCCGATCACCCGGCAGCTGATCGAGGGCGGCAGGAAGTTCGACGCAGTGGCCACCTTCCGGGCCTGGCACCGCCTCAAGGAGCTACAACGGTGGACCGCGCAGCTTTGGCAGCGCGCCGATCTGCTGATCATGCCGACCGTGCCGACCACGTTCACCGTGGCCGAGATTGCCGAGGAGCCGGTACGGCGCAACACGGTGCTCGGTCGATATACCCAATTCGTCAACCTGCTCGACCTCGCGGCACTCACCGTGCCGACCGGGCAGACCGCAGACGGGCGACCGGCCAGCATCACGTTGATCGGCCCGGCGTTCTCCGAGCCACTGCTGCTGTCCGTCGCAACCCAGCTGACGAGTAGGAGCAGGACATGACACGCACCCTCACCCGCCTAGCCACACTGGGCCCGGTCGCCGCCGACCCCTACCCGTGGCCCTACGACGGCACCGTGCCGGCCGACCGTGCCGCGCTGATCTGCATCGACTGGCAGGTCGATTTTTGCGGCCCCGGCGGCTACGTCGACCAGATGGGCTATGACCTCGGGCTGACCCGAGCCGGCCTGCCCGGGGCAGCGCGGATACTGGCCCACGCCAGGGACATCGGCATGCTGGTGATCCACACCAGGGAAGGCCACTCCCCCGACCTGTCCGACCTGCCCGCCAACAAGCGCTGGCGCTCCGCGCAGATCGGCGCCGAGATCGGCGGTCCCGGGCCGCAGGGCCGGATCCTGGTCCGCGGCGAGCCGGGCTGGGAGATCGTGCCCGAGGTAGCGCCGCTGCCGGGGGAGATCCTGATCGACAAGCCGGGCAAGGGCGCGTTCTACGCCACCCAGCTCGACCTGGTGCTGCGCACCCAAGGCATCACCCACATCGTGCTGACCGGGATCACCACCGACGTCTGCGTGCACACCACCATGCGCGAAGCCAACGACCGGGGCTACGAGTGCCTGGTCCTCTCCGATTGCACCGGGGCCACCGAGCTGGGCAACCACACCGCGGCGCTGCGGATGGTGACCATGCAGGGCGGGGTCTTCGGCTGTGTGGCCACGTCCGAGGCGGTGCTGGCCGCCACCACCACGGGAGATCACCATGCCAGTTGACCAGATCACCGTGCCCGCCGATCCCGGCCCGTTCACCTTCGACCCCGCGCGCACCGCGCTGCTGCTCATCGACATGCAGCGCGACTTCGTCGAGCCTGGAGGTTTCGGGGAGACCTTGGGCAACGACGTCAGCCTGCTGCAAGCGGTGATCCCGCCGCTGCAACACGTGCTGGCGGCGACCCGGGCGGCCGGGATGACCGTCATCCACACCCGCGAGGGCCACCGCCCCGACCTGACCGACTGCCCGCCGGCCAAGCTCAACCGCGGCAATCCGGCCTTGCGGATCGGCGACGTCGGGCCCCGGGGCCGGATCCTGGTTCGCGGCGAGTACGGCCACGACATCGTCGACGAGCTCGCTCCGCGGGACGGCGAGGTCGTGATCGACAAGCCGGGCAAGGGCTCGTTCTACGCCACCGACCTGCACCAACTGCTCCAGTCCGCCGGCATCACCAGCCTGGTCGTCACCGGCGTCACCACCGAGGTGTGCGTGCACACGACGGTCCGGGAGGCCAACGACCGCGGCTACGAGTGCCTGGTGCTCGCCGACTGCGTGGGCTCCTACTTCCCGGAGTTCCAGCAGGCCGGGCTGGCAATGATCACCGCACAGGGCGGCATCTTCGGCTGGGTCGCCACGTCGGCGGCCTACCTCGACGCGCTGAACGAACTCAGCCCGGCCGCGACTGGCGCGGCCACCGGCGGCGAAACGGAGTTGATCGTCAATGACTACCCAGGCTAAGCACCGACTGTCCTGGTGGGTCAGCGGTGACCTCAATGCGGCCTTCGGCCTCGGCTTCAACGTGCTGGTCAACGTCCTGGTCCTTGCCACGCTGTGCATCGCGGTCGTACAGATTCCCAAGGGCGACGTTTTCGGGATCATCCTGCCCGCTCTCGGGATCCAGCTGTTGATCGGCAACGGGTACTACACCTTCCTGGCGCGCCGGCTGGCCCGCCGGGAGAACCGCAGCGACGTCTGTGCGATGCCCTACGGCCCGAGCGTGCCGCACATGTTCATCGTGACCTTCGTGATCATGTTGCCCACCTACCTGAGCACGAAGGACCCGATCCGGGCCTGGGAGGCCGGCTTGGCCTGGTCGTTCATCATCGGGCTGATCGTGTTGATCGGCGCGTTCGTGGGTCCCTACATCCGCCGCTTCACCCCGCGGGCAGCGCTGCTCGGAACGCTGGCCGGCATCTCGATCGCGTTCATCTCGATGCGCCCGGCAGCGCAGATGTGGCAGGCCCTGTGGATCGCCCTGCCGGTGTTCACGATCATCGTGATCGGCTTCTTCACCGGCCGCAAGCTCCCCGGCAACATCCCCATCGGGCTGGCCGCGCTGCTGGTCGGCACCGCGATCGGCTGGATCGGCGGTTACATGTCCGCACCGGACGTCGTCACCGCGGCCAAGGACATCGCTATCAGCCTGCCGACCTTCAACATCAGTCGGCTGATCCACGGCCTGTCGGCGGTCGCGCCGCTGCTGGCGACCGCGATCCCGCTGGGTATCTACAACTTCTGCGAGGGCATGACCAACGTGGAGAGCGCGGCGGTCGCCGGGGACAGCTATAACCTGCGCAGCGTGCTGCTCGCCGACGGCACCGGCGCGGTGGTCGGCTCGGCACTGGGCAGCCCGTTCCCGCCTGCCGTCTACATCGGCCACCCCGGCTGGAAGGAGGCCGGCGGCCGCACCACGTACTCGCTGGCCTCCGGCGTGGTGATCGCGCTGATGTGCTTCCTGGGGCTGTTCGGGATCCTCGGCGCGCTGATCCCGCTCCCGGCCATCGTGCCGATCCTGCTCTACATCGGGCTGCTGATCGGCGCGCAGGCGTTCGTCTCGGTGCCCAAAGCGCATGCGGTCGCCGTGGTCATGGCGATCATTCCCAACGTGGCTGCGTGGGCGACCGGCCAGATCGACAACGCGCTCATCGCGGCCGGTACCAGCGCGACCAAGGTCGGTACCGACGCGCTGGCCAAGGCGGGGGTTGTCTACGACGGCCTGAAGAGCCTCGGCGGCGGTGCGATCCTGGCCGGCATGGTGCTCGGCGCGATCGTCACATTCTTGATCGACAAACGCTACTACTGGGCGGCCGGGTACTGCGCGGCCGGGGCGGCGCTGTCGTTCATCGGCCTGATCCACGGCGAGCAGGTGGCCTGGGCGGCCAGTCCTGGCATTGCACTGGGCTATCTCTTCGCCGGGGTGGTTTGCCTGGCGTTCTCCGTCGGCAGCACGCCGGCACCCGCTGAGATGCCCGACGAGCATGCGCCGGCACCGGTGGCCGCGAAGATCCCGGAGCAGGCCGCGGCCCCGGAGGTCGCCGCCGAACCGGTGCTGTGACCTCCCTACCGGGGAGCGGTCCGCGTCGTGAACTCGGTTTGGGAGGGGCGAAGGGGGGCGGGCCGCCGATGGGGCTGAGGTGGATGCCGGCGAGCAGCCACCGGCCGTCGTTCCGGACGGCGATGTGGGTGGCGCGGAATCGGCCGTCGACCGGGTTGCCCTGGTAGCTGGCCTGTTGGGTGTGCACACCGACCGCGACGGCAGTGTCGCCGTAGTCGCGCACGGTCACCTCGTCCCACACCAGGGAGTGGGTGATCAAATCGCCGGTGCGGTAGCGGTGCAGCCATTGCCGGCGGTCGAGCACGAACCCGACCGGTCCAACGAGGGTGAAGTCCTCGGTACTGATCTCGTCGAGCGTGGCGACGTCACCGCGCTGCTCGGCCTCGGTCTAGCGGCGGCCGAGCTCGTGAATCTGGCCTGTGGTGGTCATGGTGGTCTCCTGTTCAGTGGGTGAAGTGGTGGAGGTGGTTGGCGGCCCAGTGGGCGAACGTGCCTGGTGGGCGGCCGAGGATGTCGGTGACTGCGGGTACCTCGGTGCCTTCGTCGGTGTCGCAGGTGCGGGCGATGATTGCGTCGATGACGGTGTCGGGGACGCCGCCGCGGGCCATCCCGGCGCGGACCGCATTCAGTGGTGGCTCGATCGCGCGCAGCGGCTGGCGCAGGAGCTCGGCGAGCACGGCGAGTTCTTCGAGGGGGGTGCGTGTTTCGGGTCCCGACAGCTGGTAGGCGCGGTGGTAGTGCCGCTCGCTGGTGAGCGCCGCGGCGGCGACGGCGGCGATGTCGGCGGGGTCGATGGAGGCTGCTGGACGCGCGGCGAACGGGATCTGCACGTCGTTGCCGGCACGGATCTGCGGGGCCCATTGCAGGGCGTTGGACATGAACCGGCCGGGCCGCAGCAGCGTCCAGGCCAGGTCGCTGCCGGTGACGGTGTCCTCGATCTGTCGGCTCCCTTCGGTGGCCGGGACGGGCGTGCCGACGTCAGCCGGTGGTGGACGCAACGGTGTCGGTGCGGCGCGGGCGGGTGCGGGTCAGCAGGAAACTGGCCACGGTCAGCCAGAGCAGCCCAGGGAACCGCGCGATCGGCAGCAGCACGGCGGCCTGGTCCCAGATCAGCGCCACGGTGGCCAGCTCCGCGAGGGCCGCGATGACCAGCCCGGCGATAGCGACCGGTCGTGGCAGCAGCCCCAGCAGCAGCCCCGGTACTGCGGTCCCTGCGATCAGTAGTCCGAGGAACACGACATGGGCTACCCCGCCGGTCAGGAAGGACAGATCGTGCAGGGCGCGCACCTGCGCTGGTTCGACGCGTACCGCGGGGCGGGACAGCACCCACCCCAGTAACGCGGAGCCGGAGAGCATGCCGGCGCTGAGCATCCCGCCGGCCAGCGCGATCGTGGCACCGGGTGCGGTGACCCCGAGGGCGCGCAACCGGGAGCTGACAGTCGCGGCGAACAATGCCAACGGAACCGCCGAGGCGAACAGCAACACCGCGCTCGCGCGGACCGCGTCCGGCTCCCCGGCGAAGTAGGCGCCGATCACCGACGGGTCCGCGAACGGCGACGGGATGACCCCGCCCAGCGCCGCGCTCACTGCGAGCCCGGCGAACAGCAACAGCAGGGAAAGCCCGGCCAGCAGCGCCAGTGGCGGACCGCCCTGGGTTCGGTTCGGCCGTCCGCCAGTGGCGCCGTGGGGCGAGGCGTTGGTCGAGGTGCCGGTGGTGGTCATCAACAGTCCTCCTTCGTCGTCTGCACGAACCATAGATGACATATCATTAGAAGTCAAAGTGTTAGTTATCGAATGCTGTGATGCGTCAGGTGGCCAGCTCGTTGCCCGATTGGGCTCACCTCAGCCGCGCCGCCCGACTGGTCGAGGCGGGCGGATCACTGCCGGTCTGGCTGGTCCTGCGCGTCGGCTTATGGCCTGCTGAGACTGTTAGGGCCTGCCTCCTGGGAGCGCCTGTGCCGACTGCCTTGTCACGTCACGCCGGGCACGGTCGCGGTGAGGTGTCGTCGGGTCAGAGGTCGTGCGCTTGCGGGTGTTTTGGCTGGTAAAGCAGCATCTCGCCGGCGCCCGGAACCTTCAGCTTGGTCGTGAGCCCGAAGCTGTCGTCCCTGATGTCGTGGGTGAATTCCGCTCCCCTGGCCTTAAGCTCGGCGACGGTTTTTTCGACGTCGTCGCACATGAGCGCGATTTCGTGGTGCTGGTTCGTCGACCAGCTCTGACCGCCTTCGTTGTTCGAGGTCGGGTGTACCCCGAGCTCGGACGGTCCGGTCTTGAAGATGAGCCACCCTCCACGGGCGTCGATGTGCGGCCAGCCGAGGACATCGCGGAAGAACGCGCGTGCAGCCTCGGCGTCGTCGGCGTAGACGAGCGTGTGTACGGCGGTAATCATCTTCGTGAGCGTAGGCCCCGCAGGCCCCAGGAACGTGCAAAAGGTTCCACTTGGCGGGTTCGCGGGCACCGGGAACGTGCACTAGGTTCCACTTGGCGGGTTCGCGCGGCCCGGGGGCTAGGGTCCTGACGCGGTGACGAGGCCGGTCGGCCACGCCGAGGTGCTCCGGGGTTCCGGAGTCGGGCCCGACGGGCAGCCCAGTCGTGCGGGAGACCAGCCATAGCGCCACCAGGCCACCGTGCCCGCCGCCGCAACCACGAACAACGCTCGCCCCGGAGCCCCGTTACCTTCTTGATCAGCCCCGGATAGGGGTTGCAGGCCACCGGCCACGGCATGACTTGTTGCCCCTGTTGTCCATGATCTGGGGGGTGTTGTCACCGTGGTTGGAGGGCGCCAACGACCGCTGATAGAGACCTGA
>DATDHI010000053.1:0-4730 GCA_036521655.1 Pseudonocardiaceae bacterium | reverse complement strand
AACGGTTAAGGACGCCGTGGACAGCGGCGAGCCAAGCTGGACGGCGTGGGACGCCAGGGACGGTCCACCCTGGCCAAGCAGAATGCGGCAGGACTCGATGGAAGTGTGGGACGGGTTCCCTTCACCTCATAATCCAGAGGTCGCAGGTTCGAATTCTGCCCCCGCTACCAGACGACAACGGCTTTTGAGTCGCTCCCCACCTGCAATGAGCCGCCCGCATAGCGCACCTGTTCCGCGGCGCTCGCGCTTCCCATCGATGGGAGGTATGGCGTGGCGAGGAAGTGGGGGTGCGGCAGACTCGCCCACGTGGCCGAGCTAGATCCGGGACCGTGGTCCAGCGCATCATGCTCGGTGGCGAGCTGCGGGGCCTTCCGCGAAGCGGTCAAGATCGGCACCGAGGATGCCGCTGCTGCGCTCGGCTGGTACCGCGCCAAGGTCAGCAAGGTCGAGACCGGCACGGTGAAACTGACCGCTGCCGACCTATCCTCCCTGCTCACGCTTTATAAGGCGGACCGACTGACCAGCGAGCGGTTGCAGCGGCTCGGCGAGGTAGCAGGCGGAAGACTTTGCTGCAGGCGCTTCCAGCGGCCCGAGGTGGAGTGGCCCACTCCTACACTCGGCGCAGGTGTGAATTCGTCACGCGATCGCGGGTGTTTCAGTACTTTGCGTGACGTGCCCGACGGGGTAGCGTCGAGGTAGATCTCGTCCGGAGGGAACGCCCCACCCCCGAGGTCGGGCCCGGAAGGGTGGTGCTCTGCCGGCCACCAGACCGTGGCCGCCCCACCGCTTCTCCGCAGCCATCACCGTCAACGAGCCATCCGACCTGACCCGAGCGTGACGAACAAGGGGAGAGCGTCCCGCCGGCCGGGCGGGCGTCAACACGGCTCGCCCACCCGGCCAACCGACGTGCTAGCGAGGGTCAGATGGAAGGACTGGGATGATCCAGCTTGAGGACGTCAGCAAGGTGTACCGGATGGGGTCGGTGGAGGTGCGGGCGCTCGACGCCGTCGACCTGGTCATCGACGACGGCGACCTGGTCGCGATCATGGGCCCGTCCGGATCGGGCAAGACCACGCTCATGAACATTCTGGGCTGTCTGGATGTCCCCACCGGCGGGCGCTACCTGCTCGACGGCCTTGACGTCAGCCGGCTGTCCGACAACCGGCTGGCCAAGATCCGCAGCCGCAAGATCGGGTTCGTGTTCCAGTCGTTCAACCTGATCCCTCGCACCAATGCGGTCCGCAACGTCGAGCTGCCTCTGGTTTATGCCGGGGTGCGGGAGCGCCGCGCCCAAGCCCGGCGCGCGCTGGACATGGTCGGGCTGGGAGACCGCCAGAAACACCTGCCCAACGAGCTGTCCGGCGGTCAGCAACAGCGGGTGGCGATCGCCCGTGCCCTGATCAACGATCCCACCATGCTGCTTGCCGACGAGCCCACCGGCAACCTCGACACCGCCTCGGGCGTGGAGATCATGAAGGTGCTCGGCGGGCTCAATGATGCCGGTCGGACGGTCGTGATCATCACGCACGAAGAGGACATCGGCCGGTTCGCCAAGCGGGTCGTGCGGCTGCGCGACGGGCGCATCGTGAGCGACCAGGTGCAGCGGAACCGGACGGAGATCAGCGCGTGAGCCTGCAGGAGGCATTCCGCATCGCATTGCGCGGGTTGCGCGCCAACCGGTTGCGTTCCGCGCTGACCATGCTCGGCATCATCATCGGGGTCGCGGCGGTGATCCTGCTGGTCGCACTCGGCAACGGGGTACAGACCTCGGTCAACGAGCGCATCCAACCGCTGGCCAACCTCATCACCATCGTGCCGTCGGTCGGCAACGTTCCTGGGGGCTCCGCTCCGAAGGATCTGATCGACGCCGACGTCGCGGCGCTGCAGAGTCCGGAACTGGCCGGCCAGATCGCCGCGGTGATCCCTGCCACGACCGGCAAAGCGCTGACCGAGACCGAGAGCTACCGGTTTCGCGCGTCCGTCGTCGGCTCCACCGAACGCTGGCTCGAGGTAAACAACCAGGACATGGCGGCGGGATCGTTCTTCGACGAGGCCCAGGTGCACTCCACGGCCAGAGTAGTGGTGCTGGGGCCCAGCGTGGCGACCTATCTCTTTGGGTCTGACCCCGCGGCCGGCCTGAACCACACAGTCCGGATCAACCACCAGAGCTTCCGAGTCATCGGAGTGATGCAGTCCGTCGGTGAGCCCGGCGACAGCGCCGCGGTCATGCCGCTGAACACCGCGCGCCGCTACATCTTCGGCGGCGGCGACAAGGTCAACCAGATCATCGTGCAAGCCACCCAGGCGGCCGCCGTACCGGCAGCTCAGGATGAGGTGCTCCGCATCCTCACCGACCGGCACCGGATCAAGGACACCGCGAAGAGGGACTTCGAGGTCCAATCCCTGCGCAGTAGGCTTGACACCTTCAACCAGGTCCTGCACGTCCTTACTCTGTTCACCGCCGCCGTCGCCGCGATCTCGCTCGTCGTCGGCGCTATCGGAGTCCTTAACATCATGCTGGTCTCGGTCACCGAACGAACTCGCGAGATCGGAATCCGCAAATCGATCGGCGCCACTCGCCGCGCTATCCTCGAACAGTTCCTCATCGAGTCCACCGTGCTGGCAGGACTCGGCGGGGTCGTCGGCGTAATCGCCGGGGTCGCGCTCTCGATACTCGGCGCTGCCATTGCGCCCGCGCTGGGACCCACGTTCGCCTCGTTCGCCCCCGCGGTCACCATCCCCTCGATCGTGGTCTCGTTCACCATCAGCCTCGTGATCGGGCTCATTGCGGGCGGCTATCCAGCGTACCGCGCCGCTCGGCTACGACCGATCGAAGCCCTCAGATACCAGTAAAGACGCCAGCTGCGCCGCACCGGCACGAAACCCTGTAACTCCGCGTGATGCTCCGTAACTCACCGCCTCCTCGGGCGTTGACAGAGGGGAACGCGAAGACAGGGGGCTCATAGCAGTGGCAACGATCCTGACCAACCCGACGACGCGGCCAATGGCCCGCCTGTCCCGTGCCCGCGTGCTGGTGACGGTCGGGCTGATCGCGGCGCTGGGCGCGGCGGTGGGATGCGGCAGCGAGCCGGCGCCGCCACCGACGGGGCGGGTTGAGC
Organism: Pseudonocardiaceae bacterium; assembly: GCA_036521655.1. Classification (GTDB taxonomy): domain Bacteria; phylum Actinomycetota; class Actinomycetes; order Mycobacteriales; family Pseudonocardiaceae. The sequence goes on along the minus strand of DATDHI010000053.1, from coordinate 1,611 downwards.
GGAGCACGGTGGTGACCAAGGTGTCGGCGTCAGGTGCGTTGACCGCCATCACCGAGCAGAACGTGGGCTTCCCCAAGGGCGGGCAGCTCAAGGAGGTGGGGGTCAAGGTCGGGGATCGGGTGAGCGCAGGCCAGGTGCTGGCCAGGATCGATGATTTCCCATTCCAGCAGGCCTTGGCACAGCAGCAGGCGCAGTTGGCGAGCCAGCAGGCCGTGCTGGACCGGATCGTGAATGCCACGACCGTTGAAGGCGCCCGGGCCACCCTGGCTCAGGCGAACGAGATCCTGTCCGCGACGCAAAACCTGGTCGATACCCAGCTGACGGCCGACGCTTCCGCTGTCGACCGCGCGCAGAAGGTGGTGGACTTCGACACCTACTTACTGGACAAAGCCCAGGAGCAGCTTCGTGCCGATCAGGCCTCCTGCGCCGCGACCGGCGGTGTCCCCTATACCCCACCGCCGCCTGGTACCGGCAGTACCGGCTCACCCAGTCCCGGCGGGAGTAACTCGTCGGTCGGGGTAGGGCCGGTTGAGGCAGGTGTGGATAACCCCGCGAGGGTGGGCCCGGTGAGCGCCGGCGCCAACGGTCCGCCGGGCAGCGCGGTCGGCAACCCCGCCTGTAACCGGATCCCCATGGATCAGACCGCGGTCAGCAATGCCCGCCGCCAGCTGATTACGGATAAGACGGCGGTGGAAGCAGCCCAGCAGAAGCTGAACGTGGACCGTGCCTCCGGGCAGGTGTCGATCGAGAATGCCCGTCAGGGCGTGGTGTCCGCACAGAACACCCTCGACGCAGCGGGTTCGGACCGGCCGTTCAACATCGATCAGCAGGCCGCTCTGGTGGCCAGCGTCCAGACCGCGGTAGCACTGGCCCAGCGGGATGTCGACAATACCGTGCTGCGCGCGCCGGTCGCGGGTACCGTGTCGGCGATTAATGGCGCGGTGGGGGAGTTCCTCCAATCCAGCAACGGCATCACTCCGCTGGCTCCGGGAGCTACCGCGCCCATCCCCGGGGTTACCGGGACTGCGGTGAGCAATAGTCTCGCCTCGAGTCCCAGTGGGGGTGCCCAGCGTCCTGGGGGCGTGCAGTTCATGGTTCTCAGCGACGTGAATACTTTCCAGGTGGTCGTCCCGTTCGAGGAGTCCGACGCGGCGAAGGTGGCCCCCAACCAGAAGGTCAATGTCACTTTCGACGCCGTCCCAGACCTGACTCGCGCAGGCACTGTGCTCTCGGTGTCGCCCTCCGGCACCAGCATCTCCAGCGTCACCAACTACTACGTCACTGTCGTCCTCAATGAAACTGACCCTCGAATGAAAGATGGTCAAACCGCTCAAGCCCGTGTGGTGACCAACGAGGTCGATGACGTCCTCACGGTCCCCAACTCGGCGGTCCGCAAACGAGGCGACCAGAGCGGTGTCACCATCATCGACGCCGATGGCATGCAACAGCCGGTCAGATTCCAGGCCGGTCTGATCGGAGACGACCGCACTCAGGTCATCTCCGGCCTCCGGGAGGGCCAGCAAGTCGTCCTCCGGGAGGGCTCCTAACCGGGGGTTTCTCCTCGCCTAGCCGGCCTCGCGAGCCCGTTTTCCCAGTCTTAGTGGTCGCCTC
>DATDHI010000052.1:0-3712 GCA_036521655.1 Pseudonocardiaceae bacterium | reverse complement strand
TGCCGTCGCATCGTGACCGGGCGCTGGTCGCTTTCTACGTGTCAACTGGAGCGCGGGCGTCGGAGTTGCTGTCGACCACGCTGGCCGGGGTGGACCCGGGACGGCAGTTGATCACGGCGGTCCGGAAGGGGACCGGTGAGTTGCAGGAGCTGCCGGCCTCCACAGACGCGTTCGTGTGGTTGCGGCTTTACCAGGTGGAGATGGCTGATCTGATCCCGAAAGGACGGCGGCAGCCGCTGTGGTGGACGCTGCGACGCCCTGCCCGGCCGCTGACCTATCACGCCGTGCACCGCATGTTCGAGCGGGTCAATCAGCAGGCCGGTACGTCGGTGACCTTGCACGCCTTGCGGCATACGGCGGCTTACCGGATGGCCGAGGACCCGACTTTGCCACTTACTGATGTCCAATTCGTCCTTGGTCATGCTCGGTTGACCACGACTCAGATTTACCTGACGCCCCGCAAGGAGGACGTGATCCGGCGGGTGCTGGCTCATCATGCCGAGCAGACCCGGCAGGCGGTTGAGCGGGTCGGCCCGGCTTTGGCGCCTGGGTACCGGCCAGAGACGCTGGACGTGTTGTTTCACAACGGCGTGTCGTGACCACCTCGGTCAGCGAGGCGATGGTCCTGCTGCCGCGGACACCGCCAACAGGACGTGAGACCGCGCGAGCGCGTTACCCGGCCCGATCTTTACCCGCGAACTGGCCGGCCACCGATCAAAGCCGCGACGAGGTGTGGGTCCGGTTGACCAGTGCGCCTTTTGTGGTGAACAACGCCCATACCCAGAAGATCCGCCTCAGGGGGCTGTCTTTTCTGCTGGACTGGCTGGAGGCCCAGCCGGGCCGGACCTGGCAGCAGCGCTGGCTGGCCAGCGGAGCCGATTCCGCGGGCGCCGCCTGGCGGAAGATCCCGGCCCGATGGCTGCACGCGCACGGCCTGGCCGCCGAATGGCGGCTAGACGCACTGGCCTCGGCGCTGTTGGTGGCGATCAGCGCCGATCTCGTGCGCCCTGCGCTGGGCTGGCTGGTGGCCAAAGCGACCGGGCCAGGCGGCCTCGTGCGTCACCTGGTCCGCACTCGTGATCCTGACGGGTTCGCTCGGCTGCGGGCCTTGTGCGAGACGGATCCTCATGTGTGCTCGGTGGCGGGCAGCCACACCCTCTATCGCGCTGCGGAGATCCTCGCGGCCAAGGGCGGCCTGCTAGCTGACGTTACTGTCGGGGATGTTCTGGAGTTGCTGGACGTCGAGATCGGCACGCTCGCCACGGTGTCCGGTGACGCCGCGGTGTTTTACCGGCTTGTGCGGGCCATGGGCGTCTTCGACTCGGACGCGCCGGCCACGCTGCGGGAGATCCGCGGCGCCGCTGGTCCGCGCACACCCGAGGAATTGATCGACCGATACCGCCTGGTCTGCCGCCCGGTCCGGGATGTGTTGGTGGACTATCTGCGGGAACGTCAGCCCTCGCTGGACTACTCCAGCATGGAAACCCTCGCGTGCACGCTGGGGTCGCGGTTCTGGCGAGACCTGGAGATCCATCATCCGGGTATCGACAGCCTGCGCCTGCCCGATGAGGTCGCCGCCGCCTGGAAACAACGGCTGCGCACCAAACCGAAGACAATCAGCACAACGGCTGGGGAGAAGGTCACTGTCGACGTCCCTCGGCTGAACTATCGGGAGTGCCTAATCCCGGTGCGAGCGTTCTACCTGGACTTAGCCCAGTGGGCCGTCGACGACCCAGGACGCTGGGCACAATGGGCGGTCCCCTGTCCCATCAAGGAACAAGAGGTCAACCGGCGCAAGCTCCGCCGGCAGCGCAAATCGCGGATGGATGCCCGCACCCGAGAACGGCTGCCCGTCTTGCCGGTGCTGGCGCGCGCCGTCAACGAAAACCGCAAGGCCACCGGAGCGCTCTTGCAAGCAGCCCACCACGCCCAACCTGGGCAGCCATTCACCGCGGCCGGGCAGACACTGACCCGCTCCGTCACCCGCCATGGCACCGTCGCAGGCAAGGTCTGGGCCGACGACCCCGGTACCGGCAAGCGACGCGACCTCGGACTCGAAGAAGATCACGCCTTCTGGGGCTGGGCGATCGTTGAAGTCCTGCGAGCCACCGGCATTCGCGTGGAGGAGTTGCTGGAGCTGTCCCACCACAGCTTCGTCCAGTATCGGCTACCCACCACCGGTGAGATCGTGCCGCTGCTCCAGATCCTCCCGTCCAAGACTGATGAGGAGCGGCTCCTAGTGGTCTCACCGGAGCTGGCTGAGGTCCTCAGCGCGATCATCCACCGGGTCCGTGATCGCTCGGGGAAGATCCCATTGATTGCCTCCTACGATTCGCAGGAATGTGTGTGGCTGCCACCATCCCCATTGCTGTTCCAGCGCCAATTCGGCGCAGAGCGCCGCAGGATCAGCGCGGACGTCGTCCGTGACATACTAGCCACTGCTTTGGACCGCGCTGGCCTGACCGATCCGTCAACTGGTGAGCCACTACGATTCACACCTCATGATTTCCGGAGATTATTCATCACGGACGCGATCATGAGCGGGTTGCCGCCGCATATAGCGCAGGTGATCGCCGGCCACCGCGATATCAACGTCACCATGGGCTACAAGGCCGTCTATCCCAACGAATCCATCCAGTCCCACCTCGCGTTCCTCGCCCGACGGCGGGCCATGCGACCCACCGAGGAATACCGCGTTCCCACCGACGCCGAGTGGCAGGAATTTCTCGGCCATTTCGAGCGCCGCAAGGTGTCCACAGGAATCTGCGGGCGTGCATTCGGCACACCCTGTATCCACGAGCACAGCTGCCTGCGGTGCAGCATGCACTGGCCAGATCCCGCCCAACGGCAACGCATCACCGAGATCCGAGACAACCTGGTCACACGCATCGCCGAAGCCAAACGCGAAGGCTGGCTCGGTGAAGTCGAAGGACTCCAGATCAGTCTCGCTGGAGCCAACGACAAGCTCGCCCAGATCGACCGACGCTCACCCACCACCGCCGTCGACCTCGGCATGCCCAACTCATGACACTCACAGACCTCACAAGACCAAGATCATTCTTAGTTCAGAGAAGCCGGTGTCTCCCGTTCCTGGCTCTACAACCAGCCAGACCTTCGCGCCGAGGTCGAGCGCCTTCGAACCCGCCGAAGCCCACCCGCGCCAGCCCCGCCGATTCCCCACCGGCAACGCGCCTCCGAGACCTCGCTGCTGCGGCGGCTGGAGTCCGCCACCGAACGCATCCGGCACCTGGAGGCGGAGAACGCACAACTCCGCGAGACGCTCGCCCTGACTCTCGGGGAACAGCGGGCAGCTGACATGCGCCGCAGCCCCGGCGACACGCCGAGGAAGAAATCCGCCGCGATCACCGGCCCCTGTTAACGGCCGCGTCGGCAACACTGTCCTCATCGGACCATCGCAGGCCAGAACCATGATCATTTCAGCGGCTCAAGATAACCAGCGTCTTCGGCCGTGTCCCATTCCGCGAATTCCCACCATTACGGCCCACCGGATCATGCTTGCCGTAACCAAGATAATCATCCATCTCACCCTCCAGAGCGGACTCGACCACCACCTTGGTCAACCGCCCCAGCAGCCCACCCTCTCCGGTCAGCTTCAGGCCCTCGGCCCGCGCCCGGTCGACCAGCTGCCGAACCAGCTGCTCATCCGAGCTCTCCGCCGGCTCGGCCGACATGCCCATCGTCACAGCAGTCA
>DATDHI010000051.1:0-3759 GCA_036521655.1 Pseudonocardiaceae bacterium | reverse complement strand
CCGGCGGGGCACCACCAACATAAGCGCCAGCAGCGCTTCTAGTCCAGCATGTGCTGTGAAAAGCGGCTGGCCACATAACCGCTGCTCAGAAGGTTAGCGGCGGGGTCAAGGGTGGCGCTTGCGCCATCGCGGAGCAATGCCGCGGAGTTAGCGGCGGGCAAGGGCTGTCCAGGATCTATGGCGGCGTGTCGAGTGCGTAGGTCCCGGCGCCGGTGCGGGTGAGGAAGCCGAGGCGGGCCCACTCGGCTAGCTGTGTGAGGAGGTTGTGGGGCTTGACCTGGAGCTGCTGGGCGAGTTCGGTGCCGGTCCAGGTGCGGTGGGGGTCGGCGTTCATGATCGCCATGACGCGGTGCCTGCGGGTCGTCGGCTGCGGCGTGCGGGAGATGTTCGGGTCGCGGTGGGGCCTGGGAGCCAGGTCGAGGGGAGGGGTGCGGATGGCGATGTCGATGTCGGTGATGGTGGTCGGAGAGCTGGGGCGGCTGTCATCGCGGTTGAGGTAGCGCGACGTGGCGCATTTGACCTTGCGGGCGCTGTAGCGGGGACGGCGGTCGGGGAGCAGGGTGGCCAGGACGGCCCGGTCGATGACACCGAGCGGGTCAGTGGGACCGTCGGGGCAGACTCCGCGGGCGGCGGTGAGCTGGTCACGCGCGGTTTCCAGGGCGGTGGTGAAGCTGGCTCGGTCGGGGTCGGTGCCCGGGGCGGTCTCAACTGCGGTGACCATGGCCATGCGCAGCAGTTGGTAGAGGGTGAGCAGGGCCCAGATTTCCTGCTCGAGGCCTGGCTGGTCACCCGAGCGCAGGACGTGACCATCCAGGAGGGTGTGGCGCGGGGCGAGGTAGGCGGACTCGATCTGTCGGGTAGGACCGGCGGGTTACCCCGCCGATCCCCCCTCAGAACCGGACTGGCGGGTCGTCCCCGCATCCGGCTCAAGCAAGCCCTGATGGGTCGCGGGCGGCAGAAGTAGTGCTGGGCCACGGTCTACGGCGACGGTTTGTCGTCGTTGGCAGTGGGCGTGTAGGAGACGGGGTTGCCTCTCATCCGGCATGCCGGGGCCCGCATGGACGACGATGTGCTGCTTGGTTGTCGCCTTGTGGGTAGCCCGTAGCCACTGTTCCCATTCGTGTGGGCTTTGCGGCTCGTGCTCGGCGTGCAGGAGGAAGTCTCCACAGAGCGGACATCGGCCGTGTTGCGCCCTCAGCAGGCGCAGGGTGGCTGTGTCCATCGGCGGGGGCGGTCCTTTGCGACGCCGTTGGGTCCAGTATTCGGTCAGAGCTGGGTCGTCTATTGACGATGTGCCCCTGACCATCTGGTGCCGGATGATCTTTGTCCAGGCGAACTTGCGTAGGTGGAAACCGCTGTCGCGGTCGCCGAACACCCACCGGTCCTGCCTGGAGGGGTTGAACTGGTCGAAGTACCGGCACACGATCCAGTGCTTCGACTTGTTCGGGTGGCTGTGTTTGGCCCACTTGTAGGTGAGTTGCCACAGGTAATTGTCCAGCCCGGTGAACACCTTGCTGGACACCACCGTCCGGTAGTAGGCCGTCCACCCACGCACGATCGGGCTGATCTTGCGCAGCACCGCCTCGGCGTTGGCCCCGCGCAAGGCCTTCATCTCGGTGGCGAGCCGTTCCCGGATCCGTCTCACGGCCGCCTTGCTCGGTTTGATCAGCAGCTTGCCGCCGTATCGGCGGACGTGGAACCCAAGGAAGTCAAAGCCTTCATCTTCCACCTGGACGATGCGCGTCTTGTCCTCGTTGAAAGCCAGACCCCGAGGCGTCAGCCACGCGGCGAGCTGTGCTTTGACCTGCTCGGCTTGTTCACGGGAGTGGCACAAGGCGATAAGGTCGTCAGCATATCTGATCACGATTGGAGCATCTTTTGCTACCACCGTGGCTTGTGTGCCGATTTTGCGGTAGCGGACTCCAGCGGCCTCTTCCATCCCGTGTAGGGCCACGTTCATCAGCAACGGGCTTACATTCCCGCCTTGAGGAGTTCCCTCTTCCGTCGGGGCGAGTCGCCCGCTTTCAACCACGCCCGCCGTCAACCACTGCCGAACCAGTCCCCTTCCAGGGAACAGTCCGAGCGAGGAGAGGAGCTGGTCGTGGTCGATTCTGTCGAACGCCGAGGCCAGATCCGCATCCAGCGCCCACCGTCGGTGGGGATTCTTCCCACACAACGTCAGGAATATCGCTGATATCGCGTCCTGGCAACCCCGGCCGGGCCGAAATCCATATGACCTCGGCTCGAACCGTGCCTCCCACTCAGGTTCCAGGGCGTTGACGACCCGTGCTTGCAGCACGCGATCGACCAGCACGGGAATTCCGAGTGGACGTAATTTCGCACGATTACCGGCCTTCGGGATATACACGCGTTTGACCGGCTGGGCCTTCCCCGGCCCGGATTCACGCTGGATCCACTCGGCCAACTCAGCCCTGGCCTCGGGGAACAGCGCCACCTGGCCATCGATCCCAGGGGTCTTACGACCAGCGTTGACCTGCGTCACCCGCCGCACGCTGACCAGCGTGTTGGCACGGGAACGCAGCATCAGCTTCTGTAGATTGCGGACCTTCTTGCAGTCCCCAGCCCGTGACGCCGTGAAGATCCTGTGACGCAAACGCCGTACGTTCTCCTCGATGGCCCGCCAGTCAATGGCGTCCCAGTCGAGGATCTCGCCCTCCGGTCCGTTCACCACCCCGCCACCATCGGCGGCCGAAACCGCCGTCAGTGTCGTCATGGCGCCCAACTTGCCCTTCGGTAATGGTGTCGTCATCATCGAGCTCCACAGGCTCACCTAGCCCACGTCAGCACCCTTTCGGGTCCGGGCATAGCCCGTATCCGGCCAGTTATACGGAAAAGACCAACGGAGGAGCCGATCATGTTTCCCCGTTTTCCTGTCGCCTTTCAGCCGCCGGCGTTCGCTTCTTGAGCTATCCTGTACCCACTGAGGATTTCAACCTTCCTTGCGGTCGGCCTACCGGCCAAATCTTACGACCGGACCTCAACGGGATTGCCATGTTCCACACGAGCGAGATACGACCGGGTCGGGTGCCTCCTATACCCCGGGACTGGCGGTGTTCTCTGACCGGAGTTGGGTCTACCGGGCAGCGCCTGCCGCATTCCAGCGGCCAGTCCTAACCCCCGCTACGACATCCCATCTGCGGGGCTCACGATTACGAGACATCAACGGAGGTTCACGCGATTCACCCTTTCGGTCTTCTTCTTCACCTGTGGTCCCCGGATGGAACGGGAACTCTTGGGCTTGACCACCTGAGCTCCGCACCCCACCGTTACCGGCAACGCACGTCAGGCTGGAGACAGGCCATCGAACACTGACCTGGAGCTACATCCTCATCTGAACCTCCCTGATGTGCTCACTCAACTCGTGCGACCTCACGTCGCACCCCAGCGTTCGTGGTAGAGCTGGACCAGCGCGTGGGCTGGGTAGCGGCGCGGATCGAGCAGGGTGGTGATCAGCCGGTAGCCCTCGCGCACCCTGCTGCCGTCGGATCCGGTCATCGTCAGCTCGGCTTCGATGATCCGCACGGCCAGCCCGCCGAGATCAGAGAGGTAGGAGCCATCGGGCAGGTGCGCCAGCACCGGTGGGCGGCGGGTGGACTTGGCGCGGGCCAGCAGCATCGCCCCGGTGGCGGTGATGTCGGCGAAAAAGGCGTTGGCGTCAAATCCCCGATCCAGCAAGACGAGCATGCCCGGTCCCAGCAGTCCCAGCAGCCGCCGGGCCAGGCTAGCCTCATCGCGGTC
>DATDHI010000050.1:0-4260 GCA_036521655.1 Pseudonocardiaceae bacterium | reverse complement strand
GTTGCAGCGCAACGGCTGCCGCGAGGTCGCGCTCGGCATCGAGTCCGGCAGCGAACGGCTGCTGGAGTACATGGGCAAGCGGATCGCCCCAGAGATGACTCGCTCGGTCGTGCGACGGCTAACCGAGCGCGGCATCAGCGTCAAGGGCTACTTCATCCTCGGCTTCCCCACCGAGACATGCGAGGAACTGGACGCCACCGTGCGCCTGGTCTACGACCTGTGGGACATCACCGAGCGGCAGCCGGGTCGTTTCCGCGCCAGCGTCTTCGAGTTCCGGCCCTATCCCGGCACGCCGGAGTGGCAACGGCTTATCGCCACCGGCAACTACGCGCCGAAGCAGCTCCTCGACTACACGGCCGTCGACCTCACCGAGGGTGGTGTGGATGAAGCGATGCGCGGTCGGGACCAGTTCAACTTTTTCGTCAATATTCAGTTCGGCGAAGCCACCGTCCAGGAGGTGCGGCAGCAGCTGACCGAGTTGTCCCGCGAGCAGTACCGCCGAATCGGGACTCGCGCGGCGTGAGCGAGCGTCGGGGCTTCTTCGTCGCCATCGAAGGACCAAGCGGCGTCGGCAAGACCACGGTCACAGCGCTACTCGCGCAACATCTCACCGACCGCGGCCTGTCTGTGTTGGCGACGAAGGAGCCGTCCGACTCAACCCTGGGCAACCTGGCCAGGCACAGCACCGACGACTATCACGGCCTGGTGCTCGCGTGTCTGGTGACAACCGACCGCTACCTGCATCTCGAGCGCGAGGTGCGGCCAGCGTTCCGGGCCGGCTGCGTTGTGCTCTGCGACCGCTACGTGCCGACGTCCCTGGTCTTGCAGCGCATCGACAGCGTGGAGCCATCGTTCCTGTGGCAGCTCAACCGGCACGCCGACGCCCCCGACCTGACCGTCATCCTGACCGGCGACCCGGCACAGTCACGGGCGCGAGCCCACCAACGTGGCACCTACAGCCGCTTCCACCGCGACGACGGCGGCACCGAGACCGCCCTGTACCGCGCTGTCGCCCGCGAGCTGGCCGAGGCAGGCTGGCCAGTGCTGCATCACGAGGTGGCAGACGACCCGGCCGAGACCGTGGCCGCTGGCCTCCTGTCCACGATTCTCGAACGACGTGCCGGGCGGTCATGCTGAGGTGAGCGCGGCGCGGACCAGCGAGTCGTAGGTCTCCTCGGTGCGCTCGGCCTCAATGTCCAGGGATGCGACGAAGCCAGCCAGCTCGACCTGTACATCCTCGCCAGATGCGTCGTCGGGCACCATGCGTTCCAGTTCCAGGAACGTGCCCAGGGTCTCGACCTCGTCCACGCACAACATGAGATCATCGAGCGTGGCCGAGCGTCGAACCTTGGCGATGCGACGGTCGGGGAGAATCCCATCGCCAGGATGGCGCGGTGCATCTGCTCGCGGTCGGCGACGGTGGTCTCGTACTCGTCACAGGACAGCGCGTTCTCGGCCGGGCGCTTGAGCGTGAAGGTGTGCTGGTGGTCCACGGTACGCAGGCGCACGAAGGACACGCCGGTTGCCGCGTCGTCCGCGCGACGATGGCATCGTGCTCAGCAGCCGGCTCCGTCCGCCTCGGGACGAGCCCACGAACGCGAAGAGGTCGCCGATGAGCGTGGCATCCAGCGCCACTGTCTTTCGAGGGGTGCGTGTCTTCGACGGCCGCGACTCCGCCTTGACGGGCCCTAGGGACGTGGTCGTGCGTGGCGACACGATCGACTCGGTGGGCCCCGCGGCGGAGCCGGCGTCCACCGAGTCGGACGTCCAAGTCATCGAGGGCGGCGGTCGGGTGCTGATGCCGGGGTTGATCGATGCCCACTGGCACGCCGCGTTCGCGGCGGTGTCCGCCGAGGTGGCGATGACTGCTGATCCCGGCTACGTGCACCTGGTGGCCGGCAAGGAGGCGGAGCGCACGCTGCTGCGTGGGTTCACGTCGGTGCGTGACGCCGGCGGGCCTACGTTCGCGCTGAAACGGGCGATCGACGAAGGTGTCCTCGCAGGGCCCCGCATCTATCCCTCCGGTGCCTTCATCAGCCAGACCGCCGGACATGGCGATTTCCGGCTCCGCCACGAGGTGCCGCGAAATCCGTGTGGCCATCTCAGCCACGGGGAGGTCACGGGCGCCTCCACGATCGCCGACGGGGTCGACCAGGTGCTGCGGGCCGTTCGTGAGCAGTTGATGTTGGGGGCGAGTCAGATCAAGGTGATGGCGGGAGGTGGGGTCACCTCGCCATACGACCCCATCGACGTCACGCAGTACACCGAGGCCGAGATACGCGCCGCGGTCGAAGCAGCAGAGAACTGGGGCACCTACGTCATGGTGCACGCCTACACGCCCCGGGCGATCAGCCAAGCGATCCGGGCCGGGGTGCGCTGCATCGAGCACGGACACCTCATCGACGACGCAACGGCGCAGCTAATGGCCGAAGCGGGTGCGTGGTGGAGTCTGCAGCCCTTCCTCGACGACTCCGACGCCAACCCGATCCCCGATCCAGCAACCCGCAGCAAACAGCTCGAGGTCACCGATGGCACCGACCGCGCGTACGCGCTCGCCCGCAAGCACGACATCAAGGTCGCATGGGGCACCGACATCCTCTTCGACCCTGCACTCGCCGAACGCCAAGGCAAGCAGCTCGCCACGATGACCCGCTGGTACACCCCGGCCGAGGTGCTCACGTCGGCGACGTCCGGGAACGCCGAGCTACTCGCCCTCTGCGGGCCCCGCAACCCCTACCCGGGCCGGCTCGGCGTAGTCGAACCAGGCGCCCTCGCCGATCTGCTTCTCATCGACGGTGACCCCATCGCCAACATCGACCTGCTCGCCGACCCCGCCCGCTGCCTCGTCACCATCATGAAAGACGGCCGCATCCACAAAAACATGACGAACCCCCGGCAGCACGCCCCCGAGTGACAGTCAACCGCGTCAGAACACGCTCAACGTGTTGGTCTTGCTGTTCGCGTCGTCGGACGGCGACGTGCCACCGTTGTCGTCAAGGAATCCGCCTGACTGGTGGTGCCAGAGCCTGGCGTAGGTGCCCTGCGTCTGTAGCAGCTCTGCATGGGTGCCCCGCTCGAGGATCCGGCCGTGATCGAGGACGACGAGCTGGTCCATCCGCACGACGGTGCTCAGCCGGTGAGCCACCACGAGCGCGGTCCGGCCGTCCATGAGCTGCCACAGGGCTTGTTGGATGAGGATCTCGCTTTCCGAGTCCAGCGCGCTGGTCGCCTCATCGAGCAGCAGGATCGGCGCGTCGCGCAGGATGGCGCGGGCGAGCGCGACCCGCTGGCGCTGGCCGCCGGACAGCTTGACCCCGCGTTCCCCGACCATGGTGTCGAACCCGTCGGGCAGGACCTCGGCGAACTCGGTGAGGTGTGCCGCTTGGGTGGCACGGTGGATCTCCGCGTCGCTAGCGTCCGGCCTCGCGAACGCGATGTTGTCGCGCAGCGTGCGGTGGAACATGGCCGGGTCCTGTGGCACGTAGGCGATCAGACTGCGCAGGTCCGCCTGGCGCAGCCGTGAGATGTCCTGACCGCCGACGAGGATGCGACCTTCGTCAACATCCATCAACCGCAACAGCAGCCGGATGAGGGTGCACAGGTGCTCGATACCGCGGCCGTCCGTGCGGTTCACGCAGTGCACGCCGACCCGCCACAGGACCTCCGCCAGGAGCGCCAGGACAGCGAAGCCGAGCACGTAGGGCAGTACCGTCGCAGCGCTGGTGTCCGCACCGCCGGCGAGGCGGCCCGCGAGCTGGGCAACGATCAGCGGAGTACGTAGAACAGGCAGGTATTTCCCAGCGCCGGGAACAACAGTGCAGGTAGGGCGACCCGTCGGTGCCGTGCCAGCTCACGGCCGTAGTAGCGCAGAGCCAGCAACACCGCCGTCTTGCGCGCGGGCGAACCGCGGCACGACGCCTCCATCTCGCCGCGTGATTCGGGCGCAGCCATGCCTTCCCCTTTCATAGCACCTCCGAGCGGTCAGCCTATCGATGCTGCCGCAGGGGACACGGTCACAGCAATCGAATATCAGCTTGGTGTCAAGTCGTGAGTGCACCACCGGTTTCAACCAGCCTCGAGCAGGAATTTGTTGAGGACTTCGGTCGGCTTCTTCCAGTTGAGTGTCTGTCGTGGACGGTTGTTGAGCTTGTCGGCGACGGCGTCGAGCTCGGCCTGTGTGTAGCCCGACAGGTCGGTTCCTTTGGGGAAGTACTGGCGCAGGAGCCCGTTGGTGTTCTCGTTACTACCCCGCTGCCAGGG
>DATDHI010000049.1:0-2888 GCA_036521655.1 Pseudonocardiaceae bacterium | reverse complement strand
ATGCAGGAGGGTGGGAGATGGATCGTCGATGCCGATATCGCCGATTTCTTCGGGACGATCTCGCATGATCGACTCGTCGCGCTGGTAGCGGAACGAGTCGCCGACAGCGCTACACGGTCGGACTACTGGCCGGAAAACACGCCGAGACGGCGGCAGCGGACTACCCGGCGATGAAGACCAAACGCGTTACCCCGCACGTGCTCCGCCACACCGCGGCAATGCTCTGGCGGGCCAAAGGCGTGGACATCGCCACGATCGCCCTGCTTCTCGGTCACGAAAGCATCCAAACCCCCCATATCTACGAACACGCCGACCCTGCGCTCAAGGAGGAAGCGATCGCCCGGACCGCGCCGCTCGGGATCAAACCCGGCAGATACCGACCCTCCGACACACTCCTCGCCTTCCTCGAAGACCTCTGACTATGTTAAGCGGAGTCACCGGCGAACCCGTGTCACGCAAGGAGAATCGCGACCTGCCAGCAGCGTCCTCAACATAACCAGCGACTCAACATACAACCGGTTATGTGGATCTCCACATAACCGGTTCGACGGGCGGGGGCTGGACACGGGGCAACCTACGCCACCGGCCAGTCCCCGACCCTACCAACCAATCTGTGGTGGGGTGTATGTCGTAACAGCAGAAGTGCCTTTTGACCTGGGAAGATCGGAGTTGCTGAGGCTCCGGAACCCACTGCCGAAAGGGCACTTCGTAGATGCGATTGTTGCTACGGCGGCCAAAGACGCGCGTGGTGTTCGATGACCCGAATCTGGTGTCGCACGCTGGGCTGGTACCCGCCATGCGGCTGGCCAGCGATGCCGGGCTGGAAGAGCTGGTCACCGAGCTTCTGCACGTGGTGGCCAAGACCGGCGCGAACCCGGGCCTGAAAGTCGGTTCGCTGGTGGCTGGGATGATCGCGGGCGCGGACAGTCTTGATGGGATGGACCTGCTGCGGCATGGCGCGATCCCGGCCACGTTCGGGGGGATCCGGGCTCCCTCGACGCTGGGGTCGTTGCTGCGGGCCTTCACCCATGGCAATGTGCGGCAGCTGGCCGCGGTGCATCGCCGGGTGCTGGCCCGGCTGGCGGCGCGGGCCCCGCTGCTGCCCGGCGCGCGGGCGCTGGCTTTCGTGGATGTGGACTCGGTGCAGCGGCGGGTGTACGGGGCGACCAAGCAGGGCGCGGCGTTCGGGCACACCAAGTTCGCCTCGAAGTCGCTGCTGATCCGCGGTCTCAACGCGCTGATGGCCACGGTGTCCACTCCACTGGCCGCGCCGGTCATCGCCTCGGCGCGGCTGCGGGGCGGCAGCGCCGGTTCCGCTGGCGGCGCGGCCACCCTCCTCGCCGAGGCCCTGGGCGCGGCACGGGAGGCCGGGGCCACCGGGCTGATCGTGGTGCGCGCCGACTCCGCCTACTACGCCGGAGCGTTCGTGACCGCCTGCCGCCGGGGCGGGGCCCACTTCTCGGTCACAGCGCGGATGGACCCCAAGATCCGGCGCACCATCACCACCATCGGCGAGGACGCCTGGAAGGCGATCAAGTACCCCAACGCCATCTTCGACGAGCAGACCGACACCTGGATCTCCGATGCCGAGATCGCCGAGGTGCCCTACACCGCCTTCGCCTCCCACCCCGCCCACCGCACCGACGGGCGGGGTGATCGCGCGGCGGGTCAAACGGCTCAACCCGAAAGCCACCGCACAAGGACAACACCAGCTCTTCGCCACCTACCGCTACCACGCGGTGTTCACCGATAGCCCGTTCCCGCTCACCCAGGCCGAGTCCCAGCATCGCGGGCACGCCATCATCGAGCAGGTCTTCGCCGATCTGATCGAGGGCCCCCTGGCGCACCTCCCCTCCGCCGCCTTCCACGCCAATGCCGCCTGGCTCCAGCTCGCCGCCACCTCCCATGCGCTCACCCGGGCGCTGGGCACGCTGGCCTCCACCCGCCACGCCGTGGCCCGGGGCCAGACCATCCGCACCGAACTCATCCAGGTCGCCGCCCGGCCCGCCCGCAGCGGACCAGACCAGATCACCTGGCACCTGCCCGAACAATGGCCCTGGCAAGACGCCTGGAACGGCGCCTTCGAGGCCACTCACCGCCCGCCCCCAGCCCAGGCCGCCTGAACTAACCACACGCCCCACAGGGCCCCGCCGGAGACCAACCGTGGACAAGCTGGATACCAGGCCAGCAGGACAAACACGCCCACAACGGCACTCCACCAGCCCAAGATCAACCAAACTCAAGAAACGATCACTCAAAATTCGGACGGTGGATCCAGGCTCAGGAGCTATTTCAGCCGACACGCCGCCGAAACTTCGGGTTAATGCTGCTACCCGACCACCCCATCTAGTGAACTGTCACTCATTCGGCGGTACCGTCGAATATCGTCAAGGCCATGCGCGCATCCAGCACCACTCAGCAGGATCTCTCGATAGCGGTAGACGCGTTGGTGGCCGACCTCATGGGGGACACCCCGCCAGCGGAGATAACGGCCATGGTGGACCGGCTTGAGGTGATTCTGAGTCAAGGGGGCGAGATGCCCGCAGCCTTGATCACCGAGCTCCGTTCGGCAGTCGAGCTGGTGCGTAGCGGGCAGTCCTGCCCCGCGGTCAGCGCGCTGCTCGCCGCACGTTCTGAACTCGCCCGAAGACCACACTGATCCGACCCAGTGCCTGCATGACACCCGCTGTGTCAACCTCAAGATCGAGTTAGGCCGCCGAGGATCTTGATCGCTTGGGCGGTACGCCGACTCCCATTGGTTCTCAACGGGCCGCGGTGAGCGCATCGGCGATCTCGACGGTCTGCGCCGGGTCATGATCGCGCCCGTTTCCAGGTTGACATGGAATGACAGCTCGCCTCTGCCATTGACGCGCCGAATGATCACTGTG
>DATDHI010000048.1:0-13177 GCA_036521655.1 Pseudonocardiaceae bacterium | reverse complement strand
CCTCGAGGCGCTGGCCGCGGCCAGACCGGCCCACCTGGGCGACCGGTCGCCGCTGTTGACTGCTCGCCGTGAGATCGGGGCACTCCCGCCGCAGGCCCGCGCCGAGGCCGGCAAGCGGCTCAACGAGAGCCGGAGCACCGTGCAGTCAGCCTTCGACCAACGGCGCGCCGCACTGCTGGCCGAGCGGGACTCCCGGGTGCTGCACGAGGAGGCCGTCGACGTCACGTTGCCCTGGGACCGGAACCCCGTCGGCGCCCGGCACCCGATCACCACGCTCGGTGAGCGGATCACAGATGTCTTCGTCGCCATGGGATATGAGGTCGCCGAGGGCCCCGAACTCGAGGCGGAGTGGTTCAACTTCGACGCGCTCAACTTCGGCAAGGACCACCCGGCCCGCACCATGCAGGACAGCTTCTACGTGGCCCCCGAGGGTTCCGGCATGGTCCTGCGCACGCACACCTCGCCGGTCCAGGTGCGTGCCCTGTTGGAGCGGGAGCTGCCGGTGTACGTCGTGTGCCCCGGCCGGACATTCCGCACCGACGCCTTGGACGCCACCCACACCCCGGTCTTCCACCAGGTCGAGGGGCTCGCGGTAGACAAAGGCATCACCATGGCCCATCTGAAGGGCACCCTGGACGCTTTTGCCCGGGCGATGTTCGGCGAGACTTCGCGCACCCGGTTGCGGCCCTCGTTCTTTCCGTTCACCGAGCCCTCCGCCGAGGTCGATGTGTGGTTCCCGGAGCGCAAGGGTGGCGCCGGCTGGGTCGAATGGGGCGGCTGCGGGATGGTCAATCCGAACGTGCTGCGGGCCTGCGGCGTCGACGCAGGCGTCTACTCCGGCTTTGCCTTCGGGATGGGCATCGAGCGCACCCTGCAGTTCCGCAATGGCATCCCCGATATGCGGGACATGGTCGAGGGCGACGTCCGGTTCACCCGCGCGTTCGGAACGGAGGCCTGAGCCAGTGCGTGTTCCCGTGTCATGGCTGCGCGATCACGTCGCGCTCCCCGGGGGCGACGGTGCCCCCACCGTGGCGCAGATCGTCGATGCTTTCGTGTGCGCCGGACTCGAGGTCGAAGCCGTGCACTCGATCGGCCCGGTGAGCGGGCCGATCGTGGTGGGGCGAGTGTTGGAGATCGAGGAGCTGACCGGATTCAAGAAAGCCGTCCGGTACTGCCTGGTCGACGATGGCGAGCCGGAACCGCGAGGGATCATCTGCGGTGCCACCAACTTCATCGTGGGCGATCTCGTGGTGGTGGCGCGTCCCGGCACCGTGCTGCCGGGCGGTTTCGCGATCGCGGCGCGCACCGCCTACGGCCGGACGTCGGACGGGATGATCTGCTCGGCTGCCGAGCTCGGGCTGGGCGACGACCACTCCGGGATCATGGTGCTGCCGGCCAATGCCGGGGTCCCCGGGGACAGCGCCGTCGAGCTACTCGGACTGGATGACGCGGTGATCGAGCTGGCGATCACTCCGGATCGGGGGTACTGCTTGTCGGTGCGCGGGCTGGCCCGCGAGCTGGCCATCGCCTTCGACGTCCCCTACCGGGACCCCGGGCTGCTGGAGGTCCCGCCGACCCACAGTGCCGGCTGGCCGGTGCATATCCAGGACGAGCAGGGCTGCCCCCGGTTCGTGACCCGCCAGGTGTCGGGCGTGGACCCGGCTGCTACGTCGCCCTGGTGGATGCGCCGGCGGTTACAGCTTGCCGGGCTGCGGCCAATCTCGCTGGCCGTTGACGTCACAAACTACGTGATGCTCGAGCTCGGGCAGCCGATGCACGCCTTCGACGCGGCCAAGCTGGACGGTGACCTGGTCGTCCGCCGGGCCACTGACGGCGAGAAGCTCACCACGCTGGACGGGGTGAGCCGGGAGCTGGATCCGGACGACATAGTGATCTCTGATGCCAGCGGCCCGGTGTCGCTCGCGGCCGTGATGGGCGGGGAGAGCACCGAAGTCAGCCCGCAGACCACCAGCCTGCTGTTGGAGGCGGCGAACTGGGACCCGACCGCCGTCGCCCGCACAGTCCGCCGGCACCGGTTACCCAGCGAGGCGGCCCGGCGCTTCGAGCGCGGGGTGGATCCGGCCCTGCCGCCGGTGGCCGCGGAACTTGCCGCGACGCTGCTGACCCGCTACAGCGGGGGGGCGACCGAGCCAGGCCGCACCGACGTCGGCATGCGCCCGCTGCCGGCCCCGGTGACCATGTCGATCGACCTGCCGGATCGGGTGGCCGGGCGGCGCTACGAGCGCGGTGCCACGGTCCGCCGGCTCTCCCAGATCGGCTGTGCGGTGGAAATCGGCGGTACCGGCGCCATCACGACGGTCACTGTGATCCCGCCGTCGTGGCGGCCCGACCTGGCCCAGCCGGCCGACCTCGTCGAGGAGGTGCTGCGGCTGGAGGGCTACGACACCATCCCCTCCGAGCTGCCGCCTACCCCGCCTGGCCGCGGGCTCACCGCGCAGCAGCGCCGCCGCCGCACGATCTCCCGGGCGCTGGCCGGGGCGGGGTATGTGGAGGTGCTGCCCAGCCCGTTTGTCTCGACCGACACCTGGGACACATTCGGCTTGCCGGCCGACGACCCCCGGCGGCACACCGCTGCGCTGCTCAACCCACTGGAAGCCGGCCGCGACCAGCTGTCCACCACGCTGTTGCCCGGTCTGCTCGACGCCCTGGTCCGCAACGTCGCCCGTGGGCAGCGCGACGTGGCCCTCTACGGGATGGCCCCGGTCGTGCTACCGCGTTCCGGTGCCGCGCCACTCCCGGAGGTCGGGGTGCAGGGGCGGCCGAGTGACGCAGAGCTGGCGGCATTGACAGTTTCGTTACCCATGCAACCGTTGCATGTCGCTGCCGTGCTCGCCGGGCAATGGGAGCGCCCGGGCTTGTGGGGCGGGGGTCGGGAAGCGACGTGGGCCGACGCCGTGCAGGCCGCGCGCCTGGTTGGCCAGGCCGCCGGAGTCGAGGTGGATGTGCGCGCAGCCACGACCGCGCCATGGCATCCCGGCCGGTGCGCGCAACTGCAGGTGGCGGGCCGGGTGGTGGGGCACGCCGGGCAGCTGCACCCCGCGGTGGTCGAGTCGCTAGGCCTGCCGCCGCGTACGTGTGCGATGGAGCTTGACCTCGATGCGCTCCCGCTGACCGAGCGGCGGCCCGCGCCCGTCGTGTCGCCCTACCCTCCGGTGTTGCAGGATGTCGCATTGGTGGTGGAAGCGACGGTGCCGGTCGCCGAACTCACCGCCACGTTGCGCCTTGGCGCCGGGGAGCTGCTGGAGGACGTGCGTCTGTTCGACGTCTACACCGGCGACCAGGTCGGCGAGGGCAAACGGTCGCTGGCTTTCGCCTTACGGTTCCGAGCTCCGGATCGCACCCTCACCGCCGCCGAGGCCACCGCCGCCCGGGATGCGGCCGTCGCCGCCGCGGTCCACGCACACGACGCCACCCTGCGCGCTTAGCTGGCTGCCCATAAGCCCGGCGTGTCGCGTTCAGGTGCACGGGGTGTACGGCTCCATGTGACACACGCCGCCACGCTGACCTGTTGAATGATGTTGCACTCTTGTGCATAATCATCCGCATGACGGTCAGGGTCGCGGTAGCCGGCGCGAGCGGGTACGCGGGCGGCGAGCTGCTGCGCCTGATGCTCGGCCACCCGGATATCGAGATCGGTGAGCTGACGGCAGGAGCCAGTGCTGGCAGCACAGTCGGTGAGCACCACCCGAACCTCGTGCCGCTGGCCGATCGCATCCTGTCCGATACCACTGCGGAGCGGCTGGCTGGGCACGACGCGGTATTCCTGGCTCTGCCGCACGGCCACTCCGCGGATCTAGCCGGCGAGCTGCCGGAGGACACCGTGGTGATCGACTGTGGGGCCGACCACCGGCTCGCGGACCCAGCTGTCTGGCGGCGTTGGTACGGCTCTCGGCATGCCGGCACCTGGCCCTACGGGTTGCCCGAGCTGCCAGGTTCACGGGAGAAGCTGCGGGGCTCGCGCCGCATCGCAGTACCGGGCTGCTACCCGACGGTGGTCAGCCTCGCGCTGGCTCCGGCGCTCGCCGCCGGGCTGGTCGCCCCCGAGGTCGTGGTGACCGCCGTGTCCGGCACGTCGGGCGCCGGCCGGGCCCTCAAGCCGCACCTGCTGGGCTCGGAGGTGATGGGCTCGGTCAGCGTCTACGGGGTGGCCGGGGCACACCGGCACACTCCGGAGATCACCCAGAACCTCTCCGGGGTGGCCGGCGAGCCGGTCGCCGTGTCGTTCACCCCGGTGCTGGCGCCGATGCCACGCGGGATCCTGGCCAGCTGCAGTGCACCACTTCGCTCAGGGGCGGACCACCGCAGCGCCCGTAGTACATACCACGCCGTTTACGCCGCGGAGCCATTCGTGCACCTGCTGCCGGAAGACCGGTGGCCGACCACCGGCGCCGTGCGCGGCTCCAACTCCGTACAGCTGCAGGTCTCAGTCGACGCTGACGCCGGCCGGTTGGTTGTCGTAGGTACGGTGGACAACCTCACCAAGGGCACCGCGGGAGCGGCGATCCAGTGCCTCAACCTGGCGCTGGGCCTTCCCGAGACCACCGGTTTGCCGGCCTGGGGGATCGCCCCGTGACCCAGCACATCGTGATTTCGTGGAGGACGCGGCTATGGGTGTTACTGCAGCTGGCGGGTTCCGGGCGGCTGGCGTTGCCGCCGGTATCAAGGCCGGCGGGGCTCTGGACCTGGCTCTGGTGGTCAACGACGGGCCGTCCAGAGCGGCCGCGGGGGTATTCACCCGCAACCAGGTCAAGGCGGCGCCGGTGTTGTGGTCGGCACAGGTACTCACCGGGCGGCGACTGCGGGGTGTGGTGCTGAACTCCGGTGGAGCCAACGCCTGCACCGGACCTGGCGGGTTCCAGGACACCCATGCCACCGCCGAGCGGGTCGCGAAGGTACTGGACTGCGGAGCGGGCGAGATCGCCGTCTGCTCCACCGGGTTGATCGGCGAGCGGCTGCCGCTGGACGCCGTGTTATCCGGAGTCGACACCGCCGCAGCAGCAGTGGGCGCTACGCCGGAAGCAGGCTTGGCCGCGGCCACCGCGGTGCTCACCACCGACACCGTGCCCAAGCAGGCCGCGGTGACCGGGACAGGTTGGACGGTGGGCGGGTTCGCCAAGGGTGTCGGCATGGTCGCGCCCAGCCTCGCCACCATGCTCTGCGTGCTCACCACCGACGCCGACGTCGATGGGTCCACACTGGACGTTGTGCTGCACTCCGCGGCAACCGAGACCTTCGGGCGCCTGGATATCGACGGCAGCTGCTCGACCAACGACGCCGTGCTGCTGCTCGCTTCCGGCGCCTCGGGGGTGACGCCCGACGAGGCGGAGTTCGCCGCCGCGGTGCGACTGGTGTGTCACCGATTGGTCCGCGGCCTGCGGGCCGACGCCGAGGGCGTCACCAAGGAGATCGCGATCACCGTTCGCGGAGCGGCCGGTGAGGTCGACGCTATCGCCGTGGCTCGGGCGGTCGCCCGGGACAGCCTCGTCAAGACCGCATGCTTCGGCTCCGACCCGAATTGGGGACGGATCGCCGCCGCGGTAGGCGCCGCCCCGGCGACTGTGCGGGCCGACACGCTGGACGTCCGGATCAACGGCGTGCTGCTCTGCGCGGGCGGCACGGCAGCGGAGGATCGGTCCAAGGCTGACCTGTCCGGCCGGGAGATCACTATCGAGATCGACCTGCACCTCGGTACGGGGGAGGCCACCGTTCTCACTACGGACCTCTCGCATGGATACGTCGACGTGAACAGCACCTACCCGTCATGAGGCGCGAAGACCTGCTTGCCGGGTCGAGAATCGACACGCCGGCGCAGAAGGCCGCGGTACTCGTCGAGGCGCTGCCCTGGTTGCAGCACTTCCACGGCGCCACAGTGGTGATCAAGTACGGCGGCAACGCGATGCTCAAAGACGACCTCAAGCAGGCATTCGCTCAGGACATGGTGTTCCTGCGGCTGGCTGGCCTGCGTCCCGTCGTCGTGCATGGCGGCGGCCCGCAGATAACCGCCATGTTGGACCGGCTGGGCATCGCCGGGGAGTTCCGCGGTGGGCTGCGGGTCACTACTGCTGAGACGATCGACGTGGTGCGCATGGTGCTCTTTGGGCAGGTGGGTCGGGAGCTGGTCGGGCTGATCAACGCGCACGGCCCGTACGCCGTCGGCATCTCCGGCGAGGACGCGCACCTGTTTACGGCCGCCCGCCGTAGCGCCACTGTGGACGGGGAGCAGGTCGACGTCGGACTGGTCGGCGATGTGGTTGCGGTGAACCCTGCCGCAGTGCTCGATATCGTCAACGCGGGGCGTATCCCGGTGGTATCCGGTTTGGCCCCGGATGCCGACGGAGTGGTGCACAACGTCAACGCCGACACCGCCGCGGCCGCGCTGGCCGTCGCACTGGGCGCTGACAAACTCGTCATGCTCACCGACGTCGAGGGGCTCTATACAGACTGGCCGGACCGGTCCAGTGTGCTGTCCCACGTGACCTTGGACGTACTGGAAGCGCTGCTCCCACGGCTGTCTTCCGGGATGGTGCCGAAGATGGAGGCGTGCCTGCGTGCGGTGCGGGGCGGAGTGCCGCGGGCCCATGTGATCGACGGCCGGCTGGCGCATTCGGTGCTGTTGGAGGTCTTCACCACCGAGGGCGTGGGGACGATGGTGCTTCCGCAGGAGCCCGAAGGGGAGGCAGGCTAGTGTCCACTGCCGATTCTCAGCGGCGCTGGCGCGCTGCGTTGATGAACAACTACGGCACGCCGCCGCTGGCGCTGGCCCGCGGGGAGGGTGCGGAGGTCTGGGACGTCGACGGCCGCCGGTATCTGGATCTGCTAGGCGGTATCGCGGTGAACTCGCTCGGGCACGCGCATCCCGCCGTGGTGCGTGCCGTCTCCGATCAGATCGGCACCCTCGGGCACGTCTCGAATCTGTACATCAACGAGCCTGCGGTCGCGCTCGCCGAGATGTTGCTCCACCTGCTCGGCGCCTCCGGGTGGGGACGGGTGCTGTTGTGCAACTCGGGTGCGGAAGCCAATGAGGCCGCATTCAAGATCGCCCGGCGCACTGGCCGCCCGAAGATCATCTCCACTGACGGCGCCTTCCATGGCCGCACCATGGGGGCGCTCGCCCTCACCGGTCAGCCGGCTAAGCGCGAACCATTCGAGCCGATGCCCCCCGGGGTCAGGTTTATTCCCTACGGTGACGCTGCGGCCTTGGAAGCGGTAGTCGATGAGGACACCGCCGCCGTGTTTTTAGAGCCCGTCCAAGGCGAGAACGGCGTGGTAATCCCCCCGGAGGGTTACCTGCAAGCAGCCAGGGAGATCACCGCTGCGCGAGGAGCACTGCTGGTGCTCGACGAGATCCAGACCGGCATCGGGCGGACCGGTAACTGGTTCGCACACCAGTCCGTGGGAGTGACTCCGGACGTGGTGACGCTCGCCAAGGGCCTGGGCGGGGGCATGCCGATCGGTGCGTGCATCGGCATTGGGCCAGCAGGCGATCTGCTCGAACCGGGCCAGCACGGAACCACCTTCGGCGGCAACCCGGTGTGCTGCGCGGCCGCGTTGGCGGTGCTGCGGACCATCGCATCGGATGGGCTGCTCGGCCACGCTGCGCGGCTCGGCAAGGAGATCGCCGCCGACGTGGCGGCGTTGGGCCATCCGCTGGTGGGATCGGTCAGCGAGTCCGGCCTGCTCGTCGGGATCGCGCTGACCTCGCCGGTCGCTACCGGGGTCGCGACCGCCGCGCGGGATGCCGGCTTCCTGATCAACGCCGCGGTGCCGGATCGGATCCGGCTCGCCCCACCGTTGGTGCTCACCGAGGCTCAGGTGCGCGAGTTCCTCGCCGCTCTACCGGCCATCCTGGACGAGGTGACCTGATGCCACCGAGACACCTGCTGCGCGATGACGATCTCACGCCGGACGAGCAGCGGGAGATCCTCGACCTGGCCGATGAGTTAAAGGCCGACCCGTTCGGGCACACCCCGCTCGGTGGCCCGAGGTCAATCGTGGTGATCTTCGAGAAGGGCTCGACTCGGACCCGGCTGTCGTTCGAGATTGGCATCGCCCAACTGGGCGGCAATCCTGTGATCATCGATGGGCGAACCATGCAGCTGGGTCGCGAGGAGACCATCGAGGACACCTCGCGGGTGTTGTCTCGCTACGCCGACGGCGTCGTGTGGCGCACCTACGCGCAGCGCCGGCTCGAAGCCTTGGCCAGCGTCTCTCGAGTACCTGTGGTCAACGCACTCACCGACGAGTTCCACCCTTGCCAGGTTCTCGCCGACCTGCAGACCGTCAGGGAGCGCCATGGCCGGCTGGCCGGGCTCACGCTGACCTACCTGGGCGACGGGGCGAACAATATGGCGCATTCGCTGTTGCTGGGCGGGACCACCGCCGGGCTGCACGTCCGGGTCGTGACTCCGGAGGGATTCCTTCCGCTGCCCGACGTGATGCTCGCGGCGAAGCGCCGCGCGGAGGACACCGGCGGCAGCGCCACCATCTTCACCGACCCACGGGCCGCCGTGGACGGGGCCGACGTCCTGGTCACCGACACGTGGACCTCGATGGGCCAGGAGACCGATGGGCTCGACCGGGTCACGCCGTTCCGGCCGTTACAGATCAACGCCGAGCTGCTCAAGCGCGCTTCCGACGGGGGCGCCAAGAAGGTCACCGTGTTGCACTGCCTTCCTGCGCATCGTGGGGCCGAGATCACTGACGAGGTGCTCGACGGCCCGGCCAGCGCGGTGTGGGACGAGGCTGAGAACCGGTTGCACGCGCAGAAAGCGTTGCTGGCCTGGTTGCTGGATCCGGACCGAGCGCCATGAACACCCGAGCAGGTAGGCAGGCCCGCATCATCGACCTGGTGTGGCGGCGCTCGGTGCGAAGCCAGTCGGAGCTGGTCGCCTTGTTGGCGGCTGAAGGCATCTCGGTCACTCAGGCCACGCTGTCCCGGGACCTCGACGAGCTCGGTGCGGTGAAGTTGCGCGGGGTGGACGGCGGGGCGCCGGTATATGTCATCCCCGAGGACGGCAGCCCGGTGCGTGCCGTGGAGGGCGGCACCGCGCGGCTCGCGCGGCTGCTGTCCGAACTGCTGGTCTCCGCCGACGCCAGCGCGAGTCTCGCCGTGCTGCGAACGCCGCCCGGGGCGGCGCACTTCGTGGCCGGTGCACTGGACCGGGCGGCACTGACTGAGGTAGTCGGCACCGTCGCAGGCGATGACACCATCCTGGCCGTCGCCCGCGAACCGGTCACCGGGGCGCAGCTCGCCGCGCGAATCATGGCGCTGGCGCGGGCCCGGGACGGCGAATCGGCGCTGTAGCACTGATTGCCACTCAGGGAGCTCGACTGCAGGGCGAGTTCCATCGAAGGGAGAGCAAGGATGAGCGAGCGGGTGGTAATGGCCTACTCCGGTGGGCTGGACACCTCGGTGGCGATCGGGTGGATCGCCGCGGAGACCGGAGCCGAGGTCGTGGCCGTCGCGGTCGATGTCGGCCAGGGCGGCGAGGACCTGGGGACGATCCGCGAGCGAGCGCTGGCCTGTGGCGCGGTGGAGGCTGTCGTTGCCGACGCCCGCAATGAGTTCGCCGAGCAGTACTGCTTGCCGGCGCTGCAAGCCAATGCCCTCTACATGGATCGCTATCCGCTGGTGTCGGCGCTGTCCCGGCCGTTGATCGTCAAGCATCTGGTGGCGGCCGCGAAATACCACGGCGCCTCCACCGTGGCGCACGGCTGCACAGGCAAGGGCAATGACCAGGTCCGCTTCGAGGTCGGTATCGGTGCGCTCGCCCCCGACCTGCAGGTGATCGCCCCGGTCCGGGACTATGCGTGGACTCGGGAGAAGGCGATCGCCTACGCCGATGAGCGCCGCCTGCCGATCGACGTCACCACGCGCTCGCCGTTCTCCATCGACCAGAACGTCTGGGGCCGGGCAGTGGAGACCGGTTTTCTCGAGGACCTGTGGAACGCACCGACCAAGGACGTGTACTCCTACACTTGTGACCCGGGCGAATGGAAGGCGCCGGACGAGCTGGTGATCACCTTCGAATCCGGCATCCCGGTCGCTATCGACGGCGCTCCGGTAACGACGCTCGAGGCGATTCAGCAGCTCAACGAACGCGCGGGGGCGCGCGGCGTCGGCCGGCTGGACATGGTCGAAGACCGGCTGGTCGGCATCAAGAGCCGGGAGGTCTACGAGGCCCCCGGCGCCACCGCCCTCATCACCGCGCATCAGGAGCTGGAGAACGTCACCGTCGAGCGTGACCTGGCCCGATTCAAGCGGGGTGTGGGGCAGCGCTGGGCCGAGCTGGTCTACGACGGGCTGTGGTTCTCCCCGCTCAAGAGGGCACTCGACGCGTTCGTCGCCGACTCCCAGCGCCATGTCACCGGTGAGATCCGGATCGAGCTGGCCGGCGGGAGGGCCACCGTGACCGGACGGCGCAGCGCACAGTCGCTCTACGACTTCAACCTCGCGACCTACGACGCAGGCGACAGCTTCGACCAGTCCCTGGCCAAGGGCTTTGTGCGGTTGTGGGGGCTGCCGTCGAAGATCGCCGCACAGCGAGATCTGCCTGCCAGGGTCGAGCCAATGGCACAGCAAGACTTGGGGTCGTGAGTGCACTTTGGGGTGGCCGGTTCAGCGCGGGACCGGCAGCGGTGATGGCGGCGCTGAGCATGTCCACCCAGTTCGACTGGAGGCTTGCCCGGTACGACATCCGCGGCTCCCGGGCGCACGCCCGCGCACTGCGCGGCGTGGGGCTGCTCGACAACGATGAGCTGGACAGGATGCTCGACGCCCTGGAGCGCCTCGACGTCGACGTCAGCTCTGGTGCGTTCGTCCCAGTGCCCGAGGACGAGGACGTGCACACCGCACTGGAGCGTGGCCTGATCGAGCGCGCCGGAGCCGAACTCGGCGGCAAGCTGCGCGCCGGCCGATCCCGCAACGACCAGGTCGCGACACTGTTCCGGATGTGGTTGCGCGATGCCGCCCGCCGGGTCGCCGCCGGCACCCTGGATGTGATCAACGCGCTGCTCGACCAGGCGCAGGCCCACCCGGATGCGCCGATGCCGGGCCGTACCCACCTGCAACATGCCCAGCCCGTATTGCTTGCCCACCACCTCGGTGCCCACGCACAGGCGCTGCTGCGCGACGTCGAGCGGTTGCGCGGCTGGGATGCCCGCGCGGCCGTGTCACCCTACGGCTCGGGTGCCCTGGCCGGCTCGTCGCTCGGCCTGGACCCGGCGGCGGTCGCCGCCGAACTCGGCTTCGATGCACCGGTGGAGAACTCCATCGATGGCACGGCATCGCGGGACTTCGCCGCCGAGGCTGCGTTCGTGCTGGCGATGCTTGCCATCGACCTGTCCCGGATCGCCGAGGAGGTGATCCTTTGGACCACCGCCGAGTTCGGTTATGTCACCCTCGACGATGCCTACTCCACCGGCAGCTCGATCATGCCGCAGAAGAAGAATCCCGATGTCGCCGAGTTGGCCCGGGGCAAGGCCGGCCGGCTCATCGGCAATCTCACGGGGCTGCTGGCCACGCTCAAGGCGCAGCCGCTGGCCTACAACCGGGATTTGCAGGAGGACAAGGAGCCGCTGTTCGACTCGGCCGAGCAACTCGAGCTGTTGTTGCCCGCGATGGCGGGGATGATCGCCACCCTCACCTTCCACACCGACCGCCTGGCCGAGCTGGCGCCGGCAGGGTTCACTCTCGCCACCGATCTGGCGGAATGGCTGGTGCGCCAGGGGGTGCCGTTTCGCACCGCGCATCACGCTGCGGGGGCCTGCGTGCGGCTGGCCGAGTCCCGTGGGGTGGGGCTAGCGGAGCTGTCCGAGGCCGAGCTCACCGCTGTCCACCCGGAGCTGACAGCCGACGTCAACCGAGTTCTCAACGTCGCTGGATCCATCGGTTCCCGCAACGGCTACGGGGGGACCGCGCCCGAGCGCGTCGCGGAGCAACTCTGCCGGGCCAGGCGTGCCACCGACGAGCACCGGGCGTGGGTTCTGCAGTGACCGCGGACTGGGCACCCTTCCCACGGGAGCAGCTCGCAGTGGACGTCCTGCCGGCCGCCCGGCGGCTGCTGGGCTGCCGGCTGCTCGCAGACCGGTCCGAAGGCCAAGTGGTGGTCCGGCTTGTGGAGCTCGAGGCATACCGCGGTTCCGACGATCCGGCGGCGCACTCCTACCGTGGCCGTACCGCCCGCAACGCTGTGATGTTCGGTCCGCCCGGGTTCCTATATGTGTACTTCGTCTACGGCATGCACTTCTGTGCCAACATCTCCTGCCTGCCTGACGGGGAGCCGGGCGCCGTGCTGCTGCGCGCCGCCGAGGTCGTCTCGGACCTCGACGTCGCCCGGCTGCACCGGCCTACCGCCCGGTGCGACGCCGAGCTCGCCCGCGGCCCGGCCCGGCTGGCCACGCTGCTCGGACTGGGCCGCGAGCACGACGGCCTGGACCTCACCGACCCAACCTCGCCAGTGCGGCTGCTCCCCGGTGACCCCGTGCCCGCCGAATATGTTCGCACCGGTCCTCGGGTGGGCGTCGCCGCCGCAGCGGATCGGCCTTGGCGGTTCTGGGTGCAGGGCAGCCCCGCGGTGTCGGCCTACCGTCGACACCGGCAGAGCGCACGTGGTCGGCGTCACACCGCCGGAGTGCCCGCGCGATGATCGCTCCGGGCCCTCTCGGCCTCCTGACCTGCGTGGACGCCTCGCGGACACGCCGATTTGACTTCTACCACGTGCGCCGCGTAGTTTTCCCCTCGCCCCGGGAGGGAACGGACGAATGCCCAGCACTCAACAGCTGGACAGCAGGCCGGGCCCCGGGGAATCGCCGACCCAAACGGCTGGTACGCTTGATGGGTCGCCGGGCCTGTACGGGATCCTTAGGGGTCGACCGGTCGGGACCGGGCAAGTCCGAGTGAGTCATCCCGGAACGAGTCTCCGCTTCGGAGCTGGTGATGGTGTGTGCTCGTTCTTTGAGAACTCAACAGTGTGTCGAGATTGTTAGTGCCATGTTGTTTGTTGTGGTTTTTGTGTTTTTGCTAGTGATCAGTTGTTCTGTTGGTGCTTGTGGCATTTAACGGAGAGTTTGATCCTGGCTCAGGACGAACGCTGGCGGCGTGCTTAACACATGCAAGTCGAGCGGTAAGGCCCTTTCGGGGGTACACGAGCGGCGA
>DATDHI010000047.1:0-10487 GCA_036521655.1 Pseudonocardiaceae bacterium | reverse complement strand
AGGCGGCACCTGCACGCCAAGCTGGCGTTGCTGCCCACCGTCGACGTCCTCAGCCTCGCTGCAGCCGGTCTGCTCGCCCGGGCGCCGGGGTGGTGGGCGGTGTTGTACTGCGCCGCAGTGCTCGTCCTGCTGACGGCGGACGGGCAGCACCGGCTCCGGATCTGCGGGCGGGTCTCCGACCAGGTGCCGCGAACCGTGGCAGCGGCGGCGATGCCACTGCCCGCCGTGCTGCCGTGGGCGGGCCACGCCGAGGGGCTGCGGCTGGGGCTGCTCTCTGCTGTGTTGCTGGTCGCGCTGCGCACGGTGGCCTGCGCCGCGCTGAGGTCGCTACACCGCCGCGGGCGGCTGCTCGAGCCGACACTGGTCGTCGGCACCGGCGCCACCGCGGTGCGCATCGTGGAACTCCTCGTCAACCACCCGGAAGTTGGGTTGGCGCCCCGGGGGTTCCTCGATAGTCGGCTCGCCGGGCGGTGGACCCCCCTTCCGTTGCTCGGCGAGTCGGCGCAACTGTCCGAGGTCGTCGCGCGCTACGGCATCCAGCGCGTCATCGTGTGCTTCCCCGCCACCCGGGATGAGGACCTGGTGGCACTGCTGCGGGCCTGCCGCCCGTTGCCGGCGGACGTCTGCGTGGTGCCGCGGATGTTCGAGCTGGGTGCGGCGCTGCCCCGCGGTTACCTCGACGAGCTGGGCGACATCCCGCTGGTCCCCCTCCGGCGGCTGGGACACGGGCGGCCCGGTGGGCTCGTCAAGGCCGCCTTTGACCTGGTGGGCGCCGCCGTGCTGGTGATCGCGCTCGCGCCGCTGCTGCTTGTCCTGGCGACCGCGGTCCGGCTGCGCGATGGCCGCCCGGCGCTGTTCCGGCAGACCCGCCTTACCAGGTCGGGCAAGACGATGGACGTCCTCAAGCTGCGCTCCATGATCGAGCACACCGACTCGGACACCCGCTGGACGGTGCTGCCCGAGCAGAGCACCCGGTTCGGACGGCGGCTGCGTACGACCCATCTCGACGAGCTCCCCCAGCTCATCAACGTGCTGCGCGGGCAGATGTCCCTAGTGGGGCCCCGGCCGGAGCGGCCCTACTTCGCAGCGCGGTTCGCCCAGCAGATCCCGCGGTATCCCGACCGGCAGCGGATGCGGGCCGGAATCACGGGATGGGCCCAGGTGCACGGGCTGCACGGAGACACCTCCATCGCCGACCGGATCCGCTTCGACAACCACTACATCGAGCACTGGTCCCCGTGGATGGACTTGGTGATCTTGGTCCGCACGCTCTGTGCCATGTCGTCAGGAGGAAGCAGGTGAAGGTTCTGCACGTGATCACCGGGCTGGGCGTCGGGGGTGCGGAGCTGCAACTGCGGTCGGTGCTGCAGCACACCCGCCACCGGCCCGAGGTGGTGACGCTCTACAACCCCGGTGCGGTCGCCGGGATGATCTCCGGGGACGGGGTGCGGGTCCGCGACCTGGGGATGACCCGCAACACCGAGCTCACGGCCCTGCTGCGGCTGGCGACGCTGATCCGCTCCGGTGGGTACGACGTGGTGCACGCCCACCTCTACCGGTCCCAGATCTACGGCCGGCTCGCGGCCCGGCTGGCCGGCACTCCGGTCGTGGTGAGCACCGAGCACTCCATCGGTGAGACGCACCTGGAGCGGCGGCGGATGACGCCCGGGGTACGGGCCCTGTACCTCGGCACGGGCCTGTGCTCCGACGTCACGATCGCGGTGTCGGACACGGTGGCGCAACGGCTGACGAGGTGGGGGGTGCCGGCCCGGAAGATCGAGTCCATCCCCAACGGGCTGGACTTCAGCCGGGTCGCCTTCGACGCCACGGCCCGGGACCGGATCCGCCGCGAGTTCGACCTCCCCTCCGACGCCTACGTCATCGGTGTGCTGGGCCGCCTGGACCCCAACAAGCGCTTCGACCTGGTGATCTCCGCCGCCGCGGCGCTGCTCGGGCCGCAGCGCCGGCTCCTGATCGTCGGCGACGGCAAGATCAGGCCCGACCTGGAGGCGGTGGCGCAGTGCCACGGCGTGGCGGAGTTCGTAACCTTCGCCGGCGAGCGCCACGACGTCGGCGCGATGCTCTCGTCGTTGGATTTGTTCATCGCCACCTCCGCTCAGGAGACCTTCGGGCTGTCGGTGCTGGAGGCCCTGGTCAACGGGGTACCCGTGCTCTACACGACGTGCCCGGCGATGAATGGCATCGTGACCGACCGGGCCCGCCAGGTGCCCGGCGAGGCTGAGAGTTTGCGCCGGGAGATCGAAACCGAACTGGCCGTCGGGTGCCGCCCCCGCGAGGGCGTGCCGGCCATCCGCGAGCGCTACAGCATCGAGGCGGTGACCCGCCGGATCGACGACCTCTACGACCGGCTGATGGCGCGCAAGGTTGGGGGCAACCGATGAGAGCGCTGGTCACCGGTGGAGCCGGGTTCATCGGCTCCCACCTCGTGGAACACCTGCTGGCGGGCGGGCACCAGGTCGTGGCCCTCGACGACCTGTCCACCGGCCGGGTGGAGAACCTGGCCCACGCCAGCGGCCACCCCCGCTTCCGCGTCACGCACGGCAGCGTCCTGGATGCGGCATTGGTCGACGACCTGGTCAGCCAGGCCGACACGATCTTCCACCTCGCTGCGGCCGTCGGGTCATTCGTCATCCGGGACCGGACCCTGCAGAGCCTGCGCACCAACATCCACGGGACGGAGAACGTGGTCGACGCCGCACACCGGCATGGTGCCCGGGTGCTGATCGCCTCGAGCAGCGAGGTCTACGGGAAGAACACCAAGATCGGGCTGCGCGAGGAGGACGATCGGGTGGTCGGCTCGCCGCTGATGCACCGCTGGTCCTACTCCGAGGCCAAGGCGGTCGACGAGAGCCTGGTCCGCGGCTACGTGCTGGAACACGGGCTGCACGGGGTGATCGCCCGGCTGTTCAACACGGTGGGCCCCCGGCAGACCGGGCGATACGGCATGGTCATCCCCCGGTTCGTGAGCCAAGCTCTGGCCGGGCAACCCTTGACGATCTTCGGGACCGGCACCCAGGTGCGGTGCTTCTGCCACGTGCACGACGTGGTGCCGGCGCTGGTGGCACTCGTGGAGTGCGCCGACGCCGTCGGCAGCGCCTTCAACCTCGGCAGCTCCGAGCAGGTGTCCATCGCGGGCCTGGCCGAGCGGGTGCTGGCGATGACCGGCTCGAGGGGCGGCACCGTTGCGCTGTCCTACGAGCAGGGGGTCGGTCCCGGATACGAGGACCTGCAACGACGCGTCCCGGACTGCAGCAAAGCTGCCGAGCTGATCGGCTTCCGGCCGGTCCGCTCCCTGGACGACATCCTGCGGGCAGTGATCGCGGAGCAGTCCCGGCCCGGGCTGGCACCGGCCGCGGTGCCGGGATGAGCACCGCCCTGATGAAGAACGCCTCGATCAAAAAAGGTAGCACCGGCCCACGACGGCGCTATCTGAGCGGGTCGGTCTTCCTCATCCTGCTGTTCCTGGGCGCGGTGCTGGTCGTGGGGCCCCGGATGCTGCTACCGGGCCGGGCGCCCGACACCCTCGTCGTGGGGTCGCTGCCGTTCTGGAACCTGACCGAGGGCCCGAGCGTCGTGCTCGCCAACCGGGGCAACTTCAACGAGGTCTCCCCGTGGATCTACGGGATCTCGCAGAACGGCCAGATCGTCGCGCAAGTGCCCGAGCGGGCCGCTGAGACCGCGGCGGGCGTGGACCGACTGCGCCGGTCGGGAATCCCGCTGGTCCCGACGATCGCGAACGTGACCAACGGCGGGTGGGCCTACGAACCGGTGGCCCACATGCTGCACGATCCCGGCGCGATGGACCGGCACGTGACCGAAATCGTCGCGCTGGTGAAGCGGGAGGGCTACGCCGGGATCGACATCGACTACGAGGACCTGCGGGCCACCGACCGGGAGGCGTTCAGCACCTTCGCGACCCGCCTCGGCGAAGCGCTGCACGCCGAGCAGCGGACCCTCTCGATTGCGGTGTTCGCCAAGACGTCCGACGCCGGCGAGGACCAGCGCAACGTCGCCCAGGACTACGCAGCCATCAGCAGGGCCGCCGACGAGGTGCGGCTGATGGCCTATGACTACCACTGGGCTGCCTCGCCGCCCGGACCGGTCGCGCCGATCACCTGGGTGCGCCAGGTGCTCGATTACGCCAAGACCCAGATCCCCGCGGACAAGATCGTGCTCGGGGTGCCGGTTTCCGGTTACGACTGGGTGAACGGTCGGGGCGAGCCGGTGACCTGGCTGCAGTGTTTCGGGCGCACCAAGGCCTTCAACGCCACCTTGCAGTACGACCGCCTCAGCCAGTCACCGTCGTTCCGGTACACCGACGCCCAGGGCCAGGCCCATGAGGTCTGGTTCGAGAACGCCGAGAGCACCACCGCCAAGCTCGAAGCAGCCAAGACCGCCCGGATCCGCGGGGTGTACCTGTGGATGATCGGCGGGGAGGACGACCGGACCTGGGGCCAGCTGCACGGCATCCTGCCCGTGCCAGCGTCGTCTTCTGGTGAAAGGGCAGGCCGCTGATGCCCTGGTGGCCGGTCGCGCTCGTGGTCTTCGGAGTGAACTTCACGCTCTGGTCAATCATCGGTCTCGCCAGGTTGCTGGAAGAGAAATGGGGGAAAAGGGCACGTGCTGGTACTGGCCCCTCGCTGACTGTGCAGGACGTGGCCGTGCTCATCCCGGCGCACAACGAGGAGATGGTGATCGAGAGCGGCCTCGAGGCGATCGCTGCCCTGGTACCGCGCGAGAACATCCATGTGGTCTCCGACGGCTCCACCGACCGGACGGCCCAGCTGGCCCGTCAGGCAGGGGTCAACGTCATCGAGACGCGCACCAACGTCGGCAAGGCCGGCGCCCTGGAGGAGGCAATCGAGCGGTTCGGGCTGGTCGAGCGGTTCGAGGCGGTGCTGCTGCTGGACGCCGACACCGCCATCGACCCCGGGTATTTCGACGCCGCCCTCCCGCTGTTCGACGACCCCGAGGTGGTCGCGGTGGCCGGCGCCGTGCGGACCCACTGGCATGAACGCGGCCTGTCCCTGATCGGCAAGGCGCTGGTCTGCCACCGGCAACGCATTTACGCGATCACCCAGCGGCTGCTGAAATTCGGCCAGACCTGGCGGTACACCAACGCCACGCATATCGTGCCCGGCTTCGCCAGCATGTATCGCACGGCGGTACTCCCCCAGATCGAGATGAACCCGCCCGGCCTGGTGATCGAGGACTTCAACATGACCTTCGAGGTCTACCAGCGGCGGCTGGGCAAGGTGGCATTCACGCTCAAGGCCGTTGCGGTGACCCAGGATCCCGACAATCTCCGCGACTACGTCCGGCAGACCAAGCGGTGGATCCTGGGACTCTGGCAGACGGTACGCCGGCACCCACCGAGGCTGAGCCTTTTCACCGCGATGCTCGCGTTGCTCATCCTCGAGCTGCTGACCAGCAGCTTGTTCTTCATGCTGCTGCCGTCTCTGGTGCTGATCCTGGCCGTGCCCGCGGTGGACCCCGACGCGCTGGCGTGGCCCGGGGTGGCACCGGTGCATGACGCGGTCGCCGCGCACATGACCCTGCAGGTGCTGCTGTTCGGGGTCGCCGGTGCCGACCTGACGTTGACCTGCATCGTCGCGCTGATCGAACGCCGGGCGCGCTTCCTGGCTCTGTGGCTGTTCTTCCCGTTCCTTCGGGTGCTCGACGCCATGATCGCGCTGTATGTGCTGCCGCTGGCCTGGTTGACCTCCACAGGGAGGTGGACAAGTCCGGCGCGCCGGATGGTCGGGCAGCTCCCCGATCAGCTCGGCGACCTGGTGAGGGTTGCGGAGTGAACGACGGACCCGTCCACCGGCGTCTGCGTGTTTGCCGCCTGGGGCCATCACCCGGCACAGTTGTTCCCGT
Organism: Pseudonocardiaceae bacterium; assembly: GCA_036521655.1. Lineage (GTDB taxonomy): Bacteria > Actinomycetota > Actinomycetes > Mycobacteriales > Pseudonocardiaceae. The sequence goes on along the minus strand of DATDHI010000047.1, from coordinate 4,586 downwards.
GACCTTCTTACGGGTGCTGCTCGTCGACAGTCACGAGATGCTGACCGATGCGCTGACCGTCCAGCTCTCGGCCGCCGCCGATCTGTGGGTGGTCGGTAGCTGCACCCCGGACGATCCGCGGCTGAGCGATCTGGTCCGCACGCTGCGACCCGACGTGATCACTACCGAGATCGGGCCCGCGGCAGTGGCCACCGGCGGGATGGTGCGCACGCTCAATGCCGCATGGCCGCCGGCCCAGCTGGTCATCCTGACCGGCAGCCAGGACACCGCCCACGCCGTCGCTGCCGCGCGGGCTGGTGCAGCTGCGTGGGTGTCCAAGACGAGCTCCGTCGATCACCTGCTTGAGGTGCTGCGCGCGGTGCCGCTCGGTCACGCCTTCTACCCACCCCGCCACCTCGGCGTCGTGCTGCGCGAGCTGCGTGACGACGTGCGCCGCGCCCGCGATTACAACGCGCGCCTGGATGTGCTGAGCCAACGTGAGCGCGAGGTGCTGCTCCGGATGGTGGACGGCAAGCCGGTGAGCCAGATCGCCGCCGAGTCAGTGGTGTCCACCAGCACCGTCCGGACCCAGGTGCGCAGCATCCTCACCAAGCTAGGGGTGCGCAGCCGTCTGGAGGCCGTCAGCGTCGCCCGGGCCGCCGGCCTGCGGCCCGGCGATGACCCCGCCTAGAGCGGTGGTGACTGGGGGCGCCGGCTTTATTGGTTCCCACCTCGTCGACACGCTCCTCGACACCGGCGCCGAGGTGCTGGTCATCGATGACCTGAGCCAGGGTAAGCGGGCCCACCTGGAGGTGGCGCTGGGTCACGGGGCCCGTCTGGTCGAGTCGGATGTGCGCGACGGTCTGGCCGTCGGCGAGGCATTCCGGTCCTTCCGGCCGGAGCTGGTGTTCCACCTCGCGGCGCAGATCGATGTGCGGGTGTCGATGGATGAGCCGGCGCTCGATGCGGCCGTCAACGTGCTCGGGTCGGTGAACGTGTTCTCCGCCGCCCACGCCGTCGGTGCACGCCGGGTGGTGAACGTCTCGACCGGTGGTGCGATCTACGGCGAGGCTGAGGTGGTGCCCACCTCTGAGGCTGTTCCCGCCGATCCCGTCTCGGCCTACGGCGTCAGCAAGCTCACCGCGGAGCTCTATGCACGCTGGTTCCGGCGGGCACGTGGGCTGGACGTGGTGACGTTGCGGTACGGCAACGTCTACGGCCCCCGGCAGGATCCCCACGGTGACGCGGGTGTGATCGCCCTGTTCTGCGACTGGGCACTGTCCGGGCAGCGGCCGACCGTGTACGGCGACGGCAAGCAGACCCGCGACTACGTATTCGTCGGCGACGTGGTCGCAGCCAACCTGGCCGCCGCGCAGGCCGGCGTCCTGCCGCACCATGAGTACAACATCGGTACCGGCACAGAGATCAGCGTGCTCCAGCTCGTGGAGGCGGTGGCGGCCGTGGCCGGCATCGAGCCTGCAGCCTTCGAGCCGGACTTCAGACCGGCTCGAGCGGGCGAAGTCGTGCGCAGCTGCCTGGACGTTCGCCGAGCCCAACGGGACCTGAGCCTGCCGCCGCCGGTCCCGCTCACCGACGGCCTGCGCCACACTCTGAGTAGGCTACGCAAGTGTTGATCACCGCTGGATCAGTCCTGCTCTCCAGCACCGTCGGGGCCAAGGCGCGCAGCATCGTCACCAGGGTGGGGACGTACAGCCGTCTCGAAGTCATCGTCGCCGCCGGTCTGTGGCCCGCGGATGACCCGGTCCGACGGGTCGTCACGCAGCCTGATCATCCGTCCAAGGAAAAGGGCAAGCAGGATCGCGGCCAGGACCCAGGCAAGGATCCCCAGCTCGATCACTGTGGTCGTGCCCATCGGAGCACGACCATAGTCCCCACCGGGCAGCGCCGCACCTCACCGTACGGGATGACCCCGCTCCACATCGTGACAATCACCTACGCCGTAACGCTCCTCACACCCCGCCCGATCTATCGGACAAGACCGCACGGTCGGATAGCCGTCGAAAACGGACAACGGGGTCGCTGAATGCACCCACTCCTGATGACTTGAGTGAACGTGGGTGATGATTCATGAGCTTGGGGCATGGAGACATGGGCACAGATGCTGATCTTCGCGAGTCCGCTGACAACGGGCACCGGCCCGTTGTGGCTGGCCTGGAGTCTGCTCTACAACAGTCCAATCTCAATTCGATCCCGCAATTGCGGAGCGCCATCACTCGCCCACCCTGGGAGACCCGGTACGCCCAAGCCGTAGCGGTGGCGGACCTCGTGGCCATGGCTGCGTCACTCGGGCTTCATCCGTGGTGGGGTGATACCCCCGGGTATGGCCACCTACGAGTCGCGCTCGGTCTGGTCCTGATGGCGTTGACCGCCGCGACCCTTGGTCTGGTGCGGGCCTGGGACCCATCGATCCTGGGTCAAGGCTCTGAGGAGTTCAGCCGGCTGCTCCGCGCCCTCCTCGCCGTCGCTGTGGCGATTGGGCTGATCGGGCTGGCGCTGAAGCTACCCGGGGTGCGGCCGTATGTATTCGGCGTCATCCCGGTGGCCTGCATCTTCGCCGCCGCCGGTCGCCTCGCCCTGCGCAAGGTGTTGCACCAGCGTCGCCGCACCGGCTCCTGTATGCACCAAGTCCTCGCGGTGGGTACCGAGAAGGCGGTGGCCAAGCTCATCGTGCGCACCCGGCGCGCCCCGCACAATGGATGGGTCGTTACCGCCGCCTGCACACCCTCAGGCACCGGCACGGGTGGCGGCCTCGGCATCCTCGATGTGCCCGTGGTTGGCGACCTAGACTCGGTGGCGAAGGTCTCGGGACAAGGGCGGCACCGCGTGGTCTCGGTCGCCCCGGCACCGGGTTGGAGTTCACAGCGGTTGCATCATCTGGCCTGGGACCTTGAGGGCACGGGCGCCGAGCTGGTGGTGGATCCCGGCCTGATGGAGGTGGCCGGTCCCCGGCTGCACGTCTCCGCCGTGGACGGCCTACCACTGCTGTGGCTCACCGAGCCCACCTTCACCGGGACGTCACGCTTGATCAAGGCCGCGGCGGACCGGCTGGGAGCCGCCTTGTTGCTGGTGATGATCGCACCGGTGCTGATCGCTCTGGCGATCGCGGTGCGCAGCGACAGCGGGCCGGTCTTTTATCGCCAGTCCCGAGTCGGCCAGCACGGGAAGCATTTCCGAATGATCAAATTCCGATCGATGGTGGTGAACGCCGACCAGCGCCAGTCTGAGCTCGCGGATACCAATCAAGGTTCCGGTCCGCTGTTCAAGCTGCGCCAGGATCCGCGGGTGACCCGGGTGGGCACATTCCTGCGCAAGTACTCACTCGACGAGTTGCCTCAGCTCTTCAACGTACTGTCTGGATCGATGTCACTGGTCGGGCCCCGGCCGCCGCTGCCCGCGGAGGTCGCCGGGTACTGCCGGGATGCGCAGCGCAAACTACTCGTCAAGCCGGGCCTGACCGGGTTGTGGCAGATCAGCGGCCGCAGCGATCTGTCCTGGGACGAATCAATCCGGCTGGACCTGCGCTACGTGGAGAACTGGACCCTCGCGCTAGACGCCCTGATCATCTGGAAGACGGTCGGCGCAGTCGTGCGAGGTACCGGCGCCTACTGAGAAAGTCGATCACCAGTCGAGCCAGGGCTTGGCGGCTAGGCTGCGCTGCACCCGATTGATGTAGCCGAGAGCGCTGCGGTTGCGCCATTCGCCCGAGAAGTGCCAGCCGAGGCATCCCCACAGGTCGCCAGGCTGGTAGCCGTTGTCGAGGTAGGTGACCCAGCCCTCGTAACAGGCCCGGATCACGCCGAGCGCGTAGTCGACGTTGAAGGCGGTGTGACGTGCCGAGTACGGGTAGGAGCCTGGCCGGAAGGTGTGTCTGACCTGCATGATCCCGAAGCTGGTCGGGCACGGAACGGTGTCGCCGCCGACGCAGTCCCGTGGGTTGCGCGACAGGTCGCCGGCCAGGCTTTGATCCCAGTCGCTCTCCTCGGCTGCCATCGCGCGCACCACGTCAGCGTCGAACCCCCACTTGCACGCGCCCCAGGCGAGGATCTCATCGGTCGTCCCGGTGAAACGGCCGTCGATCCTGGGGATCATGTCGCGGTTGAACTCGGGGGCGTAGCCCTCCATCTGCCAAGGCGGAACCGAGACACCCGCCGGCGGGACGGAGTGGTTGGCGGCATCGTTGCCTGGCCGCAGTTCCCTACCCGCCCCAGCCTGGGCCCGGCCAGCACAGTCCGCCCCGGAGGGCAATGCCGACCCCGGAGGTAGCGTCGACCCACTCGATGGTGCCTGCATGGCGCGGCTGCACGCCAGCAAAAGAAAAGAGATCAACACCAGGACCGCGACGCGGCCCCAGGAAGGTCTCGGCGCGCTAGCGGCGCAATTCGAACGGTGGGGGCGAGGCGGCACGTCGCACCGACTTGGACAGGCTCGACAGCATGTCGTCGATGGTGATGGCGTCGGCGTCGCGGTGCATGGCCAGGCCGCGGCGGGCGAGTTCGGTGGCGAGTTCGTGTTGGTGGTTGTCGACCTGTTCGCCGCGGGCGCTGTCGCGGGTGGCCAGGATGGGGAACCGGCCGGCGTTGAGGGTG
>DATDHI010000046.1:0-9987 GCA_036521655.1 Pseudonocardiaceae bacterium | reverse complement strand
CCCACGACGACCCCTTCGAGCCGGCCTGCTCCGACCACGACCCCGACGAGCCGGCCTGCTCCGCCCACGACCCCTTCGAGCCGGCCTGCTCCGACCACGACCCCGACGAGCCGGCCTGCTCCGCCCACGACCCCGACGAGCCCGCCGCGTCCGACTAAGTCCTCTTCGAAACCGTCGTCTCCGGCCAGGCCAACGACGTCGCCTTCGAGCTCGCAGCCTCCGACCACGACCTCAGACGGGGATGAGCGCCCCAGAAAGCCCAAAGCCACCTAAATCAAAACGAAATATGACTTTGAGTAAGAGCGGCATCACCCAGTGAAATCGCTATAAGGACATCATGGGTGAGTGCGGAACTAAACTGTAACAATCGGTGAGTCGATCCGATGGACACGATAGACCGCCACTACGGGTGGGGCCGCGGTTCATCGTGAGGGGATGCCGACTGTGCACTCTATGTCATCCAACTCGGGGATCGATGACATCGACTGGCGGCTGCCACCTACGGCCAGGTCTGGGTTTACCCAACCTAATTCGACGTACCTCGGGGGGAGAACTCCACCTCCGAGGCGCCAGCAGCGACTCCTACCCGGAGTGGTCGTGGGCTACGCAGTGTGACATCCTGCGTGCCTACGGAGCTGGCGCGGATGCTCGAGCAAGTCGCGCAGGCTCGCGAGGAGGAGACCGGTGTCCCAGGCTGAGTAACAAGAGGATAACGTTGCGGCGGGTGGCGCCACCTGGCCAGGTCGACGCGCTGGCTGGCTGCACCTGGTGGAGTTCATCGTAGGCCGGCCACCCGGCCCGCCAGGCAAATCGGCGCAGACCGTTAGCCCTGGTGACGTTACGTGCGATCACCCTTCCGTAATCGCTCGGTGACTATCCGCATTCAACACTGTCGGTAAGCTGGTTGCGCCGTTAGGGTGACAGTCGGCCGCTTTGGCCTATGCGGGTAACGATTGGTGGCGCCTGGTAGATATCAAGTGTGGAGAGGGGCTCTTCCCCTGCACACTAGGGGGGAGCCTGGGGACGGGGGATTGGCTCGGACGAGACCCGAGCCTACTTTCCGTGCGCGCATCCGAACATTCCGTCGCCAGCAGAGATCTCGAGTTACGGCAGGGGGCCCGTCTCGATGCAGTTCGTACCAGGTATCGGCCAGCCAGCAGCAGCGATTGCCCGCGGCTCGCAATCGGGAGGGGTTACGACGTTCAATCCCGACGTCCGTGTGGCAGTGGTGGGCTATGGCTACTGGGGTTCAAAGCACATGCGAGTGCTCAGCAGCCTGCCGGGCGTGCACGTGACCATCGTCGACTCCGATCCCGACCGCATCGCGGAGGCGAGGCGAAGCTACCCCTCATCGGAATCTGCACACCGCCTCGAGGATGTGCTGGAGCGGGTGGACGCAGTGGTCGTCGCGACCCCGCCCTCGGCGCATGCCGACGTCGCACTGCAGGCGCTGCGCCACGGACGGCACGTGCTCGTGGAGAAGCCCCTGGCCACGACGGTCGAGGAGGCTCAGGAGATGGTCGACTCGGCGGCTGCCAACGGGGTGCACCTGATGGCGGGCCACACCTTCGAGTACAACGCCGCCGTCTGGAAGCTGAAGGAGCTCATCGAGTCCGGGGAACTCGGCAAGGTCCTCTACATCGACGCCGCGCGGCTGTCCCTGGGCAAGTACCAGCGCGACTGCAACGTCATCTGGGACCTCGCCCCGCACGACATCTCGATCGCTTCGTATCTGCTCGACGAGGTTCCGAGAACCACCTCTGTCTGGGCCAAACGGCACGTCGGAGACCGCCACGCTGACGTCGCCTACCTGCGGCTGGACTTCGAGAAAGCGGCCACCCACGCATTCGTGCACGTCAGCTGGTTGGACCCGTGCAAGGTCCGGCGCGTCACCGTTGTCGGTGAACGGAAGATGGCCGTCTACGACGACATGTCAGACAACGAGCGCATTCGGGTTTACGACATCGGCGTTGACCCAGCAGATCCGGACGGCGAGTCACACGCTATGCCGGTCTCCTACCGGACTGGAGACATCGTCTCACCATTTGTGCAGTTCAATGAACCACTCCTGGTCCAGGACAGCCACTTCATCGAGTGCATCCGTACCGGCGCCAAGCCGAACACTCCCGGCGAGCGCGGGCTGGACATCGTGCGGGTGCTGGCCTCCACTGACGTCGCGGCGGCCACTGGCCGGTCGGCCTTCGTCGCCGGCGGCACCGACCCCACCGGAACCGACCTGGTGCGGGGCGTGGCGTCATGACCAGCGTTCCCTTCTTAGACCTGGCGGGCATCAACAACGGGTTGCATGAGGAGTTCGACCTCGCCTGGAAGACCGTGCTGGACCACGGCGGCTACATCGGCGGCCCTGAGGTCGAGCGCTTCGAACAGGAGTTCGCGACCTACAGCGGGGTGCAGGCCTGCGTCGGGGTGGCCAACGGGACCGACGCTCTGGAACTCATCCTCATCGGCCTAGGGATCGGCCCCGGCGATGAGGTCATCGTCCCGGCGAACACCTTCATTGCGACGGCCGAGGCGGTATGCGCGGCCGGAGCCCGGCCCCGGTTCGTGGACGCGTGCCCCGACACCCTGCTGATCGACCCGGACGCCGTGGACGCCGCGGTCAACAGCTCGACGGCCGCGGTCATCCCCGTGCACCTGTACGGCCAGATGGTGGATCCCGGGCCGATCACGGCGATCGCCGCCCGTCACGGGCTGGCCCTCATCGAGGACGCCGCGCAAGCGCACGGCGCCCAGCACCGGGGGAGCAAGGCCGGCAGCGTGGGCGTCGCCGCCGGGTTCAGCTTCTATCCCGGCAAGAACCTCGGCGCCCTGGGCGACGGCGGCGCAGTGGTCACCAACGATCTTGCCCTGGCGCAGCGGATTCGCAGCATCGCCAACCACGGGCGGTCCGCGGCCGATCGCCACCTGCACGACCTCGCGGGGCGCAACAGCCGGCTCGACACGCTGCAGGCGGCGTTCCTGTCAGCCAAGCTGCCGCGGCTGGACGCCGGCAACGCCCGGCGCAGGGCAGCGATGGCCGCCTACCGGGAGATGCTGCCGCCGGGCGCCACGCCGGTGGCCGAACAGCCGGGTGCTGAGCCCGTCTACCACTTGGCGGTTATCCAGGTCGACGACCGCCGTCAGGTCGGCGAGGCGCTCACCGCAGCGGGTATCGGGTGGGGTGTGCACTATCCGATCCCGTGCCACCAGCAGCCGGCCTTGGCCGAATTCCATGAGTCGCTGCCGATCGTGGAACGAGCGGCTGGCCGGATACTCTCTGTGCCGCTGTCCCCGACCTTGAGTGACCACCAGATTGCTCGGGTCTGCGATGTGCTCGGAGGTGCGTTGTGACGAACATTTCCAATGTCTTCCAGTACGGGGCGAATGAGTCGAACGGACGTGCGATGGGGTCGGTGGATCAGCCGCAGCAGTCCACCGGGAGGGGTGACGTAGCGCCGCCGATCCCGCCGTCGATGACGCACCCGATCGGTCCGGGCGAGCGTCCGGCGGATCCTCGCGGTGGCCGCCGGTTGACGCCCGCCGCGGCGGTTCGGCTGGGATTGCTGGCGGTGACGATCGTGCTGCTCGGCACTGCCGCAGGGCTGGCCGGCGCGCTGGTGTGGCACAAAACCTACGGAGCGCGGGCCGAGATCCTCTACCCCATCAGCCAGGACCAGGCGGGCGGCGACCCGTTGCGGCAGGACCGGCAGCTCAGCACCCAGCTGGTGTTCCTGAAGAGCCGCGCCGTGCTCGGCCCGGTCGCGCAGAAGCTGGGCCGGCAGTACACCGACATCGATAGAGACGTCAGCGTGGCGGTCCTGCAGACCAGCGAGGTCATCCAGGTCGAGGCCCACGGAACCACCAAGGAGGGTGCGAAGCAGACGCTGCAGGCCGTGATGGACGGGTACCTGGCCCTGGTGGGCCAGCCCAGCGGGGTGACCCGCAACCTCGACGCGCAACTCGCGGACACCCGCGCGACCACCGCCAAGCTCCAAGCGCGAGTGGTCCAGCTCACGCCGCAGGTCCTTGCGGGAACCGCCACCCAGGTCACGCTCAACGACGCCAGGACCCAGGTGACCGCGTCCCAGGATCGGGAGAAAGCGATCCAGGCCCGGATCGATGACCTCAACCTCACCGGCCGGTCGGGACCGAACGCTCAGCTGCTGACGCCGCCGTACGTGCTGCCCGACCCGGTCAGCCCGCAACCGTTGATCACGGCCGGCACCGGTGCGCTGGTGGGATTGCTCGTGGCCGGCGGTGCCGTGGCGATGGCTGCCCGGCGCAGGACGAGTCGATGAGGGCGGGTCTGTGGCCGTACCGACGGTGACAGCGATAGAGGACCCCGCCCCCACCGCGACCGCGCGCAACTCGGCGACCGTTGCCGGCTGGACGCTGGTCAGCCGCGCTACCGGGTTGCTCCGCGTGGTGGTGATCGGCGCGATGCTGGGTCCCACCTATTTCGCCAATGCGTTCCAGGCCGGTTACGTCGTCCCCAACCTGGTGTTCACGTCGATCGCCGGGCCGGTGCTGGCGATGGTGCTGGTGCCGGGCGTGGTCCGGGCCGTCGGTGCCGGAGGGCTGACCCGGGCGCGGGAAGTGCTCAGCCGGGTGGCCGGGTGGCTGCTGGCGATCTCCGCCGCGGTTGTGGCGCTGCTGATGATCCTCTCACCGGCGGTGGCCTGGACGCTGACCTTCGGAATCCCGGACCCCGCGCAACGGGTTCGGGGCCTGTGGCTCACCACGGTGCTGGTCCTGCTGGTCGCGCCGCAGGTCCTGCTGTACGCCGTGGTGCATTTGGGCATGGCCTCCCAGCAGGCCCGCGGACGTTTCGGACTCGCGGCGGGCGCACCGGCCGTGGAGAACATCATCCTGATTCTGACGGTGGTGCTGGCCGGCTGGCACTACGGCACGGGCCTTGATGTCGCGCACGTGCCGATCAGCATGGTGATCGTGCTTGGCGTAGGCAGCACGGTGGCCGTCGCGGTGCACGCCGCGCTGCAGATGTTCGGCACCGCGCGGGTGGGCTTGCTGACCCGCCCGTCGATGCGCTGGCGGCACGACCCCGAGGCCGTCGCGATCACCCGCAGGATGCGGCGCTCCCTGGGCGTGGCGGCATGGCCGTCCGCCGCGATGTACGTGCTCCTCGCCTTGGCCGGCACGGTGCCGGGCGGCGTCTTCGTCGTACAGCTCTCCTACTCGGTCTTCTACGCGCTGTCCTACGTCAGTGCGCGCGCCGTCTCGATGGCCGCGCTGCCCGAGCTGGCCGACGCCGCCCATCGCGACGACGGTGCCACCTTCGGCTCGGCGTGGCGCAAGGGTCTGTCCTACGCCGTGATCGCTAGCCTGCCGCTGCTGGTGTTGCTCGCGGTGCTCTCCGGACCTACTGCGAACCTTCTCGCCAACGGCGAGCTACGACACGCATCCCTGATCGGCCAGCTTGCGACCTGCCTGGTGGTGGTGGCGGTGGCTCAGCTGGTCGGCGGGGTACACGACATCGGCCGCCAGGCGCTGTTCGCGCGCTTGGACGATCGCATTCCGCGCCGGGCGAGCGAGGTGGCCTTCGGCGTCATTCTGGCGGCCGCCGCCGCGACCCTGCTGCTGCCCGCCGACGGGTCGCGCCTGATCTGGCTGGTCGTGGCGATCCTGGCCGGTGAGCTGGCCGCCGCCGGGACGGTGCTGGCGCGGTTGCGCCACGCGATCCGGCCCGAGCGGTTCATCGAGGCCCGCACCCTGTCCGGTGCAGTGCTGGCCACCCTGGCGATGCTGCCGGTAGCCATCGCAGCTTGGTGGTTCCAGGGTGTCAACGGCAGCGGCCGGCTCGGGGACTTCGCACTGCTCGTCCTGGGTGGGGTCGCGGCGCTCGGGATCTACGCTCTCGTCCTCCGTGTTGCCGTGCCGCGACGGATCGGTGGTGGATCATGACCCGAACTCTTCCACCCGCATCCGGCACAACTCCCGCCTCCAGCGAGGGCACGCCAACCCCGCAGATCAGCCGTTGGCTCGGGCTGGGCGCTGCGGCATGCGCCCTGGTCGGCGGGATCCTCGCGGCAGCGGCGGGACCGCTGGTCGCGATCAGCGCCATCGGGGTGCTGGCGGTGCTCGGGCTCGTCGCCGCCGCGGCCTACCGGCCGGTCTTCGCAACCTACGCCTACCTGGGCACCTTGCCCATCATCGCCGGCATCGACCGGGGCAACCTCATCCCGCTGGTGCGGCCGAACGAGGCGCTGCTGGCCGTGCTGGTGCTCGGGGCACTGCTCGGTGGCTACCTCCGATGGTGCCGGGGTGACCGAATACCACTGCAGCTCAACCAGCTCGACATCCCCCTCGGGGTCTTCCTGCTGATGTCGACGGCGTGGCCGCTGTTGTCCATGCTGGTGCGCGGGCAGACGCCGCTGACCTCCGATCTTGCCGCCGTGCTGCCGGTGTGCAAGCTCGTCGCGATCTACCTGCTGGTGCGCTTCACCATCACCACTGAGGCCCAGCTGGTGCGGTGCTTCCGGCTGATCATCTGGCCGGGGGCGGTGGTCGCGGTGATCGCGATCCTGCAGACTCTCCAGGTCGGTCCGGTCGTCGCTGCGCTGCAGGCGGTCTGGTCGCCCGACAGCGTCGCGGGCGCGCTGGAGGAGCGGGGCACCACGACCCTCGCCTCGTCGCTGGCCACCGGTGACTACATCATCATCTGCCTGACGCTGGTGATCTGCTGCGGGGCCAAGGGGCTGCTGGATCGGCGCGAGCGGCTGGGGCTGGGACTCGTGCTCGGGGCGGGTGTGCTGGCCGCAGGGCAGTTCTCCACCTGGATCTCCGCGGTCGTGGCAGCCGCACTCATCCTCTGGCGCTTCGCCGAGCTGCGCCGACGTTCGATGCGGTTCCTGTTGCTGGTGCCGTTGGTGCTCGCGTTCGGCGCGCCGGCGTTGATCGGCCGGTTGCAGGGGTTCGGCACCTACGGAGTGCCGGTCAGCTGGATCGGCCGCTGGAACAACCTGTCCAACTTCTACCTGCCCAGGTTCGACTTCATCAATGTGCTGCTCGGGGTGTCGCCGAACTCGGTGCTGCCGGCTCCCGAGAGGTGGCGTGAGGTCATCTACCTGGAGGGCGGCTACCTGCAGCTGCTGTGGATCGGTGGCATCCCGCTGCTGGCCGCTTTCATCTGGCTGTCGGTCGTGGTGCTGCGCCGGGCTCGGGAGCTCATGGAGGAGCCGGGCGGCGTCGGCGCGACGGCGTCGGCGCTCTGGGTCTGCTGGTGGTTCGTGCTGATCCTCACGGTCATCGATCCGCACCTGACGCTACGAGGCACCGGGGATGTGCTGTTCACATTGATGGCTATCACCACTGGGAGGCTCTGTGTCCAGCGGCGTTGATCAAGGCGGCGTTGATCAAGTGCGGGCCCCCGCTCGCTGGGAATCGCCCGCCAGGCGCTTCATCGATGTCGCCTTGGTGGCGGTGGCGTTGCTGGTGCTCGTTATCCCCATGCTGCTCGTGGCTCTGGCGATCAGGCTAGGCACCCAGGGCCCGGCGCTGTACCGCCACCAGCGGGTAGGGCGAGGGGGCCGGCCATTCACGATGTACAAGTTCCGGACGATGCGGGTGGGGGGGTCGGATGCGCAGCATCGCGAGCTCATCGCCCGCGAACTGCGGGGGGAGGACACCTCGGTCGGCGGCAGCTGGAAGATCGACCGTGACCCGCGGGTCACCCGGGTCGGCGCGATACTGCGGCGCACCAGCGCCGATGAGCTCCCCCAGCTGTTCAACGTCCTGCTGGGACAGATGTCGCTGGTCGGGCCCCGGCCGTGCCTGGAATGGGAAGCTGAGATGTTCCCGGCCCGCTTCAACGGCCGGTTCACCGTCCGGCCAGGCCTCACCGGGCTCTGGCAGGTCAGCGGGCGCAGCACGATGGGCACGCTGGAGATGCTCGAACTCGATCTCAGATATGTGCGTACCTGGGGTTTCTGGACCGATCTCGTGATCTTGATGAGAACCGTCCCGACGCTGTTGCGGGGGCACGGCGCGAAATAACCAACGAACGTCTTCTGGCAGCTGGGGGGAGCAGCCTTGACGGCCGTCGCTACACGATTTGTTGCGGTTCCACGACTCTCGCGCCGGGCCCGGGTGGCCGTGCTCACCGCCCACGTCGCGGTATCGGTGGGGTGGCTCGGGCTTATCGGGGCCTTGGTGGCGCTGGAGGTGACCGGCCTCTCCACCGCTGACCCGGTCGTGCGGGCCGGGATAGCTGCCGCGATGGGCGCGCTCGCCAGCTGGGTGCTGGTGCCGGTCGTGTTCCTCGCCCTGAGCAGCGGGCTGGTGCTCGGGCTGTCCACGCCGTGGGGCCTGGTGCGGCACTGGTGGGTGCTCGCCAAATGCGGGATCGCCGCGACGTTGACCGCCACCGGACTCGCGCTGATGCTGCCTCGGCTGAGCCAGATCGCCGCCGGGGACGCTGAGCCGGTCCGGATCCAGTCTCTGATCGCCAGGTCGGTCGCGCTGGTGCTGCTGCTCGCGGCGACGGGGCTCTCGGTGGTCAAGCCATGGGGGAAGACACCGCACGGCCGGACGGCCAGAGCCGCCGGAGCGGCCAGGGCGACTGGAACGGCCAGAGCAGCGGGGACGGCCAGGGCAGCGGGAACGGCCAGGACGGCGCGGACCGGTGTCGGCCGCCAGCCGGCGGGTTCAGCAGAAGTAGCGGTACAGCAGCGCGCCGGCCTGCCGGGTCACCTCGTCAGGCACGGCATCGTCGGTGAGCAGCCGGGTGAGCTCGCCGAGCATCGGGCCGGCCTCCGAGCTGCTCCGCGCGCGCTCCCCGCCGGCGCGCAGCGTCACGATGTTCCGCTCCTCAGTGGCCCACTTGCGCTTGTAGGCGAGGAGGCCTGGCTGATCGAGGTCGCTGAGCCCCCAGTCGAGCAGCCGTGCGCCCCGCTCGACGCCCCAGCGGATCCCGGCCCAGAAGATCGCATCGTTCGGGCGCAGGCCCAGATGCTCGTGGCGCGACGCGCCGAACTTGTAGTACAGCGTGTCTCCCCAGCTCAGGAAGACCGCACCGGCGATCAGCTCGTCCCCGGCGTGGGCGAGCATCGTGACGATCGCATCGTCGGGTGTGAAGGCGTCCCAGATGTGGTCGAACAGCTCGATCGGCTGGGCCAGTAGCCGGTACTTGCGTTTGCGCAGCAAGACGTGCAGCCCGTGGAACCGGTGCACGGCGTCCCGGCCGGTGTGTACCTCGATCTGGACCCCGGCGCGTTGCGAGATTCCGATGTTGCGGCGGGCGTGCTGGGACAGCCGCCGCCGGATCTCCTCCAGGCCGCCGTGTAGCGGCGTGCCGTGCCAGGCCGCGGTAGCGACCCGCTCGAAGCGGGGGTCGCAGACGGGCACGGCGGTGTCGAAGCACCGCAGCGTCAGCGCAGCGGAGGCCGTGATGACTCCGTCAACAAGGGCTTTCCACTCGACCTGGTCACCGGTCAGCGGGTCGGCCCGGTCGCAGAAGGGCAGGCTCGAGCGCCGGTCCCCACGGATATCGCTGATCGGCACCCAGGCCAATCCTGCGCGTGGTTTCCCGTCCCAGCTGAGGAGAATGCTGCTGGCCGGGGCGAAGCCGTAGGTGGCGCACACCGCCTCGATCCACGGCGGGGACGTGAACACGCTGCCGTACGGGCCCAGGGCGAGCTGGCGCCAGCGGGGATCGCTGCGTGGATCGGTGAGCACGGTCTCGGACTCACCCGGGGACGACGTGGCGGGGACATTCACGCCCGGGACGGTACCGATTCGGGCGCCTGCCTTCACGAGCGGAGCAGGAAGGGTGCCGCGGTGCTGGACCGCCGGATCCCGGTACCCAGGGTGGTGAGCATATCGTTGAGAGTGATGGCGTCGGCGTCGCGGTGCATGGCCAGGCCGCGGCGGGCGAGTTCGGTGGCGAGTTCGTGTTGGTGGTTGTCGACCTGTTCGCCGCGGGCGCTGTCGCGGGTGGCCAGGATGGGGAACCGGCCGGCGTTGAGGGTG
>DATDHI010000045.1:0-4776 GCA_036521655.1 Pseudonocardiaceae bacterium | reverse complement strand
CCCACCCCACCCACCTCACCCACCTCACCCACCTCACTCACCCCGCATTCAGCAGGCTCAGCGGGGCTATCCGGTGCCCAGTAACCCCGCTGAGCCTGCTGAATGCGGGTTCGGGGTGCGGTTGGGAGCCCTGGTGGGGGTTCGGGGGCCGCTGTGTGTGGGGATCGATGCGCATCCGGAGTTGCTTGCGGAGTGGGGGTTTAACGACGATGTGAGGGGGCTGGAGCGGTTCACCCGGGGAGCGGTGGAGGCGCTGGCTCCGGAGGCGGCGCTGGTCAAGCCGCAGTCGGCATTCTTCGAACGGCACGGCGCGCGGGGGATCGCGGTGCTGGAGCGGGTGCTTGCGGCGGCGCGCGACGCCGGTGCGCTGGTGCTGCTCGACGTCAAGCGGGGTGACATCGGGTCCACGATGGGCGGGTACGCCGCCGCCTACCTGAGCGATGGGGCGCCGCTGGCCGCTGACGCGATCACTGTGTCGCCCTACCTCGGGGTCGGTGCGCTGGAGCCGGCGTTCGAGCTGGCCAGCGCGACCGGGCGTGGGGTGTTCGTGCTGGCGCTGACCTCCAACCCGGAGGGTTCGGAGGTGCAGGCCGCGGTCACCGGTACCGGGAACACTGTTGCACAGTACGTGATTGATGCTGTCGCCGCTCGAAACGCTGCGCGCAACGTAGGCCAGCATCCGGTCGGCGACATCGGTGTGGTGGTGGGGGCCACCACCACAGCAGGGTTCCTGCGGCTTGGGGCACTCAACGGACCGGTGCTGGCCCCCGGGATAGGGGCGCAGGGCGCTTCGCTGGCCGACCTGCCCGAGGTCTTCGGTGCTGCTGCGCGCCACGTCGTGGCGGCCACGTCGCGTGACCTGCTGCGGCATGGGCCGCAACCAGCCGCCCTGCGACACGCCGCGCGGAGGCTCGCCGACGAAGCCGCCGTCCTGCTGATTTCACCGTCATGGCAGGTCGGCGATGGCACCCCGCGTTGAAAGGCAAGCTGTCCGGGGGATACGGTCGCCGCACCAATCCACACTCATCACCACGCAATAGCAATCGACGGAGGAGACCGTGGCCCTTCCCGAGCTAACCGAGGAGCAGCGGGCCGCTGCGCTAGAAAAGGCGGCCGCCGCCCGACGTGCCAGGGCAGAGCTCAAGGAGCGCCTCAAGCGCGGCGGGACCAACCTCACCGAGGTCCTGGCTAAGGCCGACAGCGACGACATCTTGGGCAAGATGAAGGTCTCGGCCCTGCTCGAGGCCCTTCCCGGCGTGGGCAAGGTACGCGCCCAGCAGATCATGGAGCGGTTGGAGATCGCGACGAGCCGGCGGCTTCGTGGCCTTGGCGACCGCCAGCGCAAGGCCCTGCTCAGCGAGTTCGGCCCAGAATGACCAATCGAACCCCAGCATGACCACGTCGGCCAGGGTGGCCGAGAAGTGACGGCGGGTGACCCGGGGCTCGGCAAGGCCGCCCCGCCCCGGCTCACCGTCCTCTCAGGGCCCTCCGGGGTAGGCAAGTCCAGCGTGGTCGCTGAGGTTGCCCGGCGCTTCCCGTGGCTGTTCATCAGCGTCTCGGTGACCACGAGGGCCCCCCGTAGCGGGGAACACCCAGGCGAGCAGTACCACTACGTCGACCGCGTCACCTTCGCTGGCATGGTCGAGCGCGGTGAACTGCTTGAGCATGCCGAGTTCGCCGGCAACCTCTACGGCACCCCCGCTGCCCCGGTCCGCGACGCGCTGGCCACGGGTCGGCCGGCGCTGCTGGAGATCGAGCTGCAGGGGGCGCGGCAGATCCGGGCCACGATGCCTGAGGCGCTGATGGTCATGCTGGTGCCGCCGTCCTGGGAGGCACTGCACGGCCGGCTGTCCGGCCGCGGCACTGAGGATCCCGCGGGGCGGCAGCGCCGGCTGCGGGTCGCCCGCGAGGAGCTGGAGGCGGTCGGTGAGTTCGACGCGGCGGTCGTCAATGACGACGTGCAGCGCGCTGCGCAGGAGTTGATAACCTTAATGGTCGGCACGCATCCCGGACTCCGCCGGGATTGCCCGACGTCTGAAGGCATCTGGAGACAGTGAGTGAGCATCCCCACCGAACTCGGCGCGCTGGGCACGTCCACGGGGCCGGCGACGGCCGCTGAGGGCATCACCAATCCCCCCATCGACGACCTGCTGGCCAAGGTCAGCTCGAAGTACGCGCTGGTCATCTTCGCGGCCAAACGGGCTCGTCAGATCAACGACTACTACGCCCAGCTCGGGGAGGGCCTGCTGGAGTACGTCGGCCCGCTGGTCGAGCCAGGCCCGCGGGAGAAGCCGCTGTCGATCGCGTTGCGCGAGATTCACGGCAGCCTGCTCGAGCACACCGAGGGCGAGTGACTGACGCCGGGCCCGTCCCGCCGGACTTACCCCGGCGGATCGTGCTCGGCGTTGCTGGCGGCATCGCCGCTTACAAGGTGTGTGAGGTGCTCCGCCGGCTAACCGAGGCGGGCCACCAGGTCTGGGTTGTTCCCACCGAGTCCGCACTTCGTTTCGTCGGCACTGCGACCTGGGAGGCGTTATCCGGGCTGCCGGTGCACCACGGCCTGTTCTCCGACGTCGCCGAGGTGCCGCACGTGCGGCTGGGACAGACCGCTGATCTGGTGCTGGTCGCCCCGGCCACCGCGGACATGTTGTCTCGTGCCGCCCAGGGCCGGGCCGACGACCTGCTGTCCGCCACGCTGCTCACGGCTCGTTGCCCGGTGCTGCTGGTGCCCGCGATGCACACCGAGATGTGGGAACACCCGGCGACGGTGGCGAACGTTGGTCTGCTGCGGTCCCGCGGAACCGTGGTCGCCGAGCCCGCCGCCGGGCGGCTCACCGGTGCCGACTCCGGTGCGGGCCGCCTGCCGGAGCCCACCGAGATCGTCGACCTCGCCACGCTGCTGCTGCACCGCCCTCGCGCCCTGCCCAGGGACCTGGCTGGCCGGCGAGTCTCGGTTACGGCCGGGGGTACCCGGGAGCCGCTGGACCCGGTGCGCTACCTGGGCAACCGGTCCTCGGGCCGGCAGGGTTATGCGCTGGCCCGAGTCGCCGCGCAGCGCGGTGCCCAGGTGACGCTGGTCGCGGCGCACACCCCCGACCTGAGCGATCCGGCCGGCGTGGAGGTGGTACGGGTGGGCACCGCCCGGGAGCTGCAGGAGGCGGTGCTCAAGGCCGCGCCGGACTCCGACGCGGTGGTGATGGCCGCCGCGGTGGCCGACTTCCGCCCGCCCGACCCCCATCCCAGCAAGATCAAGAAGTCCGGGTCGGATCCGGATCCGGTGCCGCTGATCCTCAACCCGGACATCCTGGCCGAGTTGGTGCAACGCCGCCCCGCGGGCCAGGTAGTGGTCGGCTTCGCTGCCGAGACCGGCGACTCCGAGCGCAGCGTGCTCGACCACGGCCGAGCCAAGCTCGCCCGCAAGGGCTGCGACCTGATGGTGGTCAACGCTGTCGGCGAAGGCCTCGCCTTTGAGGTCGAGCACAACGCCGGCTGGTTACTCAGCGACGACGGCCTCGAGACCGAACTGCCCCAGGGCCCTAAGACGCTGCTCGCCGCGCACGTATGGGACGCCGTCACCGCCCGCTTGAACACCGGAGCCCGGCGCTGACGCCACCCGACCCGCGAGACCTGAGCTGGAACCGGCAAGCTTGGGGCCGGCGAGGTGAGCGCCCTCTAGATTGGAATGTGTAAAGCACACATGAGGGATGTCCAATCCGTCGAGCTCGGCATCGCGTAGGTCGATTCTCTCCACCTCCGATCCGCCGAGAGCGACGCCGCCAAGCGCGAGGAGCTCGCCGAATCCCTGCAACAGGGTGACCGAACGTCGTTCTCCCAACTCCGTAGGCGCTGCGCGGCGAAATGCGGGCCTCGGACTGACCGTCGCGGTCCTCTTCGACGCCCTGGTCATCAGAATCCTGATCCTGCCCGCCACGATGACCCTGCTCGGCCACCACTGCTGGTGGCCGGCCACCTCCGCGCACGACACCGGGGCGCGACCATTGATCACCACAGCCGCGAACCGCGCCCTATCGACCACACCAGGAACCAACCCAACCTGAGGGCATGGTGCGCCTCACCTCGAGACTGGACTGGTACCGACCGGCCGCCGGGAGTCGAGGGGGGATGCTCAACCGGCGGCCGGCCGGGGATCTCGGGAGACTTTAGCCACTCCAGTGGCGCTCCGATCGTCGGCCGACTGGGAGACGGGTCGTCATCAAATCGAGAACCCAGCGATTCTTCGTGGCGACGCGCAGCCCCTTGAGAGTCACAAGCCGGTCTCCCATGTCAACACCTCGTTGAGCACATTGAGTGCAGGGCCATCCACCCGACGTTCCATCAGTGCGTTCCCGGGAACGATCAGCGACGATGTTCGCTTACGCCAAGCAAAACAATCTCGACTGAATCCCTCGATATGGATCATGTCGACCCAGTGACCGCTCACTCGGTTTCCCAGCAACGGCCCGTCCACGCCCGGCGCGGCCCGCCGGAACTCAAAGCCACGCAACTTGAGATGGTCGACCAGTCGCTTTGCGATGACCACATCTGGGCTATCGGCCCCCATCCGCACCACCCTCGTCCCACAGCGGATGCGACTCCTGCCAGGGCGCCGTATGACTTCCGTGACTGCGCCGGTAGGCACAGGAGCCGCAGTAGCTGGCCTCCGGGGTGGTCAGGCTCGCGGCGAGCACGACCGCGCCGCATACTGCGACATAGCGCCCTAGGTCCGCACGTCCGGCGGCCGCGGCCGCGACGGTCACGGAGTGTGCGCGACGGGTG
>DATDHI010000044.1:0-1852 GCA_036521655.1 Pseudonocardiaceae bacterium | reverse complement strand
AATCTCAGCTTTGTGCAGGCCAGTGGTATAGTACAAGTGACGGTCCGGTCGCGTGAGTTTGAGTCGCCAAACCCATTCTCTCGTAAAACGGACCGTCGCCTATGTCGACACGCCGTCGAGTAAACATTCAGCCCAGCGTCTGACCTGCGGGTGAGCGCGACGGACGGTGCCAGTTGGCGATGTCGGTCGTGTCGGTCACATGGTGATCGCCCCGGTGCGGTTTGATCTTCCGGTGCCCGTGCCGGAGGAGATGTCGCGCGACGAGTTGATCGTCGTGGTGCGTCGCCAGGCCGGGCAGATCACCGCTCAAGCGGGCCAGATCGCGGAGCTGATGGAGACCGTCGAGGCGCTCACCGCGAGGCTGGCCAAGCTGGAGCATCTGTTGTCGCGCAACTCGGGGAACTCCTCGATGCCGCCGTCGCGCGACGACGATCCGGGCAAGCCGGCGCCGCCGGAGAAGCGCGGCCGGGGTGGGCCCAAGCGGTCCCGCGGCAAGCAGCCTGGCGCGCCGGGATCGCATCTGGCGTGGACCGATGATCCGCAAGTGCGGCGTGACCGGTTCCCCGAAGGCCGCTGCGACTGCGGTGACGACCTCGACCAGGCCCGAGACCTCGGTGTCGTGGACCGGTACCAGCAGCACGAGATCCCGCAGGTCGCGGTCACGATCACCCAGTACGACCAGCACCAGGTCCAGTGCGGTTGCGGGCGCCGCCACACCGCCACCCGGCCCGACGGGGCCCGGTCCGGCCCGGTCGGGTACGGCCCCAACCTTGCCGCGTTCGCTGTGTACCTGATGGTGGTGCACTTCATCCCCGCGCACCGCGTCGTCGCGCTGCTGGAGTCACTGACCGGCACGGCCCCCTCGGTCGGGTTCGTCCACGGCATGCTCAACCGTGCGGCCGGGCTGCTCGGCGAGGTCCACCAGCGCATCCGGACGTTGATCACCCTGGCTTACGCGGTGTGCTGCGACGAGACCCCGCTGCGTGTCGGCCCCAAGCGGCCGAAGATCGGAAAGAAGAAGGCTGAGCGGTACCTGCTGGTCGCCGCCACCGAGCTCTACACCCACTATCTGCTCGGCGACCGGTCCCTGGAGACCTTCACGGCGTTCGTCGTCGCCGACCTGGCCGAGTCCGGGTCGGTGATCGTGCACGACCGCTACCAGAACTACGACTCCGCCGCGCTCGGCACGCTGGTCCACCAACTGTGCACGGCGCATCTGCTGCGCGATCTCGACGACGCCGCCCAGGTCTACCCCGACGCGGTCTGGCCGACCCAGATCGCCGACGCGCTGCGTGAGCTGATCGGTCACGCCAACCTCGCCCGCGAACAGGGACACGACACGATCCCCGCCAACGTCCGTGACACGCTGCTGCGCCGGCTGCGCAACGGGAAGCTGGTCGGGCTGTCCGACACCACCAGCCACGGCACCCGCCCCGGGGAACGCAAGGCCCGGCTCCTGCTGGAGGTCCTGCGCGACCGCGAAGCCGACGTGCTGCGCTTCGTCGATGATCTCAAGGTGCCCCCCACCTCGAACCAGGCCGAACGCGACCTGCGACCCAGCAAGATCCAACAGAAGATCTCCGGGCGACTGACCAGCGAGAAACGCACCCAAGATCGCTACACCATCCTCGGCTACCTCTCCACCGCCGCCAAGCACGGCCTCGACAAGATCACCGTGCTGCGCGACGCACTGACCGGCCGACCCTGGATGCCCGCCTGACTACGACCCAACCGACCGGAGGCTCACAGCCGACCGGCGACACGCCATGCATTGATCAACCAGCCTGAATGTTTACGTGATGACCTGTCACAACTGGAACACCACTCCGACCGTGGAGTGCAAGGCGAATAC
>DATDHI010000043.1:0-12481 GCA_036521655.1 Pseudonocardiaceae bacterium | reverse complement strand
CCGACGACGTGAGGGCAACGAGCAGGAGGGGCCAGCACCCGATGAAGCGACCGGTGGGCTGTCGATGAGCAACGAGGATCTCGAGAAGTACGAGACCGAGATGGAGCTGTCGCTGTACAAGGAGTACCGCGACGTCGTCGGCCAGTTCGCCTATGTCGTGGAGACCGAGCGGCGCTTCTACCTGACCAACGCGGTTGACGTGCAGGTCCGCAATGCCGACGGTGAGGTGTATTTCGAGGTGCGTATGTCCGACGCCTGGGTGTGGGACATGTACCGGCCGGCCCGCTTCGTCAAGAACGTCCGGGTGATCACGTTCAAGGATGTGAACGTCGAGGAGATGGACAAACCCGACCTCCGCCTACCCGAAGGCGGCCCCTTCGGCGCTTGACTCCTCTCTCGATCCGCATTCAGCGGGCTCAGCGGGTTAACTGGCACCCGAATAACCCCGCTGAGCCCGCTGAATGTGTAAGCGGTGGCGGGGGTCAGTGGCGGAGGAGGTCGAGGTCGAGGATGCGGACGTTGAGGGTGGTGCGCTGCTGTAGGGCACCGCGGAGGGCGCGGTGTAGGCCATCTTCCAAGTAGAGTTCGCCGCACCAGCGGACGGCGTGCGGGAACAGATCGCCGGGTATGGTGGGATCCTCGGACAGCAGCCGGTCCAGCTCCAGCACCGTAGCGGTGGTGACCAACTCCGCCAGTGGTACCTGCTGCGGCGGGATCTGCGCCCAGTCCTTCGTGGAGAGCCCGTGGTCAGGGTAGGGGCGGCCGTGCCGGACATCCTTGAAGATCACCATCCAGCGCTGCCCCCTACTCGTCGTGAGCGCCCCAGGGTATCGGGCTCAGGCGGGCCCGCCCGGCCCGCACTAGACTCGCTGCCGAGGCCGCCACCAGCACACGGGAGGTGACGTGAACGCAGACGATCGCCGCTTCGAGGTACTGCGCGCCATCGTCGCCGACTACGTGGCCACCCGGGAGCCAGTCGCTTCCCGCTCCCTGGTCGACCGGCACAACCTCGGGGTCTCCAGCGCGACCATCCGCAACGACATGGTGGCACTGGAGGAGGAGGGCTACATCACCCAGCCGCACACGAGCGCGGGCCGGGTGCCCACCGACAAGGGCTACCGGTTGTTCGTCGACCGGCTGTCCGAGATCAAGCCATTGTCGGTGGCCGAGCGCCGTGCCGTGCAGACCTTCCTGGGCGGCGCGGTCGACCTCGACGACGTGTTGCGCCGCAGCGTGCGGTTGCTGGCCCAGCTCACCCGGCAGGTGGCGGTGATCCAGTACCCGACGCTGAGCCGGTCGACGGTGCGCCACCTCGAGGTGCTCGCGGTGACACCGGCCAGGTTGATGCTGGTGCTCATCACCGACGCGGGCCGGGTGGACCAGCGCCTGCTCGACCTGGGTGACGTCATCTCCGACGAGCAGGTGGGGCAGCTGCGCACGCTGCTCAACCAGGCGCTGACGGGGCACCGGCTGGCCGAGGCTTCGGCGGTGGTGGCTGATCTGCCCGAGCAGGCGCCCAGCGAGCTGCGCGATGCGATGATCCGGGTCTCGACGGTGCTGATCGAGACGTTGGTGGAGCATCCCGAGGAGCGGCTGGTGCTCGGCGGCACAGCCAACCTCACTCGCAACGCGACCGACTTCCCCGGCTCGCTGCGCCAGGTACTTGAGGCACTGGAGGAGCAGGTGATAGTGCTCAAGCTACTCGCCGCGGCCCGTGACCCAGGCACCATCACGGTGCGGATCGGCGAGGAGAACGAGGCTGAGGAGATGCGGAGCACCTCGCTGGTCTCGATCGGCTACGCCTCCCACGGCAGGGTGCTCGGGGGGCTGGGTGTGGTCGGACCGACCAGGATGGACTATCCGGGCACCATCGCCGCGGTGCGTGCGGTGGCCAGATACGTGGGGGAGATCCTGACCACCCGCTGAGCCGGGTGGCCAGGCGCACTGACATGCACGACGAGCACCGCGGCGAGGGCTGCGGCAGGAGGACGCCAGCGTGGCCAGGGACTACTACGGGATCCTGGGCGTGCCCAGGGATGCCAGTGCGGAGCAGATCAAGCGCGCGTACCGCAAGCTGGCCCGCGAGCTGCACCCCGACGTCAACCCGGACGCGAAAGCGCAGCAGCGTTTCCAGGACGTCAGCGCCGCCTACGAGGTGCTCAGCGACCCGCAGAAGCGCCAGATCGTCGATCTCGGCGGGGACCCGCTGGAGCCCGGCGCTGGAATGGGCCGCGGCGGGGCGGGTGGTGACCCGTTTGCCGGGTTCGGCCTGGGTGACATCATGGATGCCTTCTTCGGTGCCACCGGGGGAGCGGGCGGCGGGCGGCGGGGCCCGCGCAGCCGGGTGCAGAGTGGCTCCGACGCGCTGATCCGGCTGCAGCTCACCCTCGAGGAATGCGCCAGCGGGGCATCCCGCGAGCTCACCGTGGACACCGCGGTGCTCTGCGGGGAATGCAACGGCTCGGGTTGCGCGCCCGGCACCAGGCCCCAGACCTGCGATACCTGTGGCGGCGCCGGCGAGGTGCAGAACGTGCAGCGCTCGTTCCTCGGTCAGGTGGTGACCTCGCGGCCGTGCCCGGTGTGCCGCGGATTCGGCGAGGTCATCCCGGATCCCTGCCGGCAGTGCGGCGGGGACGGGCGGATCCGCGCCCGCCGTAACGTCACCGCCAAGGTGCCCGCTGGAGTCGCCGACGGGATGCGGGTGCGGCTGGCCGGTCAGGGCGAGGTCGGCTCTGGCGGGGGCCCGGCGGGCGATCTCTACGTCGAGGTGCAGGAGGTGCCGCATGAGATGTTCACCCGGGACGGCGCTGACCTGCATTGCACAGTGCGGGTCCCGATGACGGCGGCCGCACTGGGCACCACCGTCGCCCTGGACACCCTCGACGGCATCGAGGAGGTCCGGGTCGAACCGGGTACCCAATGCGCGACCGTGCTCCCCCTGCGGGGGCGGGGGATGCCCCGGCTGCGCAGCACAGGTCGCGCCGACGGGCGGGGTGACCTGTTCGTTCACCTGGACGTCGTGACGCCGACGCGGCTGGACTCCCGGCAGATGGAACTACTGCGCGAGCTTGCCGCACTGCGTGGTGAGGAGCAGGCCGAGCTCGCCGCGAACGGCCGGTCCGGGGGCTTGTTCTCGCGATTGCGGGACTCCCTAGGTGGCCGGTGAGCAGCCTGCCGGTGTTCCTGGCCGAGCAGTTGCCACCCGAGGGTGCCGAGACGGTGCTGGAGGGACCCGAGGGCAGGCACGCCGCGACGGTGCGCCGGCTGCGGGCCGGTGAGCGCCTGATGCTCTCCGACGGTCGCGGCGGCCTGGCTGGTTGCGAGGTGCTCGAGGCCGGCCGGGATCGGCTGCGGCTGCAGGTGCTGCGCCGGGAGACCGAGCCGCTGCCGGCACTGCAGGTGACGCTGGCTCAGGCGCTGGTCAAGGGCGAGCGCGGGGAGCTGTCAGTGGAGCTGGCCACTGAGGCAGGTGTGGACGCAGTGCTGCCGTGGCGGGCCGCTCGCTGCGTGGCCCGCTGGGACGAGGGACCGCGCGGGGCCAAGGCGCTGGCCCGCTGGCGGGAGACCGCTGTCCAGGCGGCCAAGCAGGCCCGGCGGGGATGGTTCCCCGAGGTGGCCGGCCCGGTGGACACCACTGCGTTGGCCCAGCGCTGTGCGGGCGCGGCGGGTGCTGTGGTGTTGCACGAATCGGCCATCGACCCCCTGCCCGCGGTGCCATTGCCCGATGGGGGGGAGTTGGTGCTCGTGGTCGGTCCTGAGGGCGGTATCACCGACGCCGAACTGGCCACGCTGACCGCCGCCGGCGCGCGGCCAGTGCGCTTGGGTCCGGCTGTCTTGCGTTCCTCGAGTGCTGCAGCAGTAGCGCTCGGTGCTATTGGAGCTCTGTCGCGGCGCTGGATTGACGTTCCGCGCATCAAAACTGGGTCATTCAGGTGATATGTGGCGCAATCACCCAAGTGGGGCCTACTCTGAGTAGGTAGAACGGGTTGGGATCGGCCTTGTTGGTCTCATACCAGTCCAGGCTCGCGAGCCTGGAACAAGCCCGCCGGGCACCTCCCCCCTCGGTCCGGCGGGGCCGCGCCGCGGTGGGGCGACCCCCCGTCTCCGCCGCGGCGCGGCAACCCACCTCGGCGGGTGCACTGGCCCAGCCTCCCCCGCTACCATCGGTCCTGCCACTGACCCGCAGTGCGCGAGCGCGCAGGAAGGCAGGACCCACCGACACGTGACCCCTACCCCAGTGGAGGGCACCTCCCCAGCCGGTTCGGGGACGACGCAGCCCGAACCCGTTCAATCGAAGATCGTGATCCCGGACTCGGCGGTGCTGGCGCTGCTGGGGTCTCGTGATGAGAACCTGAAAGTGACCGAGGAACTGCTGGCGGCCGACGTGCACGTGCGAGGCAACGAGATCACCCTCTCCGGCACTCCCGCCGAGGTGGCGTTCGCCGAGCGCACTTTCGGCGAGTTGGTCACGCTCGCCCGCCGTGGCCAGCAGCTGGGCCCAGATGCGGTCCGCCGGACCCTGGCGATGCTCGAGCAGGGGGACGGGGAGTCTCCTGCCGAAGTGCTCAGCCTGGACATCCTGTCCCGGCGCGGCCGGACCATACGGCCCAAGACGCTCAATCAGAAGCGTTACGTGGACGCCATCGATCGCTACACGATCGTGTTCGCCATCGGACCCGCCGGTACCGGCAAGACGTATCTCGCGATGGCCAAGGCGGTGCAGGCGCTGCAGGCCAAGCAGGTCAACCGGATCATCCTCACCCGGCCGGCGGTGGAGGCAGGGGAGCGGTTGGGCTTCCTGCCAGGCACTCTGTACGAGAAGATCGACCCGTACCTGCGGCCGTTGTACGACGCATTGCACGACATGCTCGACCCGGAGTCGATTCCCAAGCTGATGGCCGCCGGGACCATCGAGGTAGCCCCGCTGGCCTACATGCGAGGCCGCACCCTTAACGACGCGTTCATCATTCTCGACGAGGCGCAGAACACCACGCCGGAGCAGATGAAGATGTTCCTGACCCGGCTCGGCTTCGGCTCCCAGGTCGTGGTCACCGGTGATGTCACCCAGGTCGACCTGCCTGGCGGCCAGCTGTCCGGCCTGCGGGTCGTGCAGCACATCCTGGACGGGGTGGGCGACGTGCACTTCGCGCAGCTGTCCAGCTCCGACGTCGTCCGTCACCGGCTGGTCACCGACATCGTGGACGCCTATGCGCGGTGGGATGCGATCCAGGAGGGTGCCGGTGCTCGCCCGGTGCCCAACCGCACCGACCGCCGCCGGCGGCGGTGAACGCCGGTGGGCATCGAGATCGCCAACGAGTCCGGTACCGCTGTCGCCGAGGCGTCCATCGCCGACGCAGCCCGATTCGCGATGGATCGGATGGGTGTCAGCCCGTTGGCCGAGCTGTCGGTGCTGCTGGTCGGCCGCGGGGTGATGGCCGACCTGCACGAACGTTGGATGGACCTGCCGGGGCCCACCGATGTGATGGCCTTTCCGATGGACGGCGCCGACGAAGGCGGTCTGATGGCGGGGGGGCGGCCGGGCAGCCCACCCGGCAGCCCAGCTCTGCTCGGTGACATCGTGTTGTGCCCCGAGGTCGCGACCGAGCAGGCTGCCGCGGCTGGTCACTCAGTGCTGGATGAGCTGCACCTGCTCACCGTGCATGGCGTGCTGCACCTGCTGGGTTACGACCACGCTGCGCCTGACGAGGAGCGCGAGATGTTCACCCTGCAGGACGGGATCCTCGGTGAGTTTCAGCGCGCCGCCCAGGTCAGCCGGCGCCGGAGCGCACAGCGCGACGCCGACACCCGGCTGCTCGGGACGGTCGGTCTGGATGGGCCGGAGGACTCCGGCCATCCGGGATAACCCGCCGGCGCTGACGGTGCTGACGCCGTCCCTGCCGCTGCTGGTACTGGCGGCTGCGCTGGTCGTGGCCGCCGGAGGGTTCGCCGCGGCCGACGCCGCGCTGGGCACGGTGTCCCGGGCCCGGGTCGAGGCGCTGGTGCGCGCCGGCCGGTTCGGCGCCGGCCAGCTCGCACTAGTCGTGGCCGACCGGCCCCGGCATGTCAACTTGCTGCTCCTGCTGCGGCTCAGTTGCGAGCTGACCGCCACGGTGCTGGTCACCGTGGTCGCGGTGCGGGCCTTGCAGCCAACCTGGCTGGCGGTGCTGGTCGCCGGGTTCGCGATGGTCGTGGTGACCTACGTGGTCGTCGGGGTGGGTCCGCGCACCATCGGGCGCCAGCATCCGTACCGCGTCGGCATGATGGTGGCGGGGTCGGTCCGGGTGCTGGGCCGGATCCTGGGCCCACTGTCGCGGCTGCTCATCGTGGTGGGTAATGCGATCACGCCCGGCCGGGGTTTCCCGGCCGGGCCGTTCACCTCCGAGGTCGAACTGCGCGAGCTGGTCGACATAGCGGGGGAGCGCGGCGTGGTCGAGGCCGGCGAGGCCGAGATGATCCACTCCGTCTTCGAGCTCGGTGACACTGTGGCTCGCGAGGTGATGGTGCCGCGAACCGAGATAGTCTGGATCGAACAGGACAAGTCGGTGCGCCAGGCAGTGGCGCTGGGACTGCGCTCCGGATTCTCCCGGATCCCGGTGATCGGGGACAGCGTCGATGACATCGTCGGCGTCGTGCACATCAAGGATCTGGTCGCGCGGACGTTCCCGGGCGCCGGGGCGGCGGCCTTTGGCACCAGCGGCGACGCTGTCCGTGAGGTGATGCGTCCCGCGACCTTCGTGCCCGACTCCAAGCTGCTCACCGGGCTGCTCAAGGAGATGCAGGTGTCGCACAACCACATGGCCGTCGTCGTCGACGAGTACGGTGGCACGGCCGGCCTGCTGACCATCGAGGACATCATCGAGGAGATCGTCGGTGAGATCACCGACGAGTCCGATCCTGAGCAGCGGCCGCCGGTCGAGCACCTCGGCGACGGTGCGGTGCGAGTGACCAGCCGGCTGCCGGTGACCGATCTGGGAGAGTTGTTCTCGGTGGACATCGAGGGCACCGACGTAGAGACCGTCGGCGGGCTGCTCGCGCAGCGGCTGGGCCGGGTGCCTCTGCCGGGTGCCGAGGCCGAGGTGGCCGGCCTGCGGCTGCGGGCCGAGGGCGGTAACGATCGACGCGGACGGTTGCGCATCACCACCGTCACCGCCTGCCGAGCTCATCCCGTTGCGGCCGACCATCCGCAGGAAGCGAGCGACACCCGTGCCTGAGACTTCGGATCTCGACCTGGAGGACGCCAAGATCCTCACGCTGGCGCGCTCCGCGATGGCCCGCACCGGTGCCGAGGAGGGCGCCGCGGTACGGGACACCGACGGGCGGACCTATACCGGATGCACGGTCTCGCTCCAGTCGCTGGCGCTCACCGCGCTGCAGGCAGCGGTAGTGGCCGCGGTATCCAGCGGGGCGAGCGGACTGGAAGCAGCCGCGGTGGTGTCGGGGTCGCAGTGGGTGGACGCCCCCTCGCTGGCCGCTGTCCGCGAGCTGGGGCCCGACGCCCTGGTGCTGCTGGCAGATCCGCGTGGCGCGGTGCGCGACGTGCTGCGCGTGACGGGTTAGGGACGGCTATGTCGGGGGACAGCAACGGGAGTAATGGGACAGACAACGCCCCAACGGCGTTCCGGGCCGGTTTCGCCTGCCTGGTGGGCCGGCCCAACGTCGGCAAGTCGACATTGACCAATTCGCTGGTGGGCCAGAAGGTGGCGATCACCTCCAGCCGGCCGCAGACCACCCGGCACACCATCCGGGGAATCGTGCACCAACCCGACGGGCAGCTCGTCCTGGTGGATACGCCCGGCCTGCACCGGCCGCGCACGCTGCTCGGGCAACGGCTCAACAGCCTGGTGCGGACCACCTGGTCGGAGGTGGACGTGATCGGTCTGTGCGTGCCCGCCGATGCCTCGATCGGGCCTGGGGACCGTTTCATCACGGCTGAACTGGCCGCATTGGCCGGGCGCACCCCGGTGTTCGGCATCGTCACCAAGACCGACCTGGTGAGCCCACAGCGGGTGGCGGAGCAGCTCGCCGGTCTGGCCGACCTGGCCCGCTCGGCCGGCTTCAGCGAGTTCGCTGAGCTGGTGCCGGTGTCGGCGGTCGACGGCTTCCAGGTGGAGCTGCTCGCCAACCTGCTGCTGGCCAGAATGCCGGAGTCCGCACCGCTGTATCCGGACGGGGAGCTCACCGACGAACCGGAGCAGATCCTGGTGGCGGAGCTGGTGCGGGAGGCGGCGCTAGAAGGCGTCCGCGACGAGCTGCCGCACTCGCTGGCCGTCGTGGTGGAGGAGCTGAGCCCCCGGGAGGGCCGGGCCGGCCTGCTCGACGTCTACGTGAACCTCTACGTCGAGCGGGACAGCCAGAAGGCGATCGTGATCGGGCGGGGCGGCCAGCGGCTCAAGGAGGTCGGCAGCCGCGCGCGGGCGCACATCGAGGCACTGTTGGGCACGTCGGTGTACCTGGACCTGCATGTGAAGGTCGCCAAGGACTGGCAGCGCGATCCCAAGCAGCTGCGTCGCCTCGGCTTCTAACAACTCGTGAGTGGGAAACAGTGTCATGACACTGTTTCCCACTCACGACCTAAGTCCCGAAGTTGGGATTGTTCGACATCGCCACCCCAAAGACGATCACCCCCGCGATGAACAGCACCGTGAGGCCCAGGAAGATGTAGCCGATCACCAGGCCGGCAGTTGCCAAACCCCGGCCGCCCTCACCGGTTCTGCTGATCTGCTTGTGCGCCACGTGCCCGAACACGATGGCCAGCGGCCAGAACACGAAGGCGAACACCAGGGCCAAGATGGCCATGGTGTTGGTCGGGGGTGCTGCATAGCCCTGCGGAGGGTAGCCCTGCTGGGGGTAACCCTGTTGGGGGTAACCCTGTTGGGGGTAATCCTGGCTGGGCTGCGGATCGTCCGACATGGACTGGTCCTCTCCACGGATGGCTGCACGGACGGCTGGGAAACTACGGACCCTATTCTGTGCTTCCAATGGCTCGACGCTAGCGGCCGCTCACCGGGTCCGCACCCCTATAGGGCTTGTTTCGATCCGCGTGCCGCACCCGGTTGCTGCGCGGCGGTGCGACGATGAGCAGGTGAGCCTCTACCGTGACACCGGCGTGGTGCTGCGGGTGCAGAAGCTGGGCGAAGCCGACCGGATCGTCACGCTACTGACCCGTCGGCACGGCAGGGTGCGCGCGGTGGCCAAGGGGGTGCGGCGCACCACGTCGAGGTTCGGCGCTCGACTTGAGCCCTTCGGGCACGTCGACGTGCAGTTTTACACCGGGCGGACGCTGGACGTGGTCACCCAGGTCGAGACCGTCGACGGCTTCGGCTCCCGGCTGGTCGGCGACTACGTCCGCTACACCACCGGGTGCGCGGTGCTGGAAACCGCTGAGCGGCTGGCCGGCGCCGAAGGTGAGCCGGTGCTGCGGTTGTATCTGCTGGTCGTGGGCGCACTGCGGGCTCTGGTGGACGGGCAGCGACGAGCGCCGCTGGTGCTCGATGCTTTCCTGCTGCGTGCGATGGCCACCGCTGGTTGGGCCCCCGCGCTGACCGAGTGTGCCCGTTGCGGGGCCCCCGGGCCGCACCGGGCGTTCAGCGTCGCAGCCGGGGGTGTCGTCTGCTCCGGATGCCGTCCCGCGGGTGCGGCCACCCCGTCGGTACAGACCCTTGAGCTGCTAGACGCCCTGATGCACGGAGACTGGCAGATCGCCGAGTCCGTCCCCCCCGCCCCCGCCCGCGAGGCGAGTGGCCTAGTAGCCGCCCACCTCCAATGGCACCTAGAACGCCAGCTTCGCTCCCTCCCCCTGATCCCTCGCCCGCCACCTCACCCGCCACCTCGCCCGCATTCAGCGGGCTCAGCGGGGTTATCCGGACGCCCATAGCCCCGCTGAGCCCGCTGAATGCAGAGGGCGGCAGGATGGAGCGCGATGCGGCGGCGAGGACGGGAACGGGTGCATGGACGCATAGTGCGTCCGCCGGATCCGCATCCTTCCGGGGCCCGGCCACCGGTGATACCTGCCGGGCGGGTGCCGGGGCACGTGGCGCTGGTCATGGACGGCAACGGGCGGTGGGCGCAGCAGCGTGGGCTGTCCCGCACCGAGGGTCACCGTCGGGGCGAGGCGGTGCTGCTGGACGTGGTGTGCGGTTGTATCGAGCTCGGCGTGGGGTGGCTGTCGGCGTACGCGTTCTCCACCGAGAACTGGCGGCGTAGCCCCGAGGAGGTGCGCTTCCTGATGGGCTTCAACCGTGACGTCATTCGCCGCCGCCGCGACCAGATGCACGAGATGGGAGTGCGGGTGCGCTGGGCCGGGCGCCGGCCTCGACTATGGCCCAGCGTGGTCCGGGAGCTTGAGATCGCCGAGGAGCTGACCGCGGGAAACAATGTCATGACGCTGACCATGTGCGTGAACTACGGTGGCCGCGCCGAGATCGCCGACGCGGCGCGCGAGGTGGCCCGCCGGGCGGCCCGCGGTGAGATCGACCCCGAGCGGGTCGATGAGCGGATGCTGGCCCGCTACCTCGACGAGCCGGACATGCCCGATGTCGATCTGTTCCTGCGGCCCTCAGGCGAGCAGCGCATCTCGAACTTCCTGATCTGGCAGGCTGCCTACGCGGAGCTGGTGTTCCAGGACGTCCTGTTCCCGGACCTGGACCGCCGGGATCTCTGGCGGGCCTGCGAGGTGTATGCCGGCCGGGACCGCCGGTTCGGGGCGGCTGTGCCTCCCAAGGTGCGGCTTGACGTTGACGCTAAGACCTGAGGAGGACGATCCGGTGAGCCCTGACGAGGGCGCGACGAGCCTGGCCATCAAGGAGTTGCTCGAGGCCGCCCGGACGGCGCTGGAGCGCTTCCAGGAAGTCAAGGTGGACGATGACGGCGCGCTGACCTTCCAGCATTCGAACTCCGAGGTGCCCTGCGCGGTGCAGGCGGTGGAACTCGCCGAGGGCCTGGTGGTGCTGAGCATGACCTGCGTGGTCGCCTGGGACGTCCCGGACGACGGCGAGCTTGCTGAGCGGGTCGCCACCCGAGCTGGGCAGGGCTTGTTCGGGACCTTGGGCCTGATCCGCACCGAGCGCGGAGCCGATGTCACGCTGCGCTACGCGTTCCCCGCGGCTGGCCTCGGTGCCGTGCCGCTGGGCACCCTGCTCATGCTGGTGGTGTCCACGGCCTCGCAGGTGCGTGCCGAGCTGCTTGCCAGCTGATGTCCGCGTCGCCGGCCGAGGCCGCGCCCCGCACTCCCACGCGCCGGATCACCTCGCTGGAGGTGCTCTGCGCGGTCTTGGTGCTGGCGGTGCTGGCCCGGGGACCACTGATCCGGGTTGTCGATGTGCCCGCGGTGCGCACCGGCGCCACGGTCTTCGTGGCGGTGTGCGTGCAGGCGATGCCGTTCCTGGTGCTGGGCGTGCTGGTGAGTGGGCTGATCGCGGCGTTCGTGTCGCCCTCGGCGTTGCGGCGAGTACTGCCGCGATCGACCGTGGCCGCGGTACCCGTCGCAGGGCTGGCTGGGATGGCGCTACCGGGTTGCGAGTGCGCGTCGGTACCGGTGTCCCGGCGTCTCATGCAGCAAGGCGTGCCGCCGGCTGCGGCGCTGGCGTTCCTGCTCGCCGCGCCGGCGGTGAACCCGGTGGTGCTGGTGGCCACCGCGGTCGCTTTCCCGGGAGCGCCCCCAGATGGTGCTGGCCCGGTTCCTCGGCTCGATGGCCACCGCGCTGGTGATGGGATGGCTGTGGGCGCGTGTCGGGCGTCCCGAGTGGATCGCGCAGCGGGCACTGTGCCGCACGGAGCGGGAACCGGGCCGTAGCGGCTTGGCGGTGTTCCTCGAGACGGCCCGGCATGACCTGGTCTCCTCGGGAGGCTTCCTCGTGCTCGGCGGGCTCACCGCCGCGACGCTGAATGTCCTGGTACCCCCCTCCTGGATGGCCTCGCTGACCGGTCAGGTGCTGCTCGGGAGCCTGGTGATGGGGCTGCTCGCGGTGGTGCTCGCGCTGTGCAGTGAAGCCGATGCATTCGTCGCCGCGTCGCTGTCGGCGGTGCCGCTGCTGCCCCGGCTGGTGTTTCTCGTAGTGGGGCCCGCGGTTGACGTCAAGCTCGTGGCCCTGCAGGCGGGGGCGTTCGGGCGCGGATTCACCAGCCGCTTCGCCCCGGTGACGTTCGTGGTGGCGCTCGGCTGCGCGATGCTCGCCGGAGTGCTGGTACTCGGGGGCGTGCGATGAGGCGGGAGACCCAGAACGTCCTGCTGGTTCTGCTCGGTGGGGCTCTGTGCAAGATTGCGTGGAACGGCAGCTACCTGCGTTATGTCAAGCCCTCGGCGTTCCCGTTCCTGGTCACGGCGGGAGTGGTGATCCTCACGCTGGGCCTGATCGCCATCGTGGCCGATGTGCGCGGCGGGTGGGCGGGCGCCGATCATGCCGATCATGCCGGTCGCAGCCCGTGGCTGCTGCTGCTACCCGTGCTGGCGATTTTCCTGCTCGCCCCGCCGGCGCTGGGCGCG
>DATDHI010000042.1:0-20655 GCA_036521655.1 Pseudonocardiaceae bacterium | reverse complement strand
ATCAAACGAGCCCGCCACAACAGCTACCGCGTCAAACGACCCGCCGACACCGGCACCCGACACACCGGCCCGCCCACCATCAATATCCGCACTCTGACACCCCCAGCAGCTTGATCAACTTAGGCTACGTGGCATTGAGATATGGCCCCTCCAAGTGCACGCCGAGCAATGGGGACTGCAGCCCTGCTGCGGCTAAAAGCGCACGTCCGATCCGCAGTTGCCCATGTAGCCGGTCGAACGAGTCGGTCACCAGTGTAGCGAGTAGCGCAGTGGTTCCAGCCGCCAGATGCGCGTGAAGAACCTGCCGCCACGAACCTGGCACTAGTTCATTGAAGCTATGTCCGAGCGCACCATGGACGTGCGTATCGACCAATCCGGGGAGTACATATCCACTGTGCGATCCGGCCTGTGCAGGCGGATTTGCTCGATTACTCTATCGCGGACGACCACCCATGACCTGTCAACACGCCGTCTGGCCCGACCGGCGTAGCCTTAACAATGATCGTGTTCGTGATAGTCACTGGGCTGCCGCCTGCCGGTACACCGTAAGGTGCGCGTCAACGCTTCGCTCCGGGTCGTATTGTCCGGCCCGGTGCAGGCTTGTGGCGCACAACCTTGCATACGTTTCGGGTCGGCAGCGAATTCCCGTAAGCGCTCGGCGAGCTGCTTAGGCGAGTCCGGGTCGAAGTACGTCCCGGCGTTGGCAGCGAGCTCGCGATGTGCCGGGATGTCAGACAATACCACCGGCAGACCGCTAGCCATGGCCTCCAGGATCGAGACGGGCATACCCTCGAACCGGCTGGCCGATACGAAGATGTGCGACGAGGCAAGAAAGAGGTGTTCTGGAAGGTCGCAACTCTGCTGGACCACCAGGTCGACCCGCTGTTCTTCGACACCACCTCCACCTAATTTCGAAATCGAGGAGCCCGACGGCCCGGTCGTCCGCGACCAGCACGGTCGACGACTGCCCGACCAGCCGCCGATGACAACGCCGGCGCGGACGGGGCGGACGGGGCCGGGTTCCGCACGCACGGCAAGTCCAAGGACTCCCGTGATGACCTGCCCCAGATCGTGATCGGGATGGCGGTGACCCGCGACCGGGTCCCGGTGCGGGTGTGGTGCTGGCCGGGCAACACAGGCGACTCAGCATTGATCCGCCAGGCCCGCGAGGACATGCGGGACTGGACACTGTCACGGGTCGTGTGGGTCGCCGATCGCGGCTTCTCCTCCCAGGCCAACCGTCGGGAGCTACGCCGTGGCGGCGGGCACTACATCATCGGGGAGAAGCTCCGCTCCGGATCCGCCGAGGCCACCGCAGCGCTGTCCAGGCCCGGCCGCTACCAGCACGTCGCGGCGAACCTGCAGCACAAAGAGGTCCGTGTCGCCGAGGGCGAGCGGTTCGTGGTCTGCTACAACCCCGACCAAGCCGACCGCGACGCCCGCCTGCGCGAGATCATGACCGGCAAGCTCACCACCCTCATCGCCGGCACCGACAGCCTGAGCGCGACCAAGCGGGCGGAGCTGCGCGGGCGGATCTCGACCATGCCGGGCTTGAACCGCTACCTGCGCGTCACCCCGACCGGGCTGCTGCGCATCGACAAGTCGAACCTCAACACCGAGTCCAACCTGGACGGGAAGTAC
This sequence comes from Pseudonocardiaceae bacterium, assembly GCA_036521655.1. Taxonomy (GTDB): domain Bacteria; phylum Actinomycetota; class Actinomycetes; order Mycobacteriales; family Pseudonocardiaceae. The sequence goes on along the minus strand of DATDHI010000042.1, from coordinate 19,014 downwards.
CTGCTGCGCTGCTCGGACCCCAGCTTGTCGGCCGAGGACATCGCGCTGGGCTACAAGCAGCTCCTCGAAGTCGAACGCGGCTGGCGCGCCATGAAGACCAACCTGGAACTCCGCCCGGTCTGTCACCGCCTCGAAGACCGCATCCGCGCCCACGTCCTGCTCTGCTAGCTCGCGCTGCTGTTGATCCGGATCACCGAGAACACCACCGCCAACACCTGGCACCACCTGCGCGATGACCTACAGGAACTCCACGTCGGCGTGTTCGACGGCCCGGCCGGGACCTTCCGGCAACGCACCGAACTCACCGCAGCTCAACGCGACATCTTCACCAAACTGGGCATCGACCCACCCAAGAAGATCATCGAGCTGGCCCCGGCCGCAACGCCATGACCAGCACAAACACCACCGCCTGGACACACGCCTGACCCGGCAGCGATCAACCATTCCCGCAGGTCAAACCCCATTTCCGTGTCCAGGTCACACCTCAGCTGCGGAACCCAGGCCTGACGGAGCAGTTCGGTATCGTTGATCTTTCGCTGCGATGTTTGCGATGTTCAGTCGATCCCGGTGTCGATGACCTTCTTGATCTCGTCGCCGAGTCCGCGCATGCCGTCCAGTGTCCACGACGTCCTGGCGGTATTCATGGAGAGCAAGCACCAGGCCACGCTCGATGCGCTGGCGTTAGCACCCGTGCGTGACCCGGCGCTGGTGGAGGCCACCATCGCGGAGGCCCTGGGGCTGCGGGAGCTCGGCACACGACCGTTGGCCGAGCTCCTGCGCCACTATTTGCGTGCCCGGTGGGTGCTGCTGGTGCTCGACAACGCCGAGCATCTGCTGCTGGCGGCCCCGCGGCTGGCCGCCCTGTTAGCCGCGGCCCCAGGGCTGGGAATGTTGGTGACCAGCCGCTCACCGCTTCGCCTGCAGGCCGAGCAGGTGTGCTCCGTCGCGCCGCTGGCGGCCCCAGCAGCGGTCGAACTGTTCCTACAGCGAGCCGCCCAGGCCGGCGCGGTCACGCCCGCGAGCGCCTCTGAGGTCGTGGGCCGGATCTGCCAGCGGCTGGACCACCTGCCGTTGGCGATCAAGCTGGCCGCGGCCTGGAGCCATGACCTGCTCACCTCGGCCGAACAGGTCCTGTTCCGCGCCTTGGCGGTGTTCACCGGCGGCTGGACACTGCACGCCGCCGCGGCGGTCGCCCGGGTCGAGGAGGCTACCGTCCTCGAGCTGCTCACCGCACTGCTCGACAACAGTCTGATCACCTGCGAATCACAGGCCGAGGCCCCCCGGTTCGCAATGCTGGACACGATCCGCGGTTACGCCACCGAACAGCTCCACGCCAGCGGCGAGCACGACGCCGTCCGCGACCGCCACACCGCCTACTACCACGATCTGACGTTGGCAGCATCACCGACGCTCTCGAGCCCGGCCCAGCCCGACGTGCTGGACAGCCTGGAGCTCGAGCACGACAACCTGCGCGCCGCGCTGCGCAGGCTGCTGGACGTGGGCGCGGTCGAGGACTTCGCCGATGCCTGCTCGCGGCTGTGGATGTTCTGGACGATCCGTGGGCACTTGGCCGAAGCTCAAGGCTGGGCCGATGAGGCACTGGCCACCGGCGGCACGCTTCCTGCCGCCGCCCGGGCCAAGCTGCTGCTGCTGGTCGCCGGCTGGATACGCTACCCGCGCGGACAGTACGACCAGGCAGCAGCCAGGCTGGCCGAGGCCGCCAGCTCGCCCGCGACGCCGAGGACCTGAGCACCCTGTGCTGGATCCTGCCGACGTGGGCCAGCGTGGAGGCCTACCGGGGCCACCCACACGCAGCGGCCGAGCTGTTCGAGCAGGCCCAGACAATCAGCCGCCAGATCGGCGAAGTACTGGATACCACCTTCGCCGTCCTCGCCCAAGCACGTCGGCGACCGGGCGGTGGCACAGGCTGTCACACCGACGTGGTCGAGGCGAAGGAGGACGGGGCGGGAAATCGCCCCAACAGCCCCTGGTCACCAGTGATGTCGACGAACCCGGTCTCCCACGGATCCGTGCGAACCCACCGAACCCGTCCGTGGTCACCGAGACCATCGGGCAGCCAGCGGGGCCGACCGAACCGGGTCTCATCCATCCCCAACACCGCCGTAGGCTCGGGCTCGACCAGCTCTGATGCCCCATGCGCCACCATCGCCCGCTGCGCCGTCGGCCACGACGCCTGATCAGACGCGGCGACCTCGCACTTGTCGCGCCCGTCCTCCACCGCCAGCGCCGCACGCAGCCGGGTCGTGGTCCGCATCCCGGCCGGCACCTGACCCACCGCCTCGGTGAACGTCGCCCGAGGGCAGTCCTGAGTGCGACAGCGCCAGCGACGCTTACGCCACAGCAGCTGCGCGACCGGTGGAACGGGATGGAACGGTCTTCAGGGTAGAACATTTCCGCTCACAAATTGGAGGACGACCGTGGAGCTGGAACCCGGCAGCCAGCAATCTATCTGCGACCCCATCGAGATGGTCTGGGACTGGTTGATGGATCCCAATCACATCAGTCCCAATCACAACGAGATCCTGGTGGGGCACGAGCCATCGGACATATGCGACACCCGTTGACGGTGCGGCTGCGTCACCAGGTCGCGGTGGCGCGCAGGTGGCGTCAGGGTGGCGACTACCGGCAGGCCGGACTGTTGCTCACCCTGACGCTGTCCGCGGCCGAGGCCCAGTTCGGCGGCTGCGCCGAGCTCGTCGCCGAGATATGTAATGAACTCGGGGTGCTGGGCAAGTACACCGGCAGGTTCGAGCAGGCTGAGACGTTCTACCGGCGCGCGCTGCATATCTACCAGGACACCACCGGTGTGGACAGTGACGCTGTGGCCACTATCTATCACAACCTCGGCGGCATTGCCCATGCTCGCGGACGGTACCGACTCGGCGAACCGTTGGCCCGCCGCGCGGTCGAGATCCGCACCCGCCTGCACGGCCCCGATCATCCGGTGGTGGCCGCCGATGCCGCTGCGTGGGCCGCCCTGCTCGTCGGCTGCGGACGCCTCGACGAAGCCGAGGTTCAACTGTGCCGCGCGCTGCCGACGTTGCGTCATGAGGACTATGAGCGGGCCGTCACGGCCCACAATCTCGCGGCGCTCGTACATCATCGCAATGATCTCCACAACGCGATCCTCGGGTATACCGAAGCGTTGCGGCTCAAGGAGCGTGTCCTCGGTGCCAACCACCCGGACCTGGCCATCACGTTGGTCAACCTTGCGGGCGCGTTCGGACGTCTCGATCAGCTCGACGCGGCCCGGTCCAGGTACACCCGAGCGGTGAGCATCCTGAGTCCCGTCGTCGAGTCCGACCATCCCACGCTTGTTGCCGCTCGGACCGGCCTGAGCCGCCTTGCATGATTCTTGAGGTCATGGCTGTCGAGCTTCTCGACCGCCGCAGGTCCCTCAGCAACGCGGAAGCGACCCAGTCGGTCACCGTGACGGCTACCCGACTTCAAGCGCCGCCGATTCCATTGCGGCGCAACCGATACCCGGTGACAGAACCCCTACAGGGCGGCGAGGTAAGGCACAACGCCCCCGGACCGCAAGCGGGTCATCCTGCGGTGAGGATCGCGTGGTTCGCGCGGTGTTGCGTCCGGCCCACCCGGAGCTAGCAGGTCAAGAACCAGATCATCGAGACGGTGCGGCCCGTGATCGTCTTGCCCGTGTCGGTGCCCTCAAGGGACGGCTTTGCTCGGCGGAAATCCAGCCCGGGCTCGACGTTGTGGTGTCTGCCGTGTGATGTGTTCCGGACGGCCACGGGCCGGCCGCAGCCACCAGATGGAACACGCCATCCGGTCAAACCCGATCGCGGTACCGATCCAGCATGGTGCGGGCCTGCGCGGTCATCTCGGCAACCACGGTCCCCGCCGGCTCGACGGCGTTGACCAGACCGACTCCTTGGCCGGCGAGCAACGCCATCTCTTCCAGGTCGCCATTGGTGAGGTTGCGCACTGGAACGAGGTTGGAGAACTTGTGCATCTCCACCTGTTGGCCGGCGAGGTTCATGTGCCCGATGACCGGCAGCCCCGAGGTGTCGGCCGGGATCTCGCCCACCCGATCCTGCCATTCCCGTACCACCCGGTTGCGCAGTACCCGGGTCGGATTGAACTGCGGATTATCAGGTCCGAACATGCCGGTACGCACGGTTTCGGTGGCCTGCGCCCCGACCACTCTGGACTTGTACCCGTCGTGCGCTGCGGACTCGGTGGTCGCCACGAACCGGGTGCCGATCCAGGCACCGTCGGCCCCGAGCATCAGCGCGGCGGCCAGCCCGCGGCCGTCGGCGATCCCGCCCGAGGCGAGCACCAGCGCCGGCGCCACCGCGTCGACCACCAGCGGTACCAGCGCGAGCGTCGGCAGGGTTGCGTAGTTGTGGCCGCCGGCCTCCTGTCCCTGCGCCACCACCACGTCCACGCCATCGTCCACCGCGCGCCTGGCGTCAGCGACCGAGCCGACCTGCTCGAAGACACGCACGCCGGCCGCGTGCAACTGGTCGATCCAGGTCCGAGGCGGGTGCCCCCAATGGAACGACACCACCGCGACACCGGCCGCGCAGACGGCATCTATCTGCGCCCGCTCGGCGAAGACGGTGATGAAGTTGACGTTGAACGGCTGCGTGGTACCGGCCCGGACAGCCGCGACGACATCGGTCACGGCGGGCGCCGGCATCAGTCCGACGCCCACGGAGCCCAACGCGCCCGCGTTGCTCACCGCGACGGCGAGGTCTGGGGTCATGCCGACGAACGCCATACCGGCCTGGGCGATCGGCGTGGACAGTCCGTACGCTTCGGTGAACGGGTACGCAATGTCATGTCCACACAATGCCGCATTCCCGTCGTGAGGGTGTTGCGTGCCGTGCACGTCGGGTTGCTTGTGCGCAACGGTCGGCAGGCCGACACAGGAGGATCCGTTGGCACAGCCTGGTCGACGCTGACTACCACGCCGGCTGGACCGTTCGCGTACTGACGGGAACTGATCTGCGAGGTGTTCCTCGATCTCACCCCGGAATCCGACCTGCGTGACAGCTTCGCCGGCGCGGTGACGAGGCCGCTGAGCAAACTTGATCCTCGCCCGGATCGACTCACAACGTCAGCGGGTCCGCCGGACCGGCCCCGACATCGCCCGAGCGCCGCGCCAGCGCTACTACGCCAACCTCCAGGTGCGCGGCACCAGCATGATGGCGCAAGGCGGCCTGGTAGCTGTACTCCAGCCGGGGGACATCGCCGCCTGTCACCGGCGGCGACCGCCCGGCGGCTGGAGTCTCGGCGCGATCGCTTCGTCGGCGATTGACGACCAGCGCCATGTGGAATGGGGATGGAACGTCCGCGAGGATCGCGGCACCGCTGGGGCACTGCGCACACGCGCTGCTGGACGCCCCGGCGCCGGCAGCCATCTCCGCTGCGCCACCGACCGGCAGAGTCCAACAACGACGCCATGCCGACTCCGATCCGTCCGAACACCGCGTGACCGCGCAACCTGCTGAGCCGGTGCTCATCGCTGCCGAGCAGCGTCGTCGCCCATGTGTGGCGGCACCGTTCAACATCACGGCGCTGCTGGCCACCGCCGCGGTCGTTGTCGCCCTCGAACCAAAGTTCCGCGCTGGGCCGGCGACTGAGGACCCACTCGACGGTGACACTCGGTGTGCGTTCTGGACGGCCGAACCGGTCGACCACGCCTTCGATCCGGCGCTGCTCATCGAGGTCGATCTCGCCCGTACCCCATCCGCCGCCGCGGCCAAGGAGATTCCTTGGGACGCTGTGCAGGTTGACGACTGCTTCTCTGGGCCCAACGGTGCGGTCAGCGGCACGACGCTCGGGCCGTGTTGGCCCGAGCTGCGCCTGACCGGCGGTCTACCTGGAGCGAGCGTTTGCGGCATCGTTGCCGCAGTCCGTGCACCCACCGGTTCCGCCGGCGGGCATGAGCGGCGAGGGCTACGAGTGCATGACGACGGTGTACTGGCCCGAGCTGGCCGATTCACGGGCCGGAAACCGCTATGCGGGACACTGCGCGGAAATTCTCGACGAACGCAGCATGCTGGCCTGGGTGGCGGTCTACCCGCCGGGGAGATCAGCGGATCCCAACGCAGTGGCGGTGAACATCTGGATCGATTTCGGGTCGTCGCAACAGTGCGACGCCGGTCCGGACAGCCTACCACGATCGGGGTGGGTGATGCGCCGAAACGCGGGGCGCTCTTCCTCATCTCCGGTCGGCTCTCGCCACCTCTGTTGCCATGACGGCGGCGGTAGTCAATTGGCGGCGGCCGTTCAACGTCGCGTCACCGGACTGTGCCGAAGCGTTCTTCGCCGGGGCCACCGTTCGATGCGAGCCGCTGCGACTTGCCGGGGCGCTGAGCGAGCTGCGCACGGTCCTCGAAGGACACCTGGCTGACCACGACAGGTCGCCGGCGCCACTGGACCTGATCGGCCATTCGATCCGTGACCACCATCTCCTGCGGCTCGGCACCACTCCGATCGACATGCTCGACCGCCGGGTGGCCCGGTTTTTCGGCGTGCTGGCCGCCAGCTGCCCTTGACCCAACCGGTCGAAGCAATTGATCTTGGTGTAGATCCCCGGCGAAGTGTGATCGCCGAGGAGGAGCCGAGTGGCCCAGCGCAGGATGCTGACCGAACAGGATCGTGAGGAGATATCCCGGGGGATCGTCGAGGACGTGGACGGGCGGGTGATCGCGGCGCGGATCGACCGAAGTCCCAGCGTGGTGTCCCGGGACATCGCCCGGCACGGCGGCCGGGACGGTTACCGAGCCGTGGCTGCCCAGCGGGCGGCCACGGAGCACCGGTCGCGGCCCAAGATCCGCAAGATCGACGCTGATCCCAGCCTGCGCCAGCACGTGGTGGACAAGCTGCGCGCCGGTGCCTCCCCGGACCAGGTCGCTGGCCGGTTGTGCTATGAACACCCTGGCCAGCACGCTGCGTGGGTGTCCCATGAGGCCATCTACACCTGGATCTACGCGCTGCCCAAAGGCGAGCTGGCCCGGCTGGGAATCCTGCTGCGGACCGGGCGGACCCAGCGCCGGCGCCGCGGCCGCACGAGCCCTCCCGGTGCCCGAATCGTGGGCATGACCAGCATCGACGCCCGACCCGCCGAGGTCGGCGACCGGGCCGTCCCCGGCCACTGGGAAGGAGATCTCGTGATCGGAAAGGCCGGGAAGACCGCCATGGGCACCCTGGTCGAGCGGACCTCCCGCTACACCGTGCCCGTCGCGCTCCCCGCCGGACGGCGCGATGCCACCACCACCTGCGACGCACTGATCACCACCGTGACTGGGATGCCCTCACAGCTGGTCAAGACCCTGACCTGGGACGCCCGCGGCTGGGCGGACCTGGCCCCGATCGACGACGCCGACGACTGCTTCGTCGTCGGCGAGGTCAACCAGCAGGCACTGTTCCGCCGTCGTGCACCACGGCGGCGCGGGCACCACGACGACGGCGGCCCGGGCCGGCGCGCCTCAGGTGGTGGTCCCCCAGATCGCGGACCAGCCGTACTGGGCCGCCCGAGTGGCCGAGCTGGGCATCGGCTCGGCGCACGACGGCCCAACGCCGACCCTCGACTCCCTGTCCGCCGCGCTCACAACGACCCTGACACCCAAGACCCGAGCACGAGCGAGCGCCGTGGCCGGCACAATCCACACCGACGGGGCGACAGTGGCCGCGAAACTGCTACTCGACGCAGTCAGCCAGGAAAAGCCGCCCGTGTCCACGTGAACCACACTGAATCGTCGAGCCAGGCACCGACCGGAGCGACAGCACCGGCTTCCAGGATCATTGTGTCAGGAGTTCTGAGACACCCTCATGATCACGTCGGATCCGTACCCGCGCTCATACCCCCACCCGCGTGTTGTCGCAGATCAGCGCCCACTCATCGCGACCTTCCCGGGGCCCTGGGTGGCGGTCAGACGGGTCGGTACCAACAGCGGATGCCGGTGTGGATGCTGGTGCGTAGGTGCGCGCCGATGGTCGGGTCGGTCCGCTCGATGTGGGTGAGGGCGCGTCGGATTGCCCGGCCCACGGCCAAGCGCGCGCGTTCTGGGTTGTCCGGGAACGCGCGGGGCCGTCCGCCCAAGCCTGCGCCGGCGGCGAGCTCGGCGAGCACCCAGTCGCGTTCCATCCGGGCGGAGGCACCGCTGTCGTCGCCGTCCGAGTCCAGCTGGTCGAGCTCGGTGAGTCGCTGCCGGTAGCGCTGGATGGCGGTGCGGTCGAGCACCGGCTGGGCGGACCGGCCGCCGCTGGTGGCCGCTCGGGCCAGCGCGTCGAGGCCGACCGCGAGGTCGATCGCCGGGATCTCGACCTCCGGATTCGCTGTCAACACAGCCAGGTGGAGCATGCCGACGCTCTGGTCGACGAGCACGACCCGGGTATCCAATTGGATCCGCCACCGGCGGCCGTGTCGGGTGCAGGTCGCTCTACCGGCAGGCGACGGCGGCGCCGCCGCGCCGAGTGATGACGCCAGCTCGGCGGCCCGAGCACGCTGCTCGTGCGCCGCGGCCTCATCCTCGGGTTGCCCCCGGTGCTCCAGCGCCTCGGCGTAGCGCTGCCGGGAGAGGAGGACCGCCGGCCAATGCCCCAAAGCGAGGTCGCGGTGCACAGCCTCACGCAGGTGCGACACGGCTCGGTCCGCCTCGCCCATCGTCAACGAGGCGACACCGAGCGCGTGGTGGACGGATCCGAAACAGGCAACCGCGGGACCCGCCATCATCGGCAGGTCGGCAAGCGGGGCCAACAGTTCGTAGGCCCGGGCCGAGGCCTTGGCGTTGTCCAGCAGATTTGCCGCCTCGACGATGCCGTACATGGTGACCAACCAGTTACCCGACCGGGGCAGCTCGGCCAGCGCCCGACCGCGCAGTGTGGCCAGCAGACGCTCCGCGGTCCGGTGATCTGCGGCCGTCGCCGACGCCACGGCCAGTGCGGCGAAAAACGAATTGTCCACCACGCTCAGGGTGGGTGAGTTGACCATCTCGGTGAGCATCGGCAGCAGTTCGCCGAGCCGGCCCTGATACCAGCGGATCGCGACGAGTTGCGCGCCGTACCAGGCTGGCGCATCGACATGGCCCGCCTTGACGCTCCGCTCGAGGCATTCTTGCGCGAGCTGCTCGGCTTGCTCCAGCCGGCCGGCGCGAATAGCCAGCATGACCTCGATGGCCTTGACGACAACCCCGATCGCCCGATGCTCTTCCTGGGCCAACACGCCGCGCAGCTCACCGAGTCGCCGCTCCGCGTGCGGGTCGCCAGCCAAAAACAAATCCACCACCTGCCACAGCAGACCCATCAGCAGATCCGTGCGGCGAGCTCCCCGTGCGGCCTCCGCGACCAACTCATCGGACAACACCCGACGCAGCGCGCCGTGGTCAGGTCCCCGCAGACACTGGTGGGCCAGGCTCAACGCCTCCCCCCGCACCACCGGATCCAACGACGCCCTGGCCTCCTCAAGCACGGCCAGCGTCGCGGCGTGCGCGCCGGTACGGTAGTCGGCCTCGGCAGCCAATCTGACCCGTAAGCGCAATGCCACAGCACACCTTGGATCTATCAAGCTCAACGCGCGCCGCAGCCGCGCCCGCAGCAAACCCGACCCGGCAGCCGTGCGGTGCTCATCCACCCACAACCCCCCCAAGCCCAGGGCGGCCTTGGCCATCACCAGCGCATCACCGGTCCGCTCGCCCGCGCCATAGGCCGCGTCGAGCCACCGCCGGCTGGCCAGCAAATCGCCGTCAGCCTCCAGCGCCCGAATCCCCGCCGCGAGAAACGACTCAGCGTCCTCGACAACCGCGACATTCCCTTCCAACACCACATCAACCACCGACTGCCTCCTCGGATCCCGCCGTACTAACTGGACCCACGGTGGCCAGGTCAGGCTCCCGCTGCCATTCCTCACCCTGATGGGGCGGTCCTGCGCTGGAAGGTGCCGACTTCATCCGACTCCCGAGCCGTCCAGCCAGCCGGGTGTGAACACTGCCGGACACTGGCGTTCGGATCTGGAATCCTGGACGCGGCTGGACAAGACTGGACGCCGCTGGACTCGTATCGAGGTGATGAACGTCGTGATCCAGCCCTTCCCCACGTGGTTGCGTCCTCTTGCTCCTCTGTCAAGCCGCTTGGTTGATCATCGGTTCGGTGGGCGTGTGGGGTGCGTCGGCGAGCAGGGCGCGGAAGACGACGTCTGAGAGGCGTCGTTTGAGAACGCGGATCGATTCGGCCTTGGTGTCGCCGGTGGCGCGTCGGCGTTGGACATCATCAGCTGGTGTATCAAGCTGGTCAGGTGTGTGCTCTTTTTGAGGTATCGACTAGCGCGGCGAGCGGAAGGCAATCGTGGCTGGCCAGATCTCGGGTGCGCAGCCCCTGGGTGCGGAGGCGCAGGGCGTGGCCGGGGTGGCCACGGCAGTGGTTCTGGCCCGGCTGCTGCGTCAACTGCGACGTCGGCAAGCCCGGCAAAGAGGCGAGACAACGCTGACCTATCGGGAGCTAGCGGCCAAGACCGGCTGGTCGCGGGGGATTATCGGGGAGTACTTCGCCGGCAACGTCCTGCCGCCAACCGACCGGTTCGACGTGCTGATTCAACTGCTGGGCGCCACCCCCGCCGAGCAGGGTTGGCTGGCCACCGCGCGCGACCGGGTTGAAGAATATCGACACAGCCAGCCACTAGCCAACAGTGGTACTGCTAGCGGGCGGTATCTACCTCCCGCGCCCACCCGACCGCACGGTTGGGACGCCGAGGCTCAGGCGGCGGCGGATTTGCTGGTCAGTTCGAAAAGCAGGCTGGTCACGTTGACCGGACCGGAAGGAGTGGGTAAGACCACCCTGGCCTTGGCGGTCACGACGCTGCTGATGTCCTACTACCCCGACGGAGTGGCGTTCGTGTCGTTACTGTCCGTGCGGGACCGGGGGCTGCTAATGCCCACGATCGCCGAGGCGCTGGGCCTGCGGAAGCTCGGGGCGCGGCCGCCGGTCGAGGTCGTGCACGGCTATCTGCGCACCCGGCGGGTGCTGCTGGTGTTGGACAACGCCGAAGACCTCTTGCCGGCCGCGCCGCAATTAGCTGCCCTGCTGGCTGCGGCGCCCGGACTGGGGATGCTGGTCAGCAGCCGATCACCACTTGGCCTACAGGGTGAGCAGATATACCCGGTCGTGGAGCAGGCGGCCCAAGCGGCGGGCGGGCTGCTCGCGCAGCGGGCCGATGAGCTGGGTACTGGAAGTGGCCAGCGGGTGGTGTCCGCTCTGGTAGCGGGTGATGGGCTGCTGTTGGAGCGGGAGGGGGTCTTGGCTGCTATTGCGGGTCTTGTGGAGGGGGTCCGGACCGGGCGGGGTGGGGCGTTGTTCGTGGTGGGGGAGGCGGGCTTGGGTAAGACGACCTGTCTGGCGCAGGCTGGCGTGCTGGCTAGTTCGGTGGTGCGGGTGGGGTTGGGCCGGGGTGATGTGATGGAAGCCTCGCTGCCATTTGGCGTGTTCGCCTCGGCTTTAGGTGCTGTCGGTTACCGTGATCTCTTGCAGGCCCCGTCGGGGGGAGCGGGGTTTGGTGATATGCGGGTGGCCCGGTTCTATGGGGTGCTGCACTGGCTGGAACAGGTCACTGGCCCGCTGCTGTTGGTGCTGGATGATCTGCATTGGGCTGATCCGGACTCGTTGGCTTTGCTGTCGTTTGTGTGCCGCCGGTTGGCCGGGTTGCCAGTGGCGGTGCTGGGAGCGTTGCGGCCGTGGCCATCGGCAGCGCAGGAGCTGACTGGTGCGCTGGTCTATGACGGGCATGCCAGCATGCAGCGGCTGACGCCGCTGAGCGAAGAGGCCGCGGCGGCGTTGCTCACGGCCCGATCGGATGGTCCGGTGGGCGAGGCCGAGTCGCGTGCTATGGCGGAGTTGTGTGCGGGTAATCCGTTGCTGTTGGAACAGGTCGCGGCCTCCATCGATGGGCAAGGGTGGACGGGGGGCCGGATCGGGGTGGGTAGCGCGGTCGGCGCTGAAGAGATTGTGTTAACCCGCTTTGCGGGCCTACCAGCAGCGGCGCTGCGGGTGGCCCGGGCGGCCAGCGTCTTGGGGACTCGGTTTCGCCCCGCCTCAGCTGTGAAGGTAGCGGAGTTGGATGAGCGGCAGGCTGGGGCGGCGCTGGAGGCGTTGTGCGGGAGTGGGTTGGTGCGCGCGGCAACGGCCATGTCAGCGGAGTTCGTGCATCCGTTGTTGTGCCAGAGCCTTTACCACGACATGGCGGCTCCGGTGCGGGCTCGGTTGCACACCCGGGCCTTCACCGTGTTGTGTGACCACGGGTTGGAGTCGGAGGCCGTCGAGCATGCGATCCAGGCCGATCTGATCGGTGACCCGGCTGCGATCATGGTGGTGGAGCGGGCCGGTCGGGCTGCGTTGGCTGTCGGGGCGCTGGGCACTGCGGCCGAACACCTGCGTGCTGCGGTGCGGCTGGCCGGGAGCAGGGTTAGTTCGGCGCTGCTGTTGTCCTTGGGTGACGTGCTGGTGGTCGGCGGTCGGCCGGCTGAGGCGATCGAGGTGTATGAGCGGGTGTGCGCCCAGGTTGATCTGGATCCGGTTGATCGGGTTCGGTCCCTGCGGATGTTGAGCCGCGCGTTGTTTGTCACCGCTGCGCATGACCAAGCGCTCCGGCGGTTCGGTGAGGCTGCAGCCGTGGCCGAGGCTTGTGGCCAGACCGCGGTTGCCGAAGTGCTCGTGAGTGATGCGGTCTTTTTCTTGTTCACCCTTGGCCCGGCCCATTCGTTGCCGGTTGCGGCGAGGGCCTGCGAGCTGACCAGGACCGGTTGTGGGGCGCTGCGTCGTCAGGCCACCGCGGCCTGGGGCTTGGTCGCCCTCTTGAGCGGGGATCCAGCCGGGCTGGTGGCCTGTGAAACCGCCGCCAGGGAGTTGATCACGGAATTGGTCGAGCCTCCCGAGGTGCGGTGGGGTCACGGGCCGTGGGGGGCGTTTGCGCTCGCCGCGCTGTTCACCGAGCGCTTCGCTGACGCCGCGCATGCTTTAGATGTTGTGTTGGCCACCGCTGACCGGGTCGGTGCGACCGAGGCGAGGGTCACGCATCTGATCATTAAGGCGGTGTTGGCTCTGCGGCAGGGTCGGTTGGGTGACGCTTTGACGGGAGTGGATCAAGCGAGTCCCTTGGCCGAGTTGATGCCCTACCGCCAAGGATCTACCGGGTTCGTCACCGCGGAGGTCCTGCTGTTGAGGGGCCGCCTGGCCGAGTGCGCGGACTGGTGTCAGCGCACCGAAACTCTTGCGGCTGCCCATGGGCAGTCCTATGTGCTGTTACGGCTATGGCATGTCCGTGCCCAGCTGCTCCATCACGCCGGAGACCATGCCGGCGCCTGCGGGCTATATGAGCGGATCGAGCAGCTCACCGTTCGATTGGGGATAGCTGAACCCTGTGCGGTGCCCTGGGCTCGCCACGCCGTGCTCGCCTATCTGGCCGATGACCGGCTCGATGATGCCCAGCGGGTGCTTGACTGGCTGGACCGAGCTGCCGCGGGGTTGCCGTGTCGCTGGCCCCGGATCGCCGCTGCCACTGGCCAGGCCGTGTTGGCCGAGGCGCGCGGTGACCTCGAGGCCGCTGACCGGCATTACCAGGCCGCGCTGGTCTCACACCAGCAGGTCGAGTTGCCGGTGGAGCACATCGAGACCCTGCTGGGCTACGGCGCTTTTCTGCGCCGCCGCGGGCAACCGACGCAGGCCCGCCCACGCTTGGCCCAAGCCTTGGAGATCGCCGAGAGATGCGGGGCAACGTGGCTGGCTGACCAGGCCCGCGAGGAACTCACCATCGCCGGCGGGCGTCGCCGCGGCGCTTGCGAGAACCCCACCCGGTTGACCGCTCAAGAACAACGGGTGGCCCGGCTGACTGCCGCTGGCCAGTCGAACAAGGCCATCGCCGGGCAACTATTCCTGTCGACCAAGACCATCGAATACCACCTTGCGCAGGTCTACACCAAACTTGGCATCACCTCCCGCCGTCAGCTGATAACCGGCCACTATGACCTCGGACCGACCCGGTCACCCGAATCCCGCCCCAAGGCCCGGATCGGGCCAGATCTGATGCCTAAAAATTAGGGTTGTCCCGGAGGCAACGGCGGCTGGAATTGTTCTACCGTCGACGCTGTCCCCCCAGCTATGAGGATCAATGTAACGCGCCGGGTCCACGGCGACAGTGATGCCGTTTCGCGCTGCCTCGATGTGTGAGAAGAAGCCACCTGCGAAGCAGGCGCGAGGTAATCAGTCCCTGCTCACGTCGAGGTGACATGACTGTCGATGATGACGAGTCCCCGACCATGGGTACCTTCGTGTTGTCCGTGCGCTTAGGCGGCACCGAGCCACCCAGTGGCACACTGGGTACGCTCGGAGCGACGGTGGCTCAGCCGTTCTACGGCTGGATCGAGCTGATGAGTGTGATCAACACGCTGCGCGGATGGGAAAACCTCGAACCAGGCGAGCGCCTGCCACCAGGAGCGCCTCACCGTAGCCCGGGCAGGGACCACCGTCGTGATTCCGACGGCGCTTTCAATCCTTGAGGCGTCTCGGATCATATGGAGCGCGGGGCCAGCGCCCAATGCCACGTAGCGTAAGTTGATCAACGTTTGGCCTGGTAGTTCTTGATCGGCTCGGCGTGGCGTGGTCATGTTCGCTGGGATGGCTGGCACGGTCGCTGATCGTGGTTGAGGCTGGGGTGGTGCGGCCGGATCAGGTGTCGTTGGGGGTGCTGGTCTCGGCGGTGCCACGCGATGCGGTGGATGCTGCGGTGGCGGCGTTCGGGGTCGGCGTCAAGCGCTCGGACGGGAAGCTCCCGGCGCATGTCACGGCGTATCTGATGATGGCGTTGTGCCTGTTTGCCGACGATGACTACGCGCCGCTGAGGCCGCCGACCTCGACCCCGACCGGATCTCCTCACCCGAGTTCTGCGCATCGCCCGCCCTACCGCCACCGGTACCGCGGGCTTCCCCCCTGAGGACCTCGACCACGTCCTACCCAGCGTCCTCGCCGAGATCACCCGCAAGATCAACCCCCCGCGGCGCCACCGCAGCTACCCACGCGTGATCAAACGAGCCCGCCACAACAGCTACCGCGTCAAACGACCCGCCGACACCGGCACCCGACACACCGGCCCGCCCACATCAATATCCGCACTCTGACACCCCCAGCAGCTTGATCAACTTAGGCTACGTGGCATTGGATCAAGACCGAACGAGACCTCCCAACAGCTGGAGGGATCTTCGACCTGTGAGCCGTAATTCCGTCAAGCCTCGGCACAGATGTTTATGTGTGGCTGCGTGTCTATGATGGCGTGTCCAGTGGTGAGGTCGAACGAGATGGTGCAGCGGTTTTTCGGCACGAAATAATAGCCGCTGCTCAGGCTGGCGACGAAGTAGATGTCCGGAGAGAGAAGGTCCTTCACTAACGCGTCTTTCTCATTCTTGGCAAGAGGTCTGGTCTCCCAGCTAGTTGGTGAGCTGTTACCTAGCTCTCTGGTCTCGCCCGCTGCGAGTTCGGCTGGGTCATCAGGGCTGACCCAGAGGCTCACAAAGCAGTAGTCCCCACGCCGGGCAACCGGAATGTGTCTCTGTTGACAGATCCCTCGGTTGAGCTTGTATACTCCCCCAAGCATAACGCCGCTGAGATCATTCAGGGGAGCTTTGTGGCCTGGAGTCATGTTAGTGACATGTACCGTGACCGAGGTGGTAATCTGCGCACGGACAAGACCTGGAGAGTCGCTCGGATCCACCGTCTCTGCCGTATTAATTGAATCGAGAGAATACTGAAGTTGGTAGCTGTAGGCTGCCGGATCGTCTTCTGAGTTGCTGTCGGTATCCCTTTGGCCGAGCATCGTCATACCCGAGAATACAGGGCTTGGGGAAGTGTCGGTGGAAGGTGCCGTAGCAGAGACCGGCGGACTCTGTGTTGTCGTCGGAATCGCACCCGACGACGGGGAAGTGGAGCCAACGCTAAGCGGCGCTGCTGGGCCACACGCCGCAAGCATTCCCGCGGTCACGAGAGTGCCAATAACCGTTTGATATCCCATGACGGTCCTTCCCTTTTACGAGGTGGATATCCTTGCGCGGCGGGCGTGTGGTCATCGTCAGCCACCACTGCGGCGGCGGCGAACCGCTTGGTGGCCGCGTCGAGTCGATCAGCGCCTTGCCCTGGGCAGTGAAGTCCCCCCGCGGCCCACGCCTGACGCAAGCAGGTGAGCGCATCGGCTAGGTCGGTGACGGCTTGGTGCATCTCCTGGTCGGCGGCAGGGGAACCGGCTGCCGCCTGGGGTTGGGTTGTTCCGTGATCGGGTGCTTGGGCCTGCCGGTCGGGCTAGACGGTGGCGTCCCCCGGCGCCGGGACCGAAGATCTGGTTGAGCGCCTCGCGCAGGGTCGGGGCGTACCCGATCCGGTCACCATAGGCTACGAGTACTCGGTTCAGCTGCGGGAATGCTGCCTGCTGATTCACTCGCTCAGCGTCTGGGATTCGCCGGGCAGCTCAAGCACCCTGATCTTGTCGAATCTTGCGGGTTGCACCCCACCGAGATGAATGGATGCCAGGAATGGTCGGCGCAGGCTGACCAGCGCGCTGGTGAGCTGGTGAGCTGGAACTGCGCCGGTCCTGGGCCGTTGGGTGGCCCGGCCAGGACGTTAGTAGGGCGACTGGTCGACGCCCTGCTGGTTCTGCGTCCTGCCTGGCGGCGGGTCGAGTCCATTCCGATCTTGGCGGGCGCGGGCTGGCAAGGCGTGACCACCCCATCAGGTACCGCACCCGGCCGAGACTTCCGCTGGGTCGGCGGGATCCCCGGGCCCGGGCGCACTGCAGGGCGGCCAGCAGGCTCCCGCTCATCGTGGCAAGGGCGCCATCAAGATCGAGCTTGAAGTCAAGGTCACCAGTGGAACGGGGCGCGCCGTCGAGCAGCGCGTCGACCCGCCGCCGAGGCCTCGGGGTGATCGGTCGCCACCGCGACGATTCCCGGCTACCGGCGCGCACGGTCCCTTCTACGTCGATGCTCAACCGTGCTCAGCCGGACCGCAATTGAGGTTTTGGTTGTGGCACCACCGGGGTGACCGAGTAGCCTCGGCCAGAAGAAGATCGGGGAGCGCAACGACCAGGGAGTGCAACGGCGTGGGCAAGGTGACCTGGAAGATCGAGCCGGATGCCCATGACTACCCGGCAGCCGCCTCCTACCTGTCGCTGGTCACGAGGAGCGCCCCGGTCAGTGACCTGCTCGAGCAGCTCAAGGCAGCCCAGATCGAGCACTACAAGGCCAAGGACATGTTGCGAGCCTCTGGTCTCCCGCTTTTAGCGCAAGACAACCCGCATGTGGCAGCCGACCTGAACAAGGTGAAAAACAACAAGGCGTTATCACCGGTGCTGCTGATCCGTGGCGATCTGACCGCCGGAATCGCCCTGCAGGTCGCGGATGGCTACCATCGAGTGTGCGCCAGTTACCACCTCGACGAAAACACCGACATTCCCTGCCGCATCGCCGACCACCCTCCCCACTCTCATTCACATCCGGGCCAAGCCAGCCCCTGATGCGATAACTGGGCCAGCCCAGACTGTGCTTGACCGCAGCCCACCCGCAAGGCCGTATTCGGCCCCGATGGCGTCACAGACGACATGATCCAACCCACCGATGCGGGTCCGGATTCCTGTCGTGAGGCCGTCGAGCCTGCAGTGGAGAACCGCCACGACCAGCCCACCGAGTGCACCGCCCAAGTTTGGTGGCCTGCTCCGAACCCGGAAGGATCGATCAGAGTCATGCCCGCACCGCGGAAGTACCGCTTGAGCTGATGGAACACGCGGCTCGGATGGCCGTTTGAGGGCGGCTCGGGGCCCGTGCCAGAGCTCTCACGACACCCACCGACTCAGGAAGGAACCCAGGCCGAACCGCAGGCTCTTCTGTCACGTCGGAGCCTGGCCGCCTACCGCAGGCGTGCGAGGCTGTGGGATGTGCACGTCGCTGAATTTGAGCTTGGGTTGCGCCTGCTGTTGGCCTTCGCGTTGACCTTTGTCCTGGGTTTCGAACGCCAGTTGCGGGGATCCCCGCCGGCGACCGCACCTTCGCCCTGATCGGCGTCGCGACCGCCGTCATCGGTGCACTGTCAGCGGCGGATGCCGCACCCAACCCGTTAGCCGGCGCGGTGACCGGAGTGGGTTTCATCGGTGCCAGCTTGACGTTCCGGCAAAGCATCAAGGACCGCGAGGTCCTGCGCGGCATCACCACTGCCGCCGTGATCCTGGCTGCGGCCGCCATCGGCGCCGCGGCAGGCGAAGGCCACTTCGTGCTCGCTACCACCGCCACCGCTGTTGTCCTGCTGGTGTTGGAGATCCGCCACCTGCCGCTGCTGCGGGTCCTGGACGCTCGCCGCTGGCAAGATCGCTTTCAGGACGACGTCGACATCCCCGACACGACCACTGGCGCCGATCCCGATGACACCCCGGGCACCTGACCTCAAGCGATGCCGACTGCCGACCGACCGTAGGCGTACCTGCCCGACACGTTCTGGCGAGAGACGTTCATCGTCGGTCGGCGCGGCACCCGATGTCCGAGCGCCCTCTCCACGGGATCGTCGTCCGGATCAGCCCGAGGACTCCGACGTACGGGCCGCTTGGCTGGCCCAGCCTGCGCCAAGGGCTAGCGACCATGCTCCGGGATGCGACCAGGGTGGGGGTCGGCTGGTCAGGTTGGGGCTGTTGGCTTCGGCGTAGAAACCGGGCCGGGAGGAGTCGTCGATCTCGACGGTGGGGTGACCGCCGGTGGTGGTGTTGCCGGTCACGGTGGCGCCGGTGGAGCCCCCGGTGATCATGACCCGCGGGACAGCTTTGGGTCCGCCGAGCTTGTTCAGGCGAATCTGCACATTGGGCCAGCGGCACAGTCAGTACACCGACTAGGACGAGTCGATCAGCGCATCGTGGCACTCCTCGCCAGGGCCGGGATGGTTACGATGCTCTAACCGGAGGTCTCAGCGCGGTCCCGGCGGGCGGCCGTGCGGCGGCCAGCGCCACGCGGGCCG
>DATDHI010000041.1:0-15426 GCA_036521655.1 Pseudonocardiaceae bacterium | reverse complement strand
AGGGGGAGGGTGCAGGAATGCGATCGTCAATACGTGGCTGGACGGGGGCGGGGCTTACTGCGCACATACACCGCCGATATCGTCTCAATCAGTGGAATCGGATACAAGGGCCTCGCACCTCAATGGGATATCAAGGTCGGTCGAAACGATAACACGACCACTCGATGCACCTGATACGAGACCTCAAGTTTTCTCAGTCGAGACGGCACCCGGCTCCGGCGTTCCACGACCGCAACGGCAAACCATGGCTCCTCGGGCTCCGGCCCGATTGGTGACAGTATCGTCACGGCCGGCACCGACAGCGCCAGCACCGGCGCGGTCGCCTCCGTTGGTCCCGCACAGCCTGCCCCACTCCGCGATCACCCTCGATACGGGCGGATCATGGCGCACCCGATCGTTGCCTGTTGGGCGACGTCGCCTACCGCTGGCGGTCCCCGCCGTCACGCTCGCGATCACGGCCCGCAGGTGTTCCGCGGAACACCTGCGGGCGTCCCCCAGCCGGCCAACCTCGAGTGCGGTCGGTTCAGCCCCCAGCCTACGCTGTTGCCATGTCGACAGAACCGGACCGCGCGCAGATCGAGGACGTGCACGAACTGGCTTTAGGCATGCCCCATGTGACCGTCGAACATGGGCCGAGCGGCAATCCTGTCTATCAAGTCGGCGGGAAATCGTTCGTTTTCTTCCGCACACCCCGGGCTGACGCAATCGACCCCGAGACCGGCGAACGCTACACCGACGTGATCGTGTTCTGGGTAGCGTCCGAGTCGGACAAGCAAGCATTGATCCAAGACCAGGAGTCACCGTACTTCACAACGCCGCACTTTGACGGCCACCGATCGGTGCTGCTGCGCGCAAGCCGGATCAGCGAACTCACCCGGAAGGAGTTGGCTGAGTTAGTGCAGGAAGCGTGGCTCGCTCAAGCCTCGAACCGCAGAGGAGCAACCTGGCTCAAAGCGCACTCCATCGAGTAGCGGCCCAATGTGATCGACGGCCTGCGCGGCGCAGGTCCGCGCACGAACCATCTCCTAACCGGCCTGGCCGCTTAGCGTGGTCAGTGCGTTCATCAGACGCTCGATATCTGCATCGGTGATGTGCAGGTGCGGGGCGATCCGTAGGGACTCCCCACGGACCGAGGCGAAGCAGTTGACCGCGGCCAGAGTAGGCAGGATATCTGCCCGGACCGATACGGGCAGTCTCACCCCGAGTATGTGCGGTCCCCGCTGTTCGGCGGGAAGCGGATCAAGACCGAGCTCGGCGGCCTGTGCGGCGATGGTGTGGGTCAGCCCCGCCAGCAAGGTGCCGATCCGCGGGACCCGCCAGGACCGCACTTGTTGCAGGGCGGCGATCGCCATCGGGAGCAGCTCGAACTTGGTGCGCTGCCCGACATCGAATCGTCGTGCTCCGGGCTGGTAGTCCTCGCGGTAGTCGACCAGGCGCGCGAAGTCCTCCGACCCCTCCCGGACGATCCAGTTCTGCTCCACCGGCTCGCCCCGACGATGCTCTTCAGCGACGTAGAGATAGCCGACGCTGAGCGGGCCGAGAAGCCACTTGTAGCCGACGGTCACCACGAAGTCCGGGCGCAGCGCGGCCACATCGAGGGGCATCGCGCCGATCGACTGACTGCCGTCAATGACGAGCCGGGCACCGATCTGATGGCTGCGGGCACTCACGGCCGCTAGATCGATTAGGGCCCCGTCGGTCCAGTGCACGTTCGGCACACTGACCACGCCGACCCGCTCGTCGAGGACCTCCAGGATCGCCTCGGTCCACGTCTGGCCAGGCTGCCGGCGGACGGTCACGATCTCTGCGCCCGCTGTCCGGGCCGCGGCCCGCCAGGTGTAGATCCCCGACGGGTACTCCTCGGCCAGTACAACGACCTGGGCGCCGGCGGTCAATGTCACGTTCCGGGCGGCCACCGCGAACCCGTAGCTCGTGGCCGGGATCAACGCGACGCCCTCAGCGTCGGCGCCGATGAGTTCGCCGAACAGCGTGCGCAAGCGCTCCACGTCGGAGAACCAGTCCGCAGCCGAGATCGTCCATGGCCTGCCACGCCGCTCCAATGCCGCTTCACCCGCGGCTCGTACCCCGTGCAGCTGCGGCGACAGGGTGGCGGTGTTGAAATACGCGACATCCGGAGGGACCGCAAAAGCCGGCCGCTGCGCGCCCAGGACGCCGCCGTCGGCGTCCGCATCGCCTGTGCCGGAGGCTGGGTCGTGCGGTTTGGACCGGTGTCCCGGCGACGCTTGCGCGGCTTGGACCATATCGCCGATGGTAGTCGGGCTCTCCCGCACATCTCGCTGGACGACCGGCGAGAGGGAAACCACCGTTGACCTGGATAACCCACCGGCCTGGACACCGACGCGCCAGAGCGCTCCCCGCGACATGGATGCTTGTCGTCGCTGACGTACCCGCTGCGACGACGACAAGGATCCATATGTCACTGTTGCGGCGTGCATGCCTGCTCCCAATCGCCGGACGGCACGTCGAAAAACGAGTGCGGGGCACCGTCTGAATCCGACGGTGAACACCGGGCCCGGATTCTCCGCGCGCAGCAGTGCGACGGCCGCCGCGGCATCGGCATCAACATGACGGGCTGCCAGCAACGGCACGCGAGACGTCACGACGGGAATGGCTGGCGGTCGAGGGACGATGCTAGCTCGTCATGTCCGAGGCCCAGCCGAACCTTGCAACAGGTTCCATCTGGTCGTCGTCTCTCGCTGCTCGACCTATGGTGGTCATATGCGGATCCGGATCATCGACGCGTTCACTGACCGGCCGTTCGCCGGAAACCCTGCCGCCGTCTGCCTGCTGAACGCCGGGGCTTGGCCCGATGAGGACTGGATGCGACAGGTCGCCGCCGAGATGAACCTGTCCGAGACCGCCTTCGCTCACCCGCTGCCAGAGAAGATCGACGCTGACTGGGCGTTGCGCTGGTTCACCCCCACCGTCGAGATCGACCTTTGCGGGCACGCCACCCTGGCCACCGCTCACGCCCTGCGCAGCGACCGGGGAACCCCCGGCACCATCCGGTTCAGCAGCCGCAGCGGGGTCCTGACCACCCACACCCACGACGACGGCACTATCACGTTGGACTTCCCGGCCGCACCCCTTACCGAGGTACCCATCCCCGACGATCTCGCCGAAACCCTCAGCGCCAAGCCAGACGCCACCTACGGCACCGGTGCCCTCGGCGACCTGCTCGCCGTGTTCCCTGACGAGGCAAGTGCCCGCGCGCTGGCCCCCGACTTCACCACGCTGGCCGGCCTGACCCGCCGGGACGGCACGCGCGGGATCATCGCCACTGCCCCGGCCGCCGGCCGGGCCAGCGGTTACGACTTCGTCTCGCGCTCTCCAGCACACTGCCAGGTAAACATCCGCCCTAGCCAGGCGGCCTCTCCTAGGGCTGCCGCTACGCCTCGGGCTCAGCCCGAAGCAGCCTCGGTCAGCGGTTATCGTCGTCGGGTGCACACCGAGGAACTCCGTATCCAGACCGGCTCGCGCGAGCAGGTACGTGACCTCACCGCCGAATGCCGAACGTTCCTCAGCCGAGCGGGAGTCCGCGATGGCCTCCTGCACGTATGGGTGCCGCACGCCACCGCGGGCCTGGCGGTGATCGAGACTGGGTCGGGTAGCGACACTGACCTGCTCGCCGTCCTCCATGAGCTGCTGCCGGCTGACGGACGATGGAGCCATCGGCACGGTTCCCCCGGGCACGGCAGAGATCACCTACTACCCGCTCTGTTGCCGCCCTATGCCAGCATCCCCGTACTCGGCGGGCGACTTGCTCTAGGTACCTGGCAATCGATCTGCCTGGTGGACACCAATGGCGATAACCCGGTCCGCACAGTCCGGCTCAGCTTCTTGTCCGGCTAACTCGGGTGGTCAGACTCTGGGAAGCGACCTGCCTGGTCGAGGAGCCGCGTGACGTCGGTGGCGCGGTCGCCGAGGACGAGCAGCAGGCGGCCCGGGCCGTCGAGAGCTGAGCATGTCCAGCGCAATCCTGGCTGCTCACCGGCGTCCTGCGAGGGCCAGTCGATGCCCACCCCCACGACCGCTAGCATCCCGACCACCCGTGAGCCGCCGGTGCCGGCTGGACCAGACAGCGCCGGATCGGTGCCATCGAGCAGCAGGGTATGTGCCAGCAGCGGAGCACCGTCGCACTCGACGGTGAGCTCTCCGTGGAAGCGCCCGCCGAGCTGACCAGCCCGCCCGAGCACCACCGTCTCGCGCAGCATGGCCCAAGCCCCACCCCGCAACGCGATAGCCATACTGCTGTACAGCTCCGCACCGTCGCAGACAACCGTCGGTTCCGGGTGCCAGTCCAGCACCGCCCGATCAGCAAGGTCGGCAACGACAGTCCACTGCACCGGCGCCGCAGAGCGGCCCACGTGCACCACGGTGGCAGCCGCGGAGCGCACCTGCAGGCAGGTGCCGGGGCCGAGGTGGATATCCATGGCCAGGTCGTCACCGCCCAGTGGACCACCCGCGGCCTGCACCAGGTGCACGCGGTTCGGGCCGGTCGGGCGCAGCACAACAGGAGCGGCGCTGCGCCACCGGAGACGCCCGGATTCGACCGTGACCTCGGCACGGGCATGCACGCTCCCGCTCGTGAGTGCGTAACAGTGTTCGAACACTGGTACGCACTCACGAGCGGGAGCTGGCTGCGTACCCAGTCCACCACTGGTCGGGCGTCGGGGTGGTCCCGCAGCGAGGTCAGCACGGTGGGCCGGGCTCCGCGAACCGCCGCCGCGTCCCGCTGCATCACGTCGAGGTCCGCGCCGACCAGCGGGGCGAGATCGGTCTTGTTGATCACCAGCAGGTCGGCGCGGGTGACCCCGGGACCGCCCTTGCGAGGCACCTTGTCGCCACCTGCGACGTCGAGGACGAAGATCTGCACGTCGATCAGGCCGTAGCTGAACGTCGCGGTGAGGTTGTCCCCGCCGCTCTCCACCAGCACCAGGTCGGGATCGTGGAGCGCAGTGAGCTCCTCCACGGCGTCAAGATTGGCGGTGATGTCGTCGCGGATCGCGGTGTGCGGGCAGCAGCCGGTGCGCACGGCCCGAATCCGCTCGTCGGGCAGCACACCGTTGGTGCGCAGGAAGTCGGCGTCCTCGGTGGTGTAGATGTCGTTGGTCACCACCACCAAGGACAACTCGCCGCGCAGCATGCGGCACAGGGCGGCGACCAGCGCGGTCTTGCCGCCGCCGACCGGCCCACCCACGCCGATCCGCAGGGCCCGGTGTCCGACCGCTGGCGGAGCCGGCGATGGGGCTACCGCGGAGATCGCCCTCTGATCCTCACGATGCAAAGAGCGTCACCTCCGTGCGGGCGTGCAGTTCGGCCAGCACCTCCGGCAACGGGGTGCCGGTGCTGGGGAGCAGCCGGGGGTCCCGCTGAGTGACAGCCTGACGGGCCACGCTGGTCGCCGCCCGCGCCACCTGCTCGGCGGGCTCGCCCGCACGGGCCTGTACTGCGGCGACCGCGATCGGGTCCAGGCCGAGCAGCCGTACCGCGGCCGAGCACGCCCCACCAAGTAGGTGGTGCAGCGCCAACAATGCGGCCACGTCAGGCCCGTCCCCGACGGCGGCCACTACCGCCCCGAGCACCAGCGGGTGATGCGGGCGGCTTATCCGACCCAGCGTCTCCAGCGCCGCCGACGGCCAGACCCGGCGGGCCGTGCGCAGCAGCGCGGCGCCCTGCGCCCGCGACGCCTCCCGCATCGCGGCCGACGGGGTGCGCGCGCTGACCGCTGCATCCCAACAGCCCCAGTCGACCGTCACCAGGCAGCCGGCCGCGGCGACAGCGGCGAGCACCGGACCGCTGCCGCGCAGCCGACCAGCCAGAAACAGCGCGAGGTCGGCCTGGTCGCGCAGCAGGCCACGCCCGACGGCCGCCTCCACCCCACCGGAGTGCGCGTGACCCCCGGTGGGCAACCGCGAATCGGCCAGCAGCAGCGACCCCAGCGTCGCCATCAGAACAGGAAATAGCGCTGGGCCATCGGAAGCTCCTCCACAGGGTGCGGCTCAACCACCTCGCCGTCGATCCGGACGGTGAACGTCTCAGGGTCCACCTCGATGCGCGGCAACGCATCATTCAGTGGCATGTCGGCCTTGCGCAGCGCCCTGGTGTCGCGCACCGCCACCAGCCGCCGCCGCACCGCCAGCCGATCCCCCAGGCCGCCGGCCACCGCCGCGGGCGCCACAAAATGCACCGAGGTAGCGGCGGCGGATACGGCGGCAGCCCCGAACATCGGCCGCGGCAGGACCGGCTGCGGGGTCGGGATGGAGGCGTTGGAATCGCCCATCGCCGCCCAGGCGATCATGCCGCCCTTGAGCACGACACTGGGCCGGACCCCGAAGAACGCGGGTTGCCACAGCACCAGGTCGGCGAGCTTGCCCACCTCCACCGAGCCGACCTCGCCGTCGAGCCCGTGTGCGACGGCCGGGCAGATCGTGTACTTGGCGACATACCGCCGGGCCCGCAGGTTGTCCGAAGTCGGCGGGTCCCCGGGCAGCGCTCCAACCCGGCGTTTCATCACGTGCGCGGTCTGCCAGGTTCGCAGGATCACCTCGCCGACCCGGCCCATCGCCTGCGAGTCCGACCCGATCATCGAGATGGCCCCGAGGTCGTGCAGCAGGTCCTCCGCCGCGATGGTGGACGGCCGGATCCGGCTCTCCGCGAACGCGAGGTCCTCCGGCACGGCGGGATTGAGGTGATGGCAGACCATGAGCATGTCGAGGTGCTCGTCGAGGGTGTTCATGGTGTGCGGGCGGGTCGGGTTGGTCGAGCTGGGCAGCACGTGGGGCTGCGCTGCGACGGTGATGATGTCCGGCGCGTGGCCGCCGCCGGCCCCCTCGGTGTGATACGTGTGGATGGTTCGCCCGGCAATCGCGGCCAGCGTGTCGGCGATGTAGCCGGCCTCGTTGAGCGTGTCGGTGTGGATCGCCACCTGCACGCCGGTGTCGTCGGCGACCCGCAGGCAGGCGTCGATCGCCGCCGGAGTGGATCCCCAGTCCTCGTGCAGCTTGAAACCGCTGGCCCCGGCCGCGACCTGCTCATACAGCGCCGGCTCACCCACGGTGTTGCCCTTACCCAGCAGCGCGATGTTCACCGGCAGCTCGTCCAGGGCCTCCAGCATCCGGGCCAGGTACCACGCGCCCGGGGTCACGGTGGTCGCCTTGGTGCCCTCCGCGGGACCGGTGCCGCCACCGATCAGGGTGGTGACACCCGAGCCCAGCGCCTCGGGTACCTGCTGCGGGCTGATCAGGTGCACGTGGCTGTCCACCGCGCCGGCCGTCAGGATCATCCCGTTGCCGGCGATCACCTCGGTGCCCGGGCCGATGACCAGTGCGGGATGCACCCCGTCCATGATGTCCGGGTTCCCAGCCTTGCCCAGCCCGACGATCCGGCCGTCCCGCACTCCGATGTCGGCCTTGACAACCCCCCAGTGGTCCAGCACGACAGCACCGGTGATCACCAGGTCCGGCGCACCCTCGGCCCGGGACGCCCGAGCCTGGCCCATCGACTCCCGGATCACCTTGCCACCGCCGAAGACCACCTCGTCGCCGCCGTGCGGACCGCGGCAGCGATCCTCGGTGACCTCCAGGAGCAGATCGGTGTCGGCCAGCCGCACCCGGTCCCTCTCGGTGGGGCCGTAGAGCTTGGCGTAGCGGCTGCGCTCGATCGTCCACCGGCCCCCGCTGACAGCGCGGTGCGCTGCGCCAGCCGGATCCGCGACGTCCAGGCGCAGGCCGGGCACGGTGCGCGGGCCACCCAGCGGCACCACCCGCACCACCCGTTCGATACCGGGTTCGAAGCGCACCGACGTTCCGGCCGGAACTGCCAGTCGCATCCCGGTGGCGGCGTCGCGGTCCATCTCCAGCGCCGGGTTGGCCGCGGCGAAGTGATAGTGCGACCCCACCTGGATTGGCCGGTCGCCGATGTTGCGCACGGTCAGCTCCTGGCCGGTGTGCGGACCCAGCACGACAGCTTCGCTGGAGAGCACCAACTCACCTGGGATGGGCGGCGGGCTGCTCACTGCACCGGCCGGTGCACAGTGACGAGCTTCGTGCCGTCCGGGAAGGTCGCTTCCACCTGTACTGAAGTGATCATCTCGGGCACCCCGTCCAGAACATCCTCCCGACCCAGCACGCGCTGACCGTCCGCCATCAGCTCCGCGACACTGCGCCCGTCCCGCGCGCTCTCCAGCACCCACGAGGTGATCAGCGCGACGGCCTCCGGGTAGTTCAGCCGCAATCCCCGCGCCCGGCGGTCCCTGGCCAGCTGCCCCGCCACATGGACGAGAAGTTTCTCCTGCTCGTGCGGGGACAGCAGCATCGCGTTCCTCCTCGGGCTCAGCAGCCCCATGCAGTGAGGCCGTGGTTGCGGGCCGCATCCGCGAGACGGTCATCGAAGGTCGCTATCGCGTCGGCCACCTGATCGGCCGCAACCCAGATTGACGTGTTGCACTGTGCTCGCGCTAGTGCGGTGCCATCTATGCGCTATTATAGCGCTATGGCGACGATACAGGTTCGTGACGTACCCGACGATGTGGCCGAGGCATATCGACGCCGGGCGCAGGCGTCTGGAAAGTCGCTGCAGTCGTACATGCGCGAGCAGTTGATCGCGATGGCCCGACGCCGCGACAAGGCCGAGGTGATGGCGGTCGTGGAGCAAACACTGGACCGCGACCCGGCACCGGGGTTGAGCGATGACACGGTCCGGGCCGGTCTGCGGGAGTTGCGGGGTGAGTGAGTGCGTCGTCGACGCAGCCGCGGCCGTGAGCGCGCTGGGCCGCAAGGACGCCGTTGGCATCGCGGCCCACAAGCGCATCGCCGAGGCGATCTGCCACGCTCCTCATCTCATCGACGCTGAGGTGGGCCATGTCCTACGCCGCGGTGAACGTGCCGGTGAGATCAGCGAAGAAACCGCGCGCACAGCGCTACACGCGCTGCCGGAGATGATCGACTATCGCTACCCGCACACTGGGCGGCTGGCACAGCTGGCCTGGGACATGCGACACACGATCACCTTCTACGACGGACTGTACGTCGCACTGGCCGCAGTGCTGGACCTGCCGCTCCTCACTGCCGACGTCAGACTCAGCAAAGCCCCTGGCCTCACCTGCCGGGTGACGCTGATCAGCTGAGGGTCAGTGGGGCTGGGTCGCTACCTGCTCGAGGTTGGGGAACGACCGGAGCCGCCCTGCCCTGGCGGATAGCTGGTTGGGCGGCGGGATGCTCGACCAGGGCGAGTACGCGGGAGGCCATGAACCGAGCGGTGCGGACCGGCGTGCCGCCACGGGTGACCTCGGTGACCTCGATGATGCCCCGCCCGTGGGTGATCTCCACCCGCCGACCGTTGCGGGTGGCCTCGATCTCGTAGGTCCGGGTGGTACCGCCGGCGTCGATGACGATCTCGGTGCGATCACCCTTCATGACTTGCCATCCTTACGTGTACCGGGGTGAGAGTCCGGGCCATCTCCTACAACCACCCACGCCCCCCGATCATTCCCCTCCTCCTCCCGCATTCAGCGGGCTCAGCGGGATGAACGAGGGGCCGGTTACCCCGCTGAGCCCGCTGACTGCGCCCGTTGCTCAGATCGCCATGGCGGTCCGGACGTGGGCTTGGGCGTCTGCGCCTCCGTCACCCGTCGAGGTGATGCGGCCGGCTTCCAGGACGTAGTAGCGGCTTGCGGCGGCTAGGGCGAACCCGACATGTTGTTCGACCAGCAAGGTCGACAGGCCGCCCCGTGCGGTGAGCGACAGGATGGTCGCCTCGATCTCGGACACCACGGACGGTTGGATGCCCTCGGTCGGCTCGTCCAGGATCAGCATCCGCGGCTGGGTGATCAACGTCCGGGCGATCGCCAGTTGCTGGCGCTGTCCACCGGAGAGCAACCCGGCCCGGCGCGACATCAGCGTAGCCAGAGCCGGGAAGAGGTCGAGCACTTCGCCGATCAGCTTCTTCCCTGCACGGCGGGTGTCCGCCACCAATTGCAGGTTCTCCTCGGTGGTCAGTTGCGGGAAGCATTGCTGGCCTTGCGGTACGTAGCCGAGTCCACGCTTGACCCGCTCATTGGGCCGCAGCCGGGTGATGTCCTCGCCGTCTAGCAGGATCCGCCCCGACCTGGGCTGCAGCAGCCCGACCGCGGCCCGCAGCAGGGTCGTCTTGCCTGCACCGTTGTGCCCCATGACGGCGGCGACCCCGTCCGCCGGTACCTCGACACTCACGCCGTGCACGACAGTCGTCCGCCCGTAGCCGACGTGCAGATCCGTCAACTCCAGCATCAGACCTCCTCGGTAGGGGTCTGCCCAGCCGCCTCCGTGGCGACCGCAGCGAGCGCCTTGTCGGTAGCAACCCGGCCGAGGTAGACCTCCTGGACGTTCGGGTCGGCCTGCACCTGGCTCACCGTGCCCTCACTGAGCACCTTTCCGGCGTGCAACACCGTGACCGAGGTGGCGAACGACCGCATGAAGTCCATGTCGTGCTCCACCACCACGACGGTGCGTTCGGCGCCAACCCGGCGCAGCAGCTCACCGGTCTGGGTCCGCTCCTCGGCACTCATCCCGGCCACCGGCTCGTCCAGCAGCAGCACCCGCGCGTTCTGCACCAGCAGCATGCCGATCTCCAGCCACTGCTTCTGCCCGTGGGCCAGTGCGCCGGTTTGGCGGTCACGCAACCCGGCCAAGCCAACCGTCTCCAGGGTTTCCTCGACCTCCGGTGGAGCCGACGAGCGACGGCGCAGCAGCGACAGCGGGCCGCGACCGGCACCAGCGGCGATGTCGAGGTTCTGCAGCACCGTGAGCTCCTCGAAGACGGTGGCGGTCTGGAAGGTACGCCCGATGCCCAGCCGCGCGATCCGGTGCACCTTCTTGCCGATCAATTCCGTCCTGCCGAACCGGACCGACCCAGTGGCCGGCGCCAGACCGGTGATCGCGTCGACCAGGGTGGTCTTGCCGGCGCCATTGGGTCCGATCAAGAACCGCAGGTCACCCTGCAGCACCGTCATCGACACTCCGTCGACGGCGACAAAGCCGTCGAACACCACCCGCACGTCGGACAGTTCCAGGTAGTCGACGCTCATGCTCATTGCCTCGGCTCTGATCCGGCGCTGACCCCGGAAAGGTCGGGCTGTGGCGGGCTCGCCGCGTCGGACGGCTGGGCCGGCGATAGCGGCTCGGCTGGGCCGCGGGGCGCACCAGTGCCCCGCCTGCGGAACAACGAGCCCTTGAAGAAACTCACTGAGGACAGCCCAGCGGGCAGGAAGGCAATCACCACAACAAATAGGGCACCCTGGAAATAGATCCAGAACGAAGGAAAGCTCTCCGAGAGTGAGGTCTGCGCCCAGGCCACCGCGATGGCCCCGAGCGCCGGGCCGAACAGCGTGGCCCGGCCGCCGATCGCTACCCCGATGAGAAACGTGACCGATGCCACGACTCCGACGCTGGCCGGTGAGATGATCCCAACGATGGGCACGAACAGCGCGCCGGCGATACCGGCCATGGCGGCCGCCAGCACGTACGCCACAATCTTGATGTTGGCCGGGTCGTAACCCAGGAACCGCACTCGCTCTTCTTGATCACGTACCGCGATCAGCAGCTCGCCGTACCGGGAGCGGTAGAGTTGCCAGATGATCAGCACCATCGCCAGCAGGGTGCCTGCGGCGATGTAGTACAACATCCGCTTGTTCACCGGGTCGAAAAGGTTGTAGCCGAAGAACGAACGGAAGCCGTTGAGCCCGTTGAACCCGCCGATGGTGGCTACCTGACCGACCAGCAGGAGCGCGAAGGCCGCCGCCAGCGCCTGGGAAAGGATGGCGAAATAGGCGCCGCGCACCCGCCTGCGGAAGACCGCGGCACCGAGTCCGAATGCCACCAGGGAGGGGACTCCGACCACTCCGATCAGGGTCACCACCGGGGACCGGAACGGTTCCCACCAGCCGGGTAACTGGCCCGATCCGTAGAGCCGCATGAAGTCGGGAACCCCGGACGGTCCGGCGTCGGCAAGCTTGAGATGCATGGCCATGACATAGCCGCCCAAGCCGAAGAACACGCCTTGCCCCAGCGTCAGCATCCCGCCGCGCCCCCAGGTCAACCCTATCCCAACGGCCACGATGGCGTAGCAGACGAACCGCCCGAGCAGTGACAACCGGAAATCCGAGAGTACCGCCGGCGCCACCAGCAGAAGCGCAAGGGCCCCGATGGCGAAACCAAGTAGGACGCCATAGTTGGCCGTCAGCTTTCCCCGGAGCTTTCTGATGCTGGCGGTCATGCCAGGCTCCTGGTCCGGACGCTGAAGATACCCTGCGGCCGGATCTGCAAGAAGACGACGATCACGACGAATACCATGACCTTCGCGACGCTGGCTGTGGTGGAGTACTCGAACGTGGCCTGCAGCAGGCCGAGCCCGAATGCTGCGATCACGGCACCCTTGACTTGAGCGATCCCGCCTGCCACCACGACCAGGAATGCGTCGACGATGTAATTGGTACCCAGAGTCGGGCCGGTGGAGCCGAGCAGGGTGAGCGCTACACCGGCGATTCCAGCCAGACCGGAGCCGATGAAGAAGGTGAGCCGGTCGGTGCTCCGGGTGGAGATCCCGACCGTCTCAGCCAGGTCGCGGTTCTGCACGACGCCCCGGATCCGGCGTCCCAGCGGCGTCGCCTTCAGCAACAGGGACAGTCCGACGACGGCGGCCACCGCCAGCGCCAGAATGAACAACCGGGCCGCGGGCAGGTGGGCGACACCGACGTCGACGCTGCCGGACAGCCAGCCAGGGGCACGGACAGCGACGTTCGGAGCACCGAAGATGTCACGAGCCACCTGTTGCAGGATCAGCGCCACCCCCCAGGTCACGAGCAGGGTGTCCAGCGGGCGGTGATACATCCGGCGGATCAGGGTGGCCTCCAGGATCACGCCCATCACGCCACCCACCAAGAAACCCAACGGGATGGAGACGAGCAGCGAGATCCCGGCGTCGGCGATCACGCCCTGCACCATGTAGGCCGTGTAGGCACCAGCCATCATGAACTCGCCATGGGCCATGTTGATCACACCCATCTGGCCGAACGTCAGGGACAGCCCGAGGGCGGCGAGCAACAGCACCGATCCCAGCGACAGGCCGGCGAACAGCTGACTGAACAGGGCTTCCATCCGGGTGTCCGTCCTTCCTCGTCAGCCGCCCAACCCCTTGGCCCAGTCGTAGCCCTTGAGGTACGGATCCGGCTCGATCGGGGAACCGGAGCTCCACGTGCTGTAGATCAGCCCGTCCGGGCCAACCTTGCCGATCAATGCCGTCTTGGCGATGTGATGGTTCTCGCCATTGACCGTCACAGTCCCCTCCGGGGCCTGGTAGCTCACGCCACCTGCGGCGGTCTTAACGTCGTCAGCTTTGAACGACTTCGCCTTCTCTACCATTGCCTTCCACAGGAACAATGATGTGTACGCCGCCTCCATCGGGTCGGAGGTCACCCGTCCCTGGCCGTACCTGGACTTGAATGCCTGGACGAAGGCCTTGTTCGTCGGCGAATCGATGGTCTGGTAATAGTTCCACGCGGTCAGCTGTCCCACAAGGTTGTCCACGCCGACGCCGCCGACCTCCTCCTCGGCTATCGACACCGACATGACCGGCATCGCGGCTGCGGTCAGACCAGCGTTGCGGTACTCCTTGAAGAATGCGACATTCGAGTCACCGTTGAGAGTGTTGAACACCGCCCCCGCCCCGGCCGCCTTCACCTTGTTGACGATCGTCCCGAACTCGGTGTGGCCCAGCGGCGCGTACTCCTCGCCCTTCACCTCGATGCCGTTGGCCTTGGCATACGCCTTGATCTCCTTGTTCGCGGTTTGCGGAAAGACGTAGTCGGAGCCAACCAGGAAGATCGACTTGACCCCCTGCTGCTTCAGGTAGTCCAACCCGGGCACGATCTGTTGATTGGTGGTCGCGCCAGTGTAGAAGATGTTCGGCGATGCCTCGAGACCCTCGTACTGCACCGGGTAGAACAGCAGTGAGTTAGTACCCTCGAACACCGGCTTCATCGCTTTGCGAGAGGCCGACGTCCAGCCCCCGAAGACTGCCGCCACACAGTCGGCACTGATCAGCTTGTTCGCCTTCTCGGCGAAGACCGTCGGCTCAGACTGACCATCCTCGCTCACGACCTCCAACTTCTTGCCGAATACGCCGCCACTCGCATTGATCTGCTCAGAGGCCAGCACCAGTGAGTCGTGCACGGTCTTCTCGCTGATCGACATAGTGCCGGAAAGCGAGTTCAGGAACCCGATCTTCACCGAGCTTCCGGACGTGTCGACACAGGATGCTGCAGTTGCTCCCGAACCCCCGGTACGGCTACCGCAGCTAGCCGTTACGAGCTCCGCAGCCAGAAAAAAGACGGCCGCGCTGAACAAGCGTCCCCTCGTTCGTGGTGTGCTCACTGCGATTCCTTTCGCACCGGGTTCATCAGGGCTGCTCCAGGCGATCCGGACTCCGGGCAGCGACGGCCTGCGGTGCACGGTAAGAACGCGTTGTGACAGAGACATTACGCGTAAGAGTCGCCGCTGTTACGTATCACCGTTTTGAGTGGTTGCAATCCCGGTCCGGGTGAACATCAGGCGGCGATACGCTAACCTACTCATCGGTATGGTCACCCGGGCGGGTGTAACACCACCAACCAGGCTGCCGCGAGCATCGCCGGTCCATGGGGAACCGCACAGTGACCGAGTATCCGGGCCGGCCCCGCGACGGCTGCGGTCAGCGCGGTGGCCCCCAGGACCGCCAGCAGCATCCCCGGCCACGATGTCGCCGCGGTGAGCGCGCCGAGGCTGCCCGCCAGCTTCACGTCACCACCGCCCAAAGCGCCCGGTGCGAGCAACCGGACTGCGGCATAGCCGCCGGCCCACAGCAGCGCGCCGGCGACCGCACGGGCCAGCGGCCCAGAGTCCCCGGCGCCAACCGCGGCGGCCCCGAGCAGCAGGGTCACCACCGGATAGGCCGGGAGTGTCAAGGCGTCCGGGAGCCGCCGGGCGAGCAGGTCTGCGGCGCCCAACAGCACACCGGCCCACGCCAGCACCAGGGGTACCGGCCACCACCACACCGGCAGGCCGGCGGCTCGGTCGGCGACCACCGCCCACAGCGCGGCGACCACCACAGCGCAGGCCGGCCCCGGTACCCGCACCCCCCGGGGGATCCGGCGCAGCAACACCGCACCCCCGGCACCCGCCGCGGCTCCTGTGACGGCCGCCGACACCGTCAACACAGCCAGTACATCGCTGCCCATGCCGGCAAGCCTGGCCCGGCACCACGACTGGCAGGTGGGTTCGGCACTTATCCTGTGGACAGCGGGGGTGGGTGTGGAGGACTTCTCAGAAAACGCCCCGGGCGGCAGCGGCCCGGACCTCGTTGTCGTGCTCCTCGAGTGTCTCCGAGAAGCAC
>DATDHI010000040.1:0-5414 GCA_036521655.1 Pseudonocardiaceae bacterium | reverse complement strand
GGGCCGCGCTCGCGCTCGGCGAGCAGCGCATCACGTCCCCAGAAGGCCGGCTTATTCCAGCCGATCGCCCACGACGCCCCACCCTGGACCGGGGTGATCCCCGGCCCCAGGTCCTGGCCGTGTAGGGGGTAGCCCATCTCGGTGCGCAGGGTGTCCCGGGCACCGAGCCCGCACACGCGGCCACCGAGAGGGCGGGCGGCACCCAACAGTGCCTCCCATAGTGTGAGCGCGTGCTCCCAGGGCGGCAGCAGTTCGTATCCGTGCTCGCCGGTGTAGCCGGTGCGACCCACCCGCACCGGCACGCCGTCGTGACGGGCGTCGGCGAACGCCATGTAGTCCATGTCGCTGGGTAACCCGAGGGCGGTGAGTACCTCGGGTGAGCGGGGTCCCTGCACGGCGAGCACCGCGTACTCGTCGTGCAGGTCGGTCACCTGCACTCCCGGCGGCGCTGCGGCGGCCAGCCGGCGACCGACCTCACCGGTGTTCGCCGCATTGGGCACGCAGAACACCTCGTCCGGGCCGACCAGGTAGGCGATCAAGTCATCCACCACACCGCCGTCGGAGGCGCAACACAGCGTGTACTGGGCCTGTCCCGGGCCGATCTTGGTGAGGTCGGCGGAGAGGCAGGAGTTGACGAAATCGGTAGCCGCCGGACCGACGACGCTGACCTTGCCCAGGTGGGTGACGTCGAACACGCCGACGGCCTCCCGCACTGCGGTGTGCTCACCGACGACCCCGGTGTAGTGGATCGGCATCTCCCAGCCGCCGAAGGACCCGAGGGTCGCGCCGAGCTCGACATGGGAGGAGTGCAGAGGTCCGTGTCGCAGAGGTGTGCTCACGACTCAGAAACGCTACCTCCCGGCAACCGCGATCGGTGCAGCGGCCACCTACCGTGCAGGAGTGCCGGACACACCGTGCACGAGAGCCGGACACGCGAGCAACGAGAGCCGTCGTTAGCATCCGGAACCATCTGGCCCGATCAGCGAGGAGATCACCGTGAACACCCCGACGCTGCGCCTCACCGACGCCTCGGTGACCACTGCGAGGGTCGATGCCCTCGTGGTGGGCA
Organism: Pseudonocardiaceae bacterium; assembly: GCA_036521655.1. Lineage (GTDB taxonomy): Bacteria > Actinomycetota > Actinomycetes > Mycobacteriales > Pseudonocardiaceae. The sequence goes on along the minus strand of DATDHI010000040.1, from coordinate 4,345 downwards.
CCGTGCCTGGCGAAGGGGGTGCGCGGCTCGCCGAGGGTAACGAGGAGGTCGACGCGGCTTTCGACGGCGGGCTCTGCGACCTGCTGGCCGTGCTGGGTGCGCGAGGCAAGGCCGACGAAGTGGTCAAGATGCCGACCCGTGGGGCAGTCGGTGCCCCGCTGCTGATCGCCACCGGTCTCGGCGCGGTCGACGACCGGCCTACCGCCGAGCAGGTGCGTCGCGCCGCGGGAGCAGCGGCCCGAGCGCTGTCCGGCACGACCCATGCCGTGACCACGCTGTCCCGGATCGACCTGACCGCCGCCGCGGAGGGCACCGTTCTGGGCAGCTACGCCTTCACCGCGTACTGGACCCGGAATGGGGACGGGCCGCTGGGCCGGATGGACCTGTCGGTGCCGTCGGCGAACGCCGGTACGGCCAAGCAGGAGCTGGTCCGGGCCACCGCGGTCGCCGAGGCGGTCACGGCGGCCCGAGACCTGGTGAACACCCCTCCCAACGATCTCTACCCCGCCTCCTTCGCCGAGCGCGCGGTAGCGCTTGCCAAGGATGCCGGGCTGCGGACCGAGGTTCTCGACGAGACGGCGCTGCGACGCGAGGGCTATGGCGGGATCCTCGGTGTCGGCGCCGGCTCATCCCGCCCGCCGCGGCTGGTCCGGCTGCATCATGCCCCGGCCGCGCCGAGGGCGAAGGTGGCTCTGGTCGGCAAGGGGATCACCTTTGACACCGGCGGCATCTCGATCAAGCCAGCGGCAAAGATGGAGGAGATGACCATGGACATGGCGGGCGCCGCCGCCGTGGTCGTCACCGCGGTGCTCGCCGGCCGGCTCGAGCTGCCGGTGGAGGTGATCGCCACCGTGCCGATGGCCGAGAACATGCCATCGGGCACCGCCTACCGACCCGGGGACGTCCTCACGATGTATGGCGGCACCACCGTCGAGGTGCTCAACACCGACGCCGAGGGACGGCTGATCCTCGCCGATGCCCTGGTCCGCGCGGCGCAGGACTCCCCGGACTACCTCATCGACACCGCCACGCTCACCGGCGCGCAGCTGATCGCGCTGGGATCCCGCACGCCGGGGATCATGGGTACCCCGGAGTTCCGGGACCGGGTCACGGCGATCTCGCAGGAGGTCGGCGAGCACGGGTGGGCCATGCCGCTACCCGAGCACCTGCGGCCGGACCTGGACTCCAAGCTCGCCGACATCGCCAACGTCACCAGCAACCGCTGGGGCGGGATGCTCGTCGCCGGGGTATTCCTGTCTGAGTTCATCGCCGAGGGCACGCCGTGGGCGCACCTTGACATCGCGGGCCCGGCCTATAACTCCGGTTCCCCGTGGGGATACACCGGCAAGGGAGGTACCGGGGTGCCCGTACGCACCCTGGCCGCGGTCCTCGCCGACATCGCCCAGCATGGCTGACTCAGCAAGCTACCGCTCGACAAACGCCTCAACCCCGGGTGGTGACAAGATGGCTGTGGCGACCGGACGACCAGCGCCATCGACGTAGGTTTTGAGGAGCTTCGCAGTGACCGGCACCTCCGCGATTGGCACCTCCGCCGACCTGGTGATCATTGGTGGCGGCTCGGGCGGCTACGCCTGCGCGCTGCGTGCCGCGCAACTGGGCCTGTCCGTCACCCTGGTGGAGAAGGACAAGCTGGGCGGCACCTGCCTGCATCGGGGCTGCATCCCGACCAAGGCGCTTCTGCAGGCTGCCGAGGTGGCCGACGCCGCTCGTGACGGCCACCAGTTCGGGGTGAAGACCGCGCTCGAGGGCATCGACATGGGCGGGGTCAACAAGTACAAGGACGGCGTCGTCACCAAGATGTTCAAGGGCCTGCAGGGGCTGGTGTCCTCCCGCGGGATCACGGTCGTCGAGGGCAGCGGCCGGTTCGTCGCCCCGAACGCCGTTGACGTCGACGGCGCAGACGGGCAGCGCTACACCGGGCGCAGCATCGTGTTGGCGACCGGTTCCTACGCCAAGTCCCTGCCCGGCCTGGAGATCGGCGGCCGGGTCGTCACCAGCGATCAGGCACTGAACCTGGGCTACGTGCCGGAGCGCGTGGTGGTGCTGGGTGGCGGCGTGATCGGAGTCGAGTTCGCCAGCGTGTGGCGCTCCTTCGGCGCCGAGGTCACCATCATCGAGGCGCTGCCCCGGCTCGTCCCGGCCGAGGACGACTTCGCCTCCACACAGCTGGAGCGGGCCTTTCGCCGGCGCGGCATCAAGTACAAGACCGGGATGAGGTTCGCCGGCGCGGACCAGTCCGACTCCGGGGTCACCGTCAGGGTGGAGTCCGGTGAGCAGTTCGACGCCGATCTACTGCTGGTCGCTGTGGGCCGGGGACCGAACACCGCCGACGCCGGCTACCAGGAGGCAGGCGTGCAGATGGACCGCGGCTTCGTACTCACCGACGAGCGGCTGCGCACCAGCCTGCCGGGGGTGTATGCGCTGGGGGACATCGTGCCCGGGCTGCAACTCGCGCACCGCGGCTTCGCGCAGGGCATCTTCCTCGCCGAGGACATCGCGGGGCTGAACCCGACCCCCATCGACGAGGACGGGGTCCCGCGGGTGACCTACTGCGAGCCGCAGGTGGCCTCGGTCGGGCTCACCGAGGCGCAGGCCAAGGAGCGCTATCCCGAGGTCGAGACGATCACCTACGACCTGGCGGGCAACGGCAAGAGCGTGATCTTGCAGACCAGAGGCGCGATCAAGTTGGTGCGGGCCAAGGACGGCCCGGTCGTCGGGGTGCACATGGTCGGCGACCGGATCGGCGAACTGGTCGGCGAAGCACAACTGATCTTCAACTGGGAGGCCTACCCGCAGGACGTCGCCGCTCTGGTGCACGCCCACCCGACGCAGAGCGAGGCCCTCGGCGAGGCGCACCTCGCCCTGGCCGGCAAGCCACTGCACGCGCACGGCTGACCAGCGGGTACCGCGAGGAAGACCGCACAAGGGACGAGGAGTCGAGGCAACAGATGGCGTACTCCGTGGAGATGCCTGCGCTGGGCGAGAGCGTCACCGAGGGAACCGTGACGCGCTGGCTCAAACAGGAGGGAGACACCGTCGAGGTGGACGAGCCCTTGGTCGAGGTGTCCACCGACAAGGTCGACACCGAGATCCCCTCGCCCGCTGGCGGTGTGCTGCAACGAATCGTCGTGCCGCAGGACGAGACGGTCCAGGTCGGCGCAGAACTCGCCGTGATCGGTGATTCCAGCGCGCCCGCCGATTGGCAGGAGCCGGCGGCAGCCGAGCAGGCCGTTCCCGCTGACCGGGGTTGGCGGGCGCCGCAACCGCGGGTCAGCGAGCAGAGCCGGCCGTCCTGGGGCAATGGGTCCTCCTCCAGCACCGAGTCCTCCTCCAGCACCGAGTCTGGGCCGGGCGCCGGGACACCAGTCACGATGCCTGCGCTTGGGGAAAGCGTCACCGAGGGCACCGTGACCCGGTGGCTCAAGCAGGTCGGTGACACCGTCGAGGCCGATGAGCCGCTGCTCGAGGTGTCCACCGACAAGGTGGACACCGAGATTCCCTCCCCGGTCGCTGGCACGGTGCTGGAGATCGTCGTCGCCCAGGACGAGACCGTCCAGGTCGGCGGCAAGCTCGCCACCGTCGGGGACAGTGCTTCAGGTCAGGCGCCGGATACTGGTTCGGCTGCGCCGGATCAGCCCGCACCCCCGCGGGAACCCGGCCCACCGGGATACGACCCGGCGCAGCCGCGGCGCTCCCCCGAACGGGGATCGGAATCCGAGGTCGACGGCTCCGGTGGCGCGCCCTATGTGACACCCCTGGTGCGCAAGCTCGCGGCCGAGCACGGCGTAGACCTGTCCGGAGTAGAGGGCACCGGGGTGGGCGGCCGGATCCGCAAGCAGGACGTCCTCGCCGCCGTCGAACAACCTGAACCTGAACCCGAACCGCGGTCCACGCCGGCCGCGCCACAGCGGGCTCAAGCCGCCCCTGCCCCGCATTCCCCTGCCCAACAACTCACTGCCCCGCAGCCCCCGGGCCCGCCACCGGCGGCAGCCTCCGAGCTGCGCGGGACGACTGAGAAGATCACCCGGATGCGCAGCGTCATCGCCAAGCGGATGGTGGAGTCGCTGCAGATCTCGGCACAGCTCACCACCGTGGTGGAGGCCGACATCACCCGTCTGGCGCGGCTGCGTGATCGGGCCAAGCGGGATTTCCAGGCCCGGGAGGGCGTCAAGCTGTCGTTCCTGCCGTTCTTCGCCCAGGCCACCATCGAGGCGCTCAAGCTGCACCCGAAGGTAAACGCCTCGATCGACACCGAGCGGGGGGAGGTCACCTATCACGGCGCGGAGCACCTGGGCATCGCCGTGGACACCGAGCGCGGCCTGCT
>DATDHI010000039.1:0-18163 GCA_036521655.1 Pseudonocardiaceae bacterium | reverse complement strand
ATCTTCCGTAACACCCCCCTCACGCTGGTCTTCTTCTTCTTCGCGTTCGCCTACCCCCGCCTGGAACTGGTGGATGTCTCCTTCTTCACCAGGGCGGTGCTGGCCCTCACGGTCTACACGGCGGCATTCGTGTGCGAGGTCGTGCGATCCGGCATCAACACGGTTGATGTGGGGCAGTCCGAGGCGGCCAGGGCGCTGGGCCTCACGTTTGTCCAGACGCTCACCGCGATCGTCGTCCCGCAGGCCGTCAGGTCCGTCGTGCCACCGATCACCAGCGTGCTCATCGCGCTGCTGAAGAACACCACGATCGCGGCCGGTTTCTCGGTGGCCGAGGCAGGCCAGATCACTCCGGCGCTGTCCGAGCGCGGCGCTCCGCTGCTCATTGGCATGTTCTGGATCGCGGTCGGATTCCTCATCCTGGTCATCCCGCTGACCGCGATGCAGCGGACCCTGGAGAAGCGGTGGAGCGTGGCCCGATGACTGCGGTGCTCTACGACCGGCCCGGGCCACGGGCCCAGGCACGTAATCGGGCGCTGAGCGTGCTGGCCGCCCTGGGTGTCGTCGCGCTGGTGGGTTTCATCGGTTACCGCTTCTGGGTGACCGGCCAGTTCGACGGCAAGAAATGGGAGTGGCTGCTCTACAAGAATCTGCAGCTACAACTGCTCGCAGCGCTGCGCGCGACCTTGAGCGCTTTCGTGGTCGGAGCGCTGTTTGCCCTGGTGTTCGGCTTCGTACTCGCAGTCGCCCGGCTATCCGACCATGCGTGGCTACGCACCTGTGCGTTCGCGATCGTGGAGTTCTTCCGGGCGCTCCCACTGATCATCATGATCTTCTTCTTGTACTACGCAGCGCCACAGGCCGGAATTCAGCTGGGTGTCTTCTGGTCACTGGTCATAGGCCTGACGCTCTATAACGGATCCGTGCTCGCTGAGGTGTTCCGGGCAGGCGTGCTGGCGGTCCCGCGGGGCCAGCGCGAAGCAGCGTATGCGTTGGGGCTGCGCAAGAGCCAGGTCATGCGGTCGGTGCTGTTCCCGCAGGCTGTGCAGGTGATGCTGCCGACGATCGTCAGCCAGCTCGTCGTCCTCCTGAAAGACACCGCACTGGGCTTCCTCATCACCTACCAGGAGCTGCTCTTCGAGGCTCGATACCTCGGCAGTCTGGCTGAGTTCGACCGGCCGATCATTCCCACCGCCCTGTTCATCGGCACGATCTATATCACCCTCTGTATCGCGCTGTCGGCGTTCGCCGGCTACCTGGAGCGCCGGAACCGCCGCCGCAGGCGCAGCGGTGTGGCACTACCCGCACCAGAGGTGCCGGGCATCACCGCCGACCTGGCCTCCTGAGTTTGGGTTCAGAAGCCTCCCAGCCACAATCCGACAGCAACAATGAGGATTCCGCCGAGAATGACCTGGATGAGGGAGGAACGAAACGAGACCGCCAGGTACCGCTTGCGGATGTAGGCGATCACGGCGAGCTCGATTGCAACCACGACGCTGGCGGACACCAGTGCCACCACCATGTTCGGGATGAAGAACGGCAAGGCATGAAAAACACCACCGACGGTGGTCATCACCCCCGTGACGGCGCCCCGTGTCATCGCCGCACCCCGGCCGGTCTGACCGCCGTCATCGGAGAGCGCCTCGGACAGACCCATGCTGATGCCCGCACCCAGGGCGGTGGCCAGCCCGACGAACAGGGCGGCGTGAGTGCTCGACAGCAACGCAGCGGCGAAGATGGGAGCCAGCGTCGATAATGTTCCGTCGATGAGACCCACCAGGCCCGGCTGAACATACCGAAGGACGAAATCCTGCTCGTCCGTTTTCGCTTGTTCATCCGCTTTGATGAGGCGAAGCGGCGAAGTCTCGGGGGCGGGGGCCGGTAGGTGGGCTCCTATCCCGACCGCCTGGCTGGTCGAGACCATCGAATCCACCGGCGTCCTGGTAGCGAGGAACGCCATATCGGTAGCCGGGGCGGCGCCCACGGAAACGAGGGCTCTAGGGATACTTCTGGGGGTATCGCCGGAGTTATCTCTGAGAATATTACTCGGACGATGTCTGGCGCGGCGGTGCGACGGCAACGCTTCTCCCTCCGTTATCCGGGGTATTTGGCCAGATAGCTCTGCACCGCGGCTGTCACGGCAGTTGAACCGTTCGTTGCGGCCGCTTTGTCACCGTTGGTGGCGGCGTTCTCCAACACGGTCGCCGCATTCTCAAAGGCCAGGTAGGAATTCATGTCATTCGTCTTGACCGTGTCCTCGATCTGCTTCCAGGCTGGCTCGATCTGCTCGTCCAACTGGACGGCCTTGGCCTTGTCCGCACCCGCGGCCGCGAGCTGCCTGGCAATGCTGTCGATCGCGCGCAACCCCGCGGCTACGGCGGCGGGACTGGCCATCGCAGCGGGGCCTGCTCCGGCCTCCTGTTCGGTGGTCGGGGCGGCGCTGGACGGCCGGGTTTGGGGTGCGGAGGTTGCGCACCCGGTAAGCGCGAGGGCGAGCACGGCGCTGATCGCCGCGGGAGCAAGGATTGGGTGTGTTCGCATGGCGGGGGACCCTAGGGAGACGCCGCGCACGCTCGCCGAAACCTGAGAACGGTGGTTGCGCGACTGCGCCAACCGGTCGGTGGCCGGCGGCGAGGGACGCCGAGATTGCTCCGAATGCCGTTGTTGCTGATCCGTTCGGAGGTGGATGCTCTCAGGTGTGCCGGGGATCCGCCACGGAACGGTCGTCCCAGTTCGATTCGCGGCCCTGAGCAATCATCAGTCGTCGACTCGAGCAGATGACCCTCAGCGGCGTGCCGAACCGGAAGACCCTGCGCCCGATCACTATGATGCGCTGGTGCATCCCTGGCCGGACCCGCCGCGCAAACCGGCGGGGCCGAATGCCTGGCCCAGACCGGAACCGTCGCCCGGCGCCCGAGCGTGGACTGCACTGAGAGGCCTCCATCGCCGCGGATGGCTGCGGCCGCGCCGGATCGGCTGTCTACTCGTCGCGTTCATAGTGCTCGGGATCGCCGCGCTGTGGGTGCTGGGGCGAACCGTCGATGAGGTCACCGGGTTGTTCGGCGGCCGGCCTGCCCCCGTCGCCGGTAGCCCCTTCGACCTCGTCGTTCCGGCCCGTCCAGCGAGCAGCGGATCGCCGACCATCGACCGGATCACCCAGCGGCACAAGCTTATCGTCGGAATCCACGAAACACCGGGGCTGGCGCAACTGGTATTGGCGGGATCCACCGGCCCAAAGAAATACACTGGATTCGATATCGCGCTCCTTGAGCTGATCGCACGGGATCTGGGGGTGGATCCCGCCAGTACCAGCTTCAAACCCCTTGCCGTGAGTAGCCGCGAGGCGGCCCTGAGCCGGGGCGAGGCGGACCTCCTGCTCGGCGGTTACGAGATCACCCCGCAGCGGCGCGCCGAGGTAGGCATCGCGGGTCCTTACCTGGTGAGGCCTCGGCGGGCCGGCAATCCGGTGGAGACCACCGAGTACGGCATCGGCCTGCCACCTGGCGACGAGGTACTCCGCGAGCGGGTTACCGCGGTCCTGCAGCGCGCGATCGACGACGGCACGTGGGCCCGTCTCTACGGCGAGTACCTGGGCGCTCCGGTACCCAGCCCGCCACCCCTGGCCCACTGAGCTGGTCAGCTCGCGTACAACGTGCGCACCAGGTCCTCGATGGACGGCTCGGCGACGGTCAGGTCGCGCACCGCGACCCGGCACGCCAGCTCCGCGATCAATGCGGCGGCCGTGGTCTGCGACGGCGAGAACGCCAGCCGATGGCGCAGCCCGCCCGCCTCCACGGTGACACCCAGCACGCCGGGCAGTCCGTCCAGCGCAGCTGACGGCTCCACGAGGTCCACCACGAGCTGACGTGCCCCGCCAAAGCGCCGCCGAAGCGCGTCGAGCTCCCCGTCCACGAGCACCCGCCCCTGGTCGATCACCACCAGCCGGCGGCACAACCGCTCCACGTCGGGCAGGTCGTGCGTGGTGAGCAGCAGCGTCACGCCGCGCTCGGCGTTGACCCCGGCGAGGAAGGCGCGCAGCCGTTCTTTGCTGGCCAGGTCGAGGCCTATGGTCGGCTCGTCGAGCACCACCAGTTCGGGGTCGTGCAGCAGGGCTGCGGTGACCTCGCCCCGCATCCGCTGACCGAGCGAGAGCTGCCGCACGGGCACCCGCAGGAACCCCGCCATGTCGAGCAGCTCGACGTGCCGTTGCAGGCGTGCCGCGAATACCGCGGCCGGTACCCGGTGCACGGCGCGCAGCAGCTCGAAGCTCTCCAGCAGCGGAAGGTCCCACCACAGCTGGCTGCGCTGGCCGAACACCACGCCGATGCGGCGGGCCAGCTCGCGACGCCGGCGCACCGGCTCCAGCCCGCACACCCGGATGCGGCCCGCGGTCGGCACCAGGATCCCGGTCAGCATCTTGATCGTGGTCGACTTGCCGGCGCCGTTTGGTCCGAGGAACCCGACGGCCTCACCGCGAGCGATCGACAACGTCACGCCGTCGACGGCGACCACCGGCTCCGAGCCGCGGCGCTTGAACTCGCGGCGCAGCCCCTCGGTCTCGACCGCCGGCGAGCCGGCCCGACCCTGACAGGCGGCGCTCACGATCCGGTCCCCACGTAACGCCGCAGGCCACTGCGCCACGCCAGCGCCGCAGCGACCACGGTCACCGCCGCCACCAGCGGTGCGCACCACGGCAGCACGGCTGGCAGGCCCAGCGGGTCGGGCTTGCCCAGCAACCCGAGCACGGGGTAATACGCCACGAACGCGCCCGGCACGACGAAGGCCAACAGCCGGCGCACCCAGTCGGAATAGATGGTGATCGGGTAGCTGGTCAACTCGTTGGACCCGTAGGTCACGCTGTTGGCCAGCTCCCGGCCGTCCACCACCCAGAAGCAGACCGAGGTGGCCGCCACCCAGATCGCGCCGAAAAGTACTGCGGCCGATAGCGGGGAGACGATCACCAGCAACACCCGCGCCGGCGTCCATGCGATGTGCACCGCGAGCAGCGCGTAGCCCAACGTCACCGCGCCGGCGACCACCCGGCCGAGCCGGCGCAGCGCGACGTCGGCGGCGCAGAGCTGGCCGAGCACGCTCAGCGGGCGCAGCAGCATCGCGTCCAGCTCACCGCTGCGGATCAGCTCCGGGAGCCGGTCCAGTTGTCCGACGGCCAGGTCGGCCAGCCCGAAGCCCACCGAGGCCAGCCCGTAGATCAGCAGCACCTCGTCGCGGGAGAACCCCCCCATCGCGCTGACCCGGCCGAACAGCACCAGGATCGCCAGCAGGTCGACGACCTGCACGAGCGCCTGGCCCACGAGCTGCAGGCCGAAGGATGCCGGGTAGGCCAGCTGGCTGCGCACCGCGCCACTCAGCAGCCGGCGGTAGGCCTCCAGCCGCTCAGCCACCCTGCACCACCAGCCGGCGCACCGCCCGCGCCAGTACCAGCCGCCCGGTACCGAGGAGCAACATCGCCCACACCAGCTGGAAGGCCAGCAGCCTGGCGGCGTCGCCCCGCCCGAGCAGCAGGTCGGTCGGGGTCTGGATCATCGCCGCGAACGGCATCGCCGACAGTGCCGCAGTCGCCCAGCCCGGGAAGAACGGCAGGGGAATGAGCAGCCCGGCCAGCACCGGCGCGACGACGCCGTAGATCGTGAGCACGCCACGCGAGTCGAGCAGCCAGAATGCGGTGAGGTTGAGCATGAAGCGCAGCCCGAAGCTGACCACCACAGCGAGCACCACGCCGAGGGCGAAGAGCAGCCAGCGAACGGGCGAGGACGGCAGCGCCAGCTGGAATGCCAGCCCGCCGATCACCACCGGCACAGCGAAGCGGTCAGCACCGCGAGCCGGCGCGTCCGAGGTCCTCAGCGAGCAGCGCCCCCTGCAGGTCGACGGGCCGGAGCAGGTCGGCGCTGATCTGACCGGTGCGCACCCGGCCGGCCAGCTCGGCTTCTCCAAAGATCATCACAACGGCCAGCAGACCGTGCCCGACCCAGACGAACGTGACCGCCGATGCCGGGTCGTAGCCGGCCACCCGCGCCGAGCCGACGAACACGGTGAGCACGATAGCGGTGCGCAGGAAACCGAAGACGGTGTTGGTGACGAGGCCAGCGAACACGGCCTGGCGGTAGGTGGCGTAGCGCTGGAACCCGGCGCGCGCCAGCCGCAGCCCGTAGCTCAGCACTCGATCAAGGCTACGGCTGGGGTCAACCGCTCTTCCGCCGCCGCTGAGCTAGCCGCGGTTGCGACGGAACAGCCGGGCGAGCGGGTCGAAACGGACGTCGACCACCCGCTCCTTCATGGGGATCAGCGCATTGTCCGTGATCTTGATGTGCTCGGGGCAGACCTCTGTGCAGCACTTGGTGATATTGCACAAGCCCAGGCCGTGCTCGTCCTGCGCGGCCTTCTTGCGGTCCACGCCGTCCTCAGCGGCCGCGTCCAGCGGGTGCATGTCCAGTTCGGCGATCCGCATGAGGTAGCGCGGCCCGGAGAAGGCCTCCTTGTTCTCCTCATGATCGCGGATCACGTGGCAGGTGTTCTGGCACAGGAAGCACTCGATGCACTTGCGGAACTCCTGCGAGCGCTCCACGTCCATCTGCTGCATCCGGTACTCGCCAGGCTCCACACCTTTGGGCGGCACGAACGCCCGGACCTCGCGCGCCTTGCGGTAGTTGTAGGAGACGTCGGTGACGAGATCGCGGATGATCGGGAAAGCCCGCAACGGAGTGACCGTCACGGTGTGCTCTGGCGGCAAAATGGACATCCGGGTCATGCACAGCAGGCGTGGTCGGCCGTTGATCTCGGCGCTGCACGATCCGCACTTGCCTGCCTTGCAGTTCCACCGCACCGCCAGGTCGGGGGCCTGGGTGGCCTGCAAGCGGTGGATCACGTCGAGAACCACCTCCCCCTCGTTGACCTCCACGTCGAAGTCGGCAAGGTCCCCGCCGTCGGTGTCGCCCCGCCACACCCGGAAGTGCTGCTGGTAGCCCATCTCAGTCCCTCCCTCCGGGGAGCTCCTCGGCGGTGAAGTATTTCTTCAGCTCGTCGAGCTCGAACAGTTCGACCAGGTCCGCGCGCATCGGAACCTGCTCCTTGCGCCGGACCTGAATGTCTCCGCTGCCGGCTTGCTGCGCGCAGACCAGCAGCAGGCGCCGCCACTGCGGATCCAGCACCGGGTAGTCGTCCCGGGTGTGCCCGCCCCGGCTCTCGGTACGCTCCAACGCCGCTCGCGCGACGCACTCGCTGACCATGATCATGTTTCGCAGGTCCAGCGCGAGGTGCCAGCCTGGGTTGAACTGACGGTGACCCTCTACCACGACGTGCTGGGCGCGCCGACGCAGCTCGTCGAGCTTCTTCAGGGCCAGCTCCATCTCAGCGGCCCGGCGGATGATGCCGACGAGATCATTCATGGCCTGCTGCAGTTCCTGGTGCAGCCGGTAGGGGTTCTCCGCTGCCCCGCCATGGCTGTCCGAGTCGGCCCCCGTCCCGAAGGGGGCCACCACCCGCTGCACCGCGACCTCGATGTCGTCCTCACGAGCCGATGGCAGCGCCGCGCCCAGCGAGTCCACGTAAGCCGCCGCACCAAGGCCAGCCCGGCGGCCGAACACGAGCAGGTCGGACAGCGAGTTGCCACCCAGCCGATTCGAACCGTGCATGCCCCCCGCGACCTCACCCGCCGCGAACAGGCCCGGCACCGACGCCGCCGCAGTCTCCGGGTCGACCTCCACGCCGCCCATCATGTAGTGGCAGGTCGGGCCGACCTCCATCGCCTCGGCCGTGATGTCGACGTCGGCCAGTTCCCTGAACTGGTGGTACATCGAGGGGAGCCGCTTCCTGATGACCTCAGCGGGTATCCGGGTGGAGACGTCCAGGAACACACCACCATGGGGCGACCCGCGCCCGGCCTTCACCTCGGAGTTGATCGCGCGGGCGACCTCGTCACGGGGGAGCAGCTCTGGCGGCCTGCGGTTGTTGTCCGGGTCGGCAAGCCAGCGGTCGGCCTCCTGCTCCGTGGTCGCATACTGCCCCGTGAAGACCTCCGGGATGTAGCCGAACATGAAACGCTCGTTCTCGGAGTTGCGCAGCACCCCGCCGTCGCCCCGGACCGACTCGGTGACCAGGATTCCTTTGACGCTGGGCGGCCACACCATCCCGGTCGGGTGGAACTGGATGAACTCCATGTTGATCAGTGCCGCACCGCAGCCCAGCGCGAGTGCGTGCCCGTCGCCGGTATACTCCCAGGAGTTGCTGGTGACCTTGAAGGATTTGCCGATACCACCGGTGGCCAGCACGACGGCCGGTGCGTCGAATCGGATGAAGCGGCCAGTCTCGCGCCAGTAGCCGAACGCCCCCGCCACCGCATCGCCGTCTTTGAGCAGATCCGTGATCGTGCACTCGGCGAACACCCTGAGGTTGGCCTCGTAGTCGCCATACTGGGCGAAATCCTCCTGCTGCAAGGACACGATCTTCTGCTGCAACGTGCGGATCAGCTCCAGACCCGTGCGATCACCGACGTGCGCCAGCCGCGGGTAGGTGTGCCCGCCGAAGTTGCGCTGGCTGATCTTGCCGTCCTTGGTGCGGTCAAACAGCGCGCCGTAGGTCTCGAGTTCCCAGACGCGCTGCGATGCTTCCTTGGCGTGCAGCTCAGCCATTCGCCAGTTGTTCAGAAACTTGCCCCCGCGCATCGTGTCCCGGAAGTGGACCTGCCAGTTGTCCCGTGGATTTGCATTGCCCATCGACGCCGCGATACCGCCCTCGGCCATGACCGTGTGAGCCTTGCCGAACAGGGATTTGCAGACGATCGCAGTGCGTTTGCCCAGCTCGCGGGCCTCGATCGCAGCGCGCAGCCCAGCGCCACCCGCGCCGATTACCACGACGTCGTAGGCGTGCCGCTCGATCTCGGTCATGGGTATCTGATCCTCGTCAGTTGAAGATGCGCAGGTCGGCGATCCAGCCCGCGGAGACGGACATGATGTAGAAGTCCGTGAGCATCACCGTGATCAGCGACGTCCAGGCGAATTGCATATGGCGTCCGTTGAGCTTGGACACTCGTGTCCAGAACCAGTACTGCACGGGGTGCTTGGAGAAGTGCTTGAGCCGACCGCCGAAGATGTGCCGGCAGGCATGGCAGGACAGCGAGTACAACCACAGCATGGTGACGTTGATCAGCAGGATCAGCGAGCCCACACCCACCCCGAAGCCACCACGGGCCGGGAAGAACGCCAGCGCCGCGTCATAGGTATTGATCAGCAGCAGCACGCTGGCCAGGTAGAAGAAATACCTGTGCAGGTTCTGCAGAACCAGTGGGAAGCGGGTCTCCCCGGTGTACTTCCTCGCCCGCTCGGGCACCGCGCACCCGGGTGGCGAGAGCAGGAACGACCGGTAACCTGCCTTGCGGTAGTAGTAACAGCTGGCCCGGAACCCGGCAAGGATCGGAAAGATCAGAATCGGCAACGGCAGGGCTAGCGGGAAGGCCGGAAGCGGGGTGCCGAAATGCGACGAACCCGGAGCGCATGAGGCACTCAGGCAGGGCGAGTACAGCGGTGTCAGGTAGTGGTATTCCCCGACCCAGTAGTAATCCCGCATGAATAGCCGGACCGTCGTGTAGATGATGAAAACACCCAGGACGATTGCGGTCGCCACGGGTGATACCCACCAGCGGTCGGTGCGCAGGGTCCCGGCCGCGATCGCTGCCCGATCGCCCGGCACCCGATCAGGCTGGGCTACCCCGGACTGCGGGGACGGTGATGTGGTGGTCATGATGTCGATTCGGGTCAGTGGCCCAAGCCAGTGTCGCAGGCCAGTGTGGTCAAGTTCAGCGGGGACGCCGACGTCCCACGCCGATCGCGCGGCGATGGCTGACGGTAAGCCGCGCCCAGGTTGCAGGTCAAAGACATGGTCACGCTTGTGTCGATAGCCATATCCTATCGAGGTGCAGCTGCAGCAACTGGTGTACTTCCTCGCCGTGGCGCGGACCCGCCACTTCACCCGGGCCGCCGAGCTCTCGCACGTCGCCCAGCCCTCGCTGAGCAAGCAGATCCTGGGTCTCGAACGCGAGCTGGGCAGCGAGCTTTTCCATCGGGCCCGGGGCAACGTGAGCCTGACTCCGGCCGGGGAGGTGCTTGTGCCCTTCGCCAGACGGATCCTTGCCGACGTCGAGACCGCCCGGCTGCAGGTGCACGAACTGGCCGAGCTCCGCCAGGGGCGGCTGCGGCTGGGTGCCACGCCAAGCCTCTGCACTGGACCACTGGCCCACGCGCTCGCCTGCTTCCACATGCGCTACCCGGGGATCCAGCTCCTCATCGAGGAGAGCGGGTCGCGTGACCTGGTACGCCAGGTCGCCGACGGAGCCATCGACCTCGCGGTGATCACCTCGCCGCTGCATCGGGGGGATCCCACCCTGGACACCGTGCCAATCCTTCGCGAGCAACTCACCGTCGCCGTGTCGCGCAGCATGGACCCCGACCTCGACTCCTTCCAGATTGAGGACCTCCGTGACAGGCCGTTGGTGATGTTCCGGGACGGCTACGACCTCAGGTCGATGACCCTGGCGGCCTGCCAGCGGGCTGGGTTCCAGCCCAGCTTCGCCATCGAGGGGGGCGAGATGGATGCCGTTCTCAGCTTCGTCGAGGCCGGGCTCGGGATCGCGGTAGTCCCCAGCATGGTTCTGCAGGGTCGCCCAGAGCTGCGCGGTGTGCCGTTCGTGCCCCCCATCCCGCCCCGCACGATCTCGCTCGCCCATCGCTCGGACGTGCATCCCACCCGAGCCGCCGTGGAGTTCCGTTCCACGCTGCTGCAGCTGCTGGGCGACGCGCACGCCCAGCACGACCTGCCAGCGGGCGTCGAGTTCGTCGCACCGCCGCAACCACCCCCCAGGGGTCAGTCCGTGCAGGGGTCAACGTCGGCAGGCCAGCTGCCCGGGCCGAGCTCGTCGCGCACCACCCGCACCACCAGCCCCTCGGAGTAGCCCTTGCGGGCCAGCATCCCGGCGAGTCGGCGCGCCAGGGTGCTTTCGTCCCGCGCAGAGCTGCTGCGCAGCTTGCGCCGGACCAGTTCGCGAGCCCCCTGTTCCTCGGCCTCCGGAGTTACCCTCGCCACTGCCTCACGCGCGATCCCATCCGGCACCCCCCGACGTCGCAGTTCAGCGGTCAGCGCCCGGCTGCCCAGATGCCGGTGGCTGTGCGCGGAGTGCACCGCCGACTCGGCGAAAGCAGCGTCGTTCACTAGACCCACCTCGCCAAGGCGATCGAGCACCGGCTCACCGACATCCTCCGGAATCCCACGTCGGCGCAGGGCGTCGGCCAGCTCAGCCCGGCTGCGCGGCCGAGCCGTCAGCAGTCGCAGGCAGACCCCCTGTGCGGCGGCCGCGGGACCCATGGTGCGGGGATCCTGAGAATCCCCCCCATCGGACGCTGGGACACCGGGTCTTCCCAGACTCATGCGCACCCCTCGGCGCGTCGGTGCGGTCGTGGACATCAGAAGTCCACCGGAGCTGGCACGGTCTGGTCATCATCCAGCTTTGCCCCGATACCGAGCTTATCCTTGATCCGCTTCTCAATCTCGGCCGCGATGTCGGGGTTGTCGCCGAGGAACTTACGGGCGTTCTCCTTGCCCTGGCCGAGCTGGTCGCCCTCGTAGGTGTACCAGGACCCCGACTTGCGGACGACGCCCTGCTCCACCCCCATATCGATCAACGAGCCCTCCTTGCTAATCCCGTGGCCATAAAGAATGTCGAACTCCGCTTGTTTGAATGGGGGAGCGCAGTTGTGGACGACGACATCGTTCGCGATAAGGTTGTGCAGCTCATCGACCTCGATATCGAATGTCCGGCACCGGCGTGATGGCAGGATAGCGACGATCCGTGAGTAGCACAGCCCTTCAGTGACGATCTCCTGAAGAAATGCATCATCGAGGGCGTCGGCGAGATGCGTGAGCCGGTCCCGACGCAGCCGGCTCGCCCCCAGCACCTGCCTCATCCCGCCCTGTGGGTCGCCCGCACGTTCACCGATCAGCTGGGCTGCTTGCTGGGCTGTGACACCGCGACCCGCGAGATGGCTGAGCACCGGCTCTGTCACCTCGTGGGAAAGGTAGACCCGCTGGGATCCTCGATACCGGCCATCGAGCGATGCGAGCTCCCTGACGAGCACGGTCCCACGGGGGCCCCACAGGGGAATCGCATCGGCGAACGTGCTGACGTTGTCGACGCCGGCGATGCGCACCTCCCAGCTGGTCAGCTTCCCGCTGACCCGACGACCGCGGATCATGCTGCTTCGTTGTGCGCTCGGGTCCCGCCGGCTCACCGTGCTGCCGATCCCCCACCGCAGCAGTAGCCAGTGCATCTGCTGGGCAAGCTGAGCCGATGTGGTCGTGTATCCCACCCGGATCCCACCAGTCTGCTCACGACTCACGTACCCATCGGTTTCGAACAGACCGAAGAGCAGGTTGGAGAGCACCTCGGCAGAGACGTCGGGTGCGAAGAAGAGCGGCGGGATCTGTTTCTCGGATGCTAGCTTGCCCCAGATCCCGGCCTGCCGGCACAACTCAAGCACGCCATTCTTCTCGCCCGGCCGGTGCGAAAACGCGAGCTGGAGGCCATCGGAACGGCGCTTCGCGTCGCATCCGAGCTGCGCGGCAATTCTGGCCGCGTCGGCATGGAGCGCTTCTCTGACGTTGATGAACGTGACCGGAGTCTTGCCGCCGACGTAGCCATCACCGATCAGGTAGCCGAGCAGACGAGCGTGATCCGGTGTAACCGGTTCGGCGGCCCCGAACCCGAGGAATTCGCGGGGTCGCGCCACTCGATCCCCGGTCGCAAGCTGGCCTGCCGGGCACCAGCCGGCCTCAGTGAGGATCTTGTGGTCCGGCGTCACCCACAGCTCGGTACCGTCCCTCAAGCGGAGACCCATCACGTCCTGCTCGCCCTGGTCGAACCAGGAGACCACCGGCCGGCTGTGAAGCATCCCCGCTTTATCGGCGGCGACCACGTGGACCGGGAGCTGGCCGTCGACAACGTCCTCAATCAGGTGCGTCTGACCTGTTACCGGGTCGAACACGCGGGTTCCGGCAGCTACGCACTTGTTCTTCACGACCTTGACGCGGGTCCGGTTACCGACCGCGTCCGCACCGTCCTTGAGCGTCTCGATCCGGCGGATGTCCAGCCGCACAGAGGCGTAGAACTTCAGCGCCTTGCCACCCGTGGTGGTCTCCGGGGAGCCGAAGAACACTCCGATCTTCTCCCGGAGCTGGTTGATGAAGATGGCGGTGGTACCCGAGCTGCTCAACGCACCGGTGATCTTGCGCAGCGCCTGGCTCATCAGCCGGGCCTGCAGGCCGACGTGCGAGTCGCCCATCTCACCCTCGATCTCCGCCCGCGGCACGAGGGCCGCCACTGAGTCGATGACCACGACGTCCAGCGCACCAGAACGGATCAACATGTCCGTGATCTCCAGTGCCTGCTCCCCGGTGTCGGGCTGGGAAACCAGCAGGGCGTCGGTGTCCACCCCGAGCGCCTTCGCGTAATCGGGATCCAGCGCGTGCTCAGCGTCGATGAACGCAGCGATCCCGCCGGCCCGCTGGGCGTTGGCCACAGCGTGCAGCGCGACGGTGGTCTTTCCGGAAGACTCCGGTCCGTACACCTCGACCACCCGGCCGCGGGGCAGGCCGCCGATTCCCAGCGCCACGTCCAACGCAATCGAGCCGGTCGGGATTACCTCGACAGGCGCCCGACCCTCCTCGCCGAGGCGCATCACTGAGCCCTTGCCGTGCTGCTTGTCGATCTGGGCCAAGGCGATCTCAAGCGCCTTCTCCCGGTCGGGTGCTGATGCCATCTGACGGTCCACCTCGCTGATCGGGTCTTCTGGGTCGGTGCCGACGCTAGGCGGTGGGACCGACACTTCGCGGCGACGCACGCCGGATCTGTGGACAGAGGGCCCGGCTGTGGACAACACACTAGCCGAACACGTGTTCGATGTCAGGAGCGACACGCCAGTGCGCTACTCTGCCGCGCCCACCGGCATGGGTGAGCACAGATGCACGACACACCGGACATTAGAGGGCGACACAGCGGGCACTAGAGCGCGACACGCGGGAGGGGGTCAGCGGCGCGCTTCGGGGACGTCGAATGTGGCGCACACCACAGCCCACACCTGCTTGGTGTCGATCCCGGCCTCCAGCGCCCCGTTCACCGTGCGGCCGCCGAGCTCGGAGAACACGTGATCATGGACCAGCGCGGCGGCTCTCACCGGGCCGAACTCCTCATCCATCCGCCGCCGGAAATGGGTTGTCCGCACTTCCCCAGGTTATCGTGAAAGGGTGCTCGCCCAGGGCGACCCGACTGGGCTGTCCTCCACCGCGGGACAGCTGGTGATCCTGTTCGGCCTGCTCTCCGCCCTGGTTGTGCTGATCCGCTGGTGGTGGCAGCAACGGGGCCGCTGACGCACTCACGAACGCGAAGCGCGGATCTCGTGGCCGGCCGCGGTCAGGCAGCGGCCCGTAGCGAGGTCGAAGCGCCAGCCGTGCAGCGCGCAGGTAAGCACCCCGTCCTCGATGGAACCGAACCTGCCCAGGTCGGCGCGCAGGTGCGGGCAGCGGCGCTGCACCCGCCAGCCGTCCAGCTCGACGTCCGCGCCGTCATCGTTGAGCTCCTCGTACCAGTTCTCGACGTAGTCGATGCGCTCCGGCGACAGGCACTTGAAGAAGATGTAGACGAACTCGTTGTACTGGCCGACCCGGCTGGCCCGAAATCGCAGCGAGAGGAACAGGCTGTTCGACCAGTCCACCTCGCGCCGCTCCAGGTTGGTGGCCACTAGCTCCGCTGACGTGGACAACCGGTAACGGCAGTGCTCGCCAGCGAACTCGCGCACCTCGGCGGTGGTGAAATCGACCACCAGCGACAGCTCGCCGACGTCCAGCCGGACCGGGCCGCCGACCCCGGTGCAGATGTGCTCGGCACGCTTGAGCAGCGGCTCCCACCAGGCCTTGAGCTGCTCGAGCAGGTCGGCGGGCACCGGCGCCCGGCTGGCGCGCTCTCGGGCCAGGGCAGGCTGCGCCCTGGTCTGGTAATCCCGTAGATACGCGGTCTTCGCGCCGAAGATGTGCTCGATCTCGGCTGCCGAGTGCCGGTGGGTGAGCTCGCAGCGCGGCCCGTCCAGCTCGGCGACGCTGCCCGGCAGCAGCAGGTGCGCCGACACCGCAGGACGCGCCGAGCGCAGCTCAGCCAGGAACTCCCTCTGATCGGTGAAGATGCTCTCCCCGTCGCGGCCCTGACCGTTGACCTCGAAGAGCTCCTCATCGAGGAAGCAGGGTGGGCCCGCGGTGGGGAACACGTGCGCGGCGCCCACGCCGTCGATGTAACGCAGCGCCCGGTCGCTCTGCCCGGCCCGCTTGCGCCGGGCGAACTCCTTGCGCGCGCCCTCGGGCAGGTCATAGACCATCGGCCACCAGATCGCGCCGGAGAACTGGGTGAAGTAACCGTGCACGTCACCGAACTCGCGGAGTTCCTCGATGTCCAACGGGTGGGCGTCGTTCTGGTTGAGGATCACGGTGGCGCCGTCGTCCAGCGACAGCGCCGAGTCGCCGATCGGCCCGTCGCTGGGCCCGGTCAGTGAGGTGATCATGATGCGCAGCCCGTCACGCTCCACCGGGACACCTGAGGTCATGCGAAGGAAGGTCCGCAACCCCAGACCAGCGAGCTCGCGCTCCAACTCGTCGATGGGGTAGTCCGGGAGCAGCACCGTGGCGTTCTTGGAGACGTGCCGGCGTAACAGATCGGCGTCGAAATGGTCACGGTGCAGATGCGAGATGTAGAGGTAGTCGGCGTGCCCGAGGGTGTGCCAGTCCAGGTCGCTGTTGTCCGGGAAAGGAAACCACGAACCGAAGAAGGCCGGGTTCACCCAGGGGTCGCACAGCACGCTGCCCGCAGCTGTCTCGATGAACAGGCCGGCATGCCCAAGTCCGGTGACCCGCATGCTCGCTCCCTCCGCGACGTTCCCGTCAGCCGTACCCGGCAGATGGTGCCATCCGTTGTTCGCAGCGGGTGCGGGCCCCGTGGGCGGCTTAGGCTGCGAACAGCCGCGCCACCAGCGCGAGCGACCAAGCGGGAGGGAGTCACCACCGTGACCGACGTATTCCGATCCGGCGACCACGAGCAGGTCGTGTTCTGCCGCGACGAGCCCTCCGGGCTCCGGGCCATCATCGCCATCCATTCCACGGCGCTGGGGCCAGCGCTCGGCGGCACCCGGTTCCACCCCTACCCCAGCGAGGAGGACGCACTCACCGACGTGCTGCACCTGTCCCGCGCGATGTCTTACAAGAACGCGCTCGCCGGGCTCGATCATGGCGGTGGCAAGGCCGTCATCCTCGCCGACCCGACCAGGGACAAGACCGAGGCGCTGCTGCGCGCCTATGGGCGCTGCGTGCAGTCGTTGGGCGGGCGTTACATCACGGCGTGCGACGTCGGCACCTACGTCGAGGACATGGACGTCATCGCCAGGGACTCTGAGTTCGTCACCGGACGTTCGCTGGCCTACGGCGGCGCCGGCGACTCCTCGATCCTCACCGCATTTGGCGTCTTCCAGGGGATGCGCGCGGCAGCCGCGCACGTCTGGGGTACGCCGACCCTGGCCGGACGCCGGGTGGGCGTCGCCGGGGTCGGGAAGGTCGGACACCTGCTCGTCGACCATCTGGTCACCGACGGTGCGGAGGTGATCGTGGCCGACGTCAACGAGCGGGCCATCGAGCGGGTCTGCGCCGCGCATCCCGACGTCGTGGTGGCACCGGGCACCGAGGCGCTCGTGAGCGAACCGATGGACGTGTACGCCCCGTGCGCCCTCGGCTCGGCACTGGACGATCTCACGGTTGCCGCGATCTCCGCCAAGATCGTCTGTGGTGGGGCGAACAACCAGCTGGAACACCCCGGTGTGGAGAAACTGCTCGATGAGCGGGGCATCCTGTACGCACCCGACTACGTGGTGAACGCCGGCGGTGTCGTGCAGGTCGCCGACGAGATCGGCGGCTTCAACTTCGAGCGAGCCAAGACCCGGGTCGCGCGGATCTTCGACACCACTCGGGAGATCTTCGAGCTGGCCGAGCGGGACGGTGTGCCGCCTGCCGTCGCCGCCGACCAGCTGGCCGAGCGACGGATCGCCGACGTGGGGCGGCTGCGCGGATTTCTCACCTTGGGTGGGCGGGTCGGTGAGTCCCGAACATCTCGTCAAGGGTGACCGGCTCTATCTGACGGTCATCGATGAGTTGGAGGATCTGGTCGAACAAACCCAGTATTGTTCCGTGGTTGGCGTGCCCTAGCATGATCACCCCAGGATGCAGATACCTGCGGGCCTCAGCCATCAGGATCTCCGGCGTGAGCAGCTTTGCGTCACCAAAGGACCCATTCCACATCACTAACCGGTCGAATCCCACCACGGCCGCCGCGTTATCCACTCGCGAGTCGTGCGCACCGAATGGCGGCCGGTAGTAGGGCCGCGTGGTGGTGGCAAAGGTCTTGGTGATCCACAGCTCATTGCTGTCCAGCTCCTCCCGCACTTGGGCAGCCGGCAGCCGGGTGAGATCCAGATGGTTGAAGGTGTGATTCATGATCTGCACCTGGCCGGCCTCGATCAACGGACGCAGCACCACAGCATGGGGTACCCAGGCGTCGGCATAGGCCCCATTGGGACTGAACGTGAGATGAGTGCCGGTGCGGCGGGCGAAGGCGACGTAACCAGCTACACAGCTATCGCAGTAACCGTCGTCGACCGTCAGCGCGATCTGCTGCGTCCCGGCCGGGCCAGCGCGCAGCTCTGCCACCCGGCCACCTGGCTCGGCGACCGGCGGCGGGGGCTGCGGTGGTTCCTCGGCCTGCGGTGGACGAACCTGTACGGGCCCTACCTGCAGCGGTTCGCGAGTCCACGCGCACCCAGCCAGGACGGCGGCGAGTCCCACGCCGAGCACGCCGACGAATCCACGCCTGGGAAACTCCGGACCGTGCGCACATCGCACGGCGGCCACGATACCCGGCGGCGCGCTCCCGCATACCTGCCGCGAGCCCGTCTTCCCAGCTAAGTGGTCGCCTCCGGAAGTCCGTCGGGGGTTGATCACGCGGCCTGAGGGATGGTAGTTGGCGTGGTCGGCTGCTGGTGCTGGTCGATCCTGGCCAGCAGGTCGTCGAGGTCGGTGG
>DATDHI010000038.1:0-19448 GCA_036521655.1 Pseudonocardiaceae bacterium | reverse complement strand
CAGGGTGTCCGCTTCGGGTGCCTCGATCCCGTAGAGCTGGAGCAGCAGCCGGACGTTGGTCGGCCGGATGGCCTGCCGGCCATTCTCGATCTTGCTGACGGTCGGAGGTTTGATGCCGACCCACAGGGCGGCTTCGTGCGGTCTCCAACCGACCGGGAAGGGAATGTCGCGATGGGCCTAGAACCCGAGAAGCGGTACGGCGAGGAGCGCAGCCGGGTGGCTGTATGCGGGCGGTTGCTGTCTGAAGGTGGCGGGCCGTGCACGCTCCTCGCGGTCCACTACCGCGACAAGTGGGTGATCTATCCGCACGGCGTGGACACGCTGGCAGTTGCGCTGTCCGAGGACGACATCGCCACTCTGGCCCGGGGTCTCTAGCGCGACACATAGACCGCCATTCGGAGCCGAATCGCGATCGATCCACTAGCGTTCGGGTGCGTGGATGCTGTGGTTGCTGCACTGGATGAGCAGCGGGGGGAACTCGACGAACTGCTGGCCGGGTTGGACGACCGCGGCTGGAGCATGCCGTCTCGGTGCCCTGGTTGGTCGGTGGCTGACGTCGTGCTGCACTTGGCCCAGACCAGCGAACTGGCCGCAGCCGGCGGCTCGTTCAGCGAGCGGTTCACCTGGTTCATGCCCGCCGGAGTCAAGAACGTCGACGAGGGTGCCGAGCAGGCGGTGATATCCGAACGGGGTGCGCCGGGACCGCAGCTGCTGCAACGGTGGCGGGCTGCGGCGAAGGCGGAGCGGGACCTGCTTTCCGCGTCCGACCCGGCTCGACGCCTGCCGTGGGTGATCGGCGAGCTGCCGGCCCGGACGCTGGCCACGACCCGCTTGTCGGAGATGTGGATTCACACCGGTGACATCGCGCACGCCCTCGGCGTCACCCTCGTCCCGACCGATCGGTTGTGGCACATCGCCCGCCTTGCCTGGCGCACCCTGCCCTACGCCTTCGCTCGAGCAGGCGCCACGCTCCACGGCCCGGTGGCCGCTGTACTGACCGGCCCCAGCGGGGCGACCTGGTCCTTCGGCGCCGAGGACCAGCCGCTCACCACCGTGACGGGACCGGGCCTGGAGTTCTGCCTGGTGGCCGCACGCCGCCTCGACCCAGCCGAGTCCACCCTGACGGCCGGAGGCCCGGACGCCGACCAGGTCCTGGCCCTGCTGCGAACCTACGCCTGATGCAGCGTGCCGAAGAGTACGACTATGTCGTCGTCGGCGGTGGCTCAGCGGGCTGCGTCTTGGCGGCCCGGCTGTCGGAGGATCCGTCGGTCACGGTCTGCCTACTCGAGGCGGGGCCGTCCGACGTCGATGATCCGAAGTTCCGGCGGCTGGAGCAGTGGCCGCAGCTGGTCGGCTCGGGCTACGACTGGGACTACCCGATCGAGCCCCAAGAGAAGGGCAACAGCTTCGTCCGGCACTCCCGGGCGAGAGTCCTCGGTGGCTGCTCGTCGCACAACTCCTGTATCGCCTTCTGGCCCCCTCGGGAGGATCTCGATGAGTGGGCGACGACGGGGTGCGAGGGCTGGAGCGCCGACGAGTGCTGGCCGCTCCTCGCACGGCTGGAGAACAACGACGGCCCGGGTGAGCACCACGGCCGCTGCGGCCCGGTGACGCTGCGGCAGATCCCGCCAGACGACCCGTGCGGTGTGGCCGTGCTGCAAGCTGTGGCCGAGGTCGGCCTACCCACTGTGCGTTTCAACGAGGGTGTCACGATCACCGAGGGCGCGGGCTGGTTCCAGATCAACGCCGGGGACGGCAACACCCGTATGTCGTCCTCGCGCGCCTACCTGCACCCGATCATGGGCCGGCGGCGCAACCTCGTCATCCGCACCGACGCCTGGGCCAAGCAGGTGCTCTTCGCCGCGGACAAGCGGGCCATCGGCGTGGACTGCCGAGACTCGGGCATAGTGCGCGTCCGGCGTGAGGTGATCCTCTCCGCGGGGGCGATCGATACCCCCAAGCTGCTCATGCTCTCCGGCATCGGACCGGCCGAGCACCTGCGTGAGACCGGCATCGACGTGCTGGTGGACAGCCCCGGCGTCGGGTCCAACCTGGATGACCACGTCGAGGGGCTGGTGATGTGGGAGGCCTCGCGGCCGATGGTCACCCGCTCCACGCAATGGTGGGAGATCGGTCTGTTCACCCGGACCGAACCGGGACTGGACCGACCTGACCTGATGATGCACTACGGCTCGGTGCCCTTCGATCTGAACACCCTGCGCTGGGGCTATCCGACGACGTCGAACGGCTTCTGCCTGACACCCAACGTCACCCGCGGCCGGTCCCGTGGGACGGTCCGGCTCCGGACGCGCGACTTCCGGGATCCCCCCAGGGTGGATCCGCGCTATTTCACCGACCCCGAAGGTCACGATATTCGGGTGCTGCTCGCCGGAGTCAAGCTCGCGCGCCGGATCGGCGAGCACCCGGCGTTGAAGGGCTGGATCGAACACGAGCTGGCACCGGGCCCGGACGCAGTCACCGACCAGCAACTATTCGATTACCTCTGCAAGACCCACAACACCGTCTACCATCCCGCGGGCACGGCGAGAATGGGAGCGGTGAACGACCCGGAGGCCGTGGTCGACCCGAGGCTGCGGGTGAAGGGCGTGACCGGGCTACGGGTCGCCGACGCCTCCGTCATGCCCTTCCTGCCAGCCGTCAACCCGAACATCACCACCATGATGATCGGGGAGAAGGCCAGCGACCTGCTCGCCGAGGACGCCGGTCAGCCCCGAGCCTGAAGCGCCGCGATGAGCCGGTCGACCGCGGTGCCCAGGCCCCATTTCCGCTGCAGCGCAGTGAGGGCGGAGGGGTCGGCCGGCGAGCTGGGCAGCGTGTCGTCGCGGTCCTGCCGTACCGGGGCATCGGCGGCCACTCGAATGACGGTGGGAGCCAGCTCCAGGTAGGTCCGGGCGGACCGGAGCTTGCCCCGCACCCCCGGGGCGATCGCCGCCGCCGGGTCGTCGAGTGCGGCGAGCAGGCCCTCGACCGAGCCGAAGCGGCTGATCAGGGTCGCTGCGGTCTTCTCGCCGACCCCCGGTACTCCGGGCAGCCCGTCGGAGGGATCGCCGCGCAGCGCGGCCATGTCCGCGTAGGCGGGCCCGGCGCCGGCGTCGGGCAGCCCGTACCGTTTCGCGAGCTCAAGAGGGCCGATCACCTCCGCCTTGGCCAGCCCCCGCCCGACGTAAACCACCCGCACCGACGTCGGCTCGGTGCGCACCACCTGGAACAGATCCCGGTCACCGCTGACCACCTCGACGGGGTCGCGGCGCTCGGCTGCGGCCAGCGCGCCGATCACGTCATCGGCCTCGTACCCGTCGGCGCCTGCGGTGGCCAGGCCGGCGGCGGCCAGCAGTTCGAGGATCAGCGGGACCTGCGGGCTCAGGGCGTCCGGCACCTGCTCGACGTCGGGAGCGCCCGGCCCGGTTTCCCTGGCCACCCGGTGCGCTTTGTAGGACGGGATCGCGGCGACCCGGAAGGCCGGCCGCCAGTCCAGGTCCAGGCAGGCGACCAGCCGGGACGGTCGGCGCTGGTCGATCAGCCGAGCGACCATGTCGGTGAAGCCCCGCACCGCGTTCACCGGGGTGCCGTCCGGGGCGGTGATCGACTCCGGGACCCCGTAGTAGGCCCGGAAGTACAGGCTCGCGGCGTCGAGCAGCAGCAGGGGCGCATCCATGAGCACAGCCTGCCAGCTGCAGGTCCTAGGCTTTCACTGTGCCTCTTGAGACGCTGACCTCTCGCCTGACCCGGGCCAAGCAGGCCGCCCGGGACGCCGGCCTGGACGCCCTGCTGATCACTCCGAGCCCGGACCTGCGCTACCTGCTGGGGGTGGCCGGCGAGTCCCATGAGCGGCTGACCTGCCTGGTGTTGCCCGCTGAGGGTGACCCGGTGCTGGTGGTCCCTGCACTGGAACGGCCCGGGCTGGACGGCACCCAGGTGCCCGGGCTCGGCCTGGAGGTCGCCGAATGGGCCGACGGTGCCGACCCGTACGCCGTGGTCGCCGGCCTGCTACAACGACCGGCCCGGGTGGCGGTCGGGGATGCGATGCCCGCGGCGCACGTGCTGCGGTTGCGGGCCGCGCTGCCGGCCTGCGAGCAGCAACTGGCCTCGCCGGTGCTGCGGCAGCTTCGAATGCGCAAGGACGCCGCCGAGATCGCCGCGCTGACCGCCGCAGGCCAGGCGATCGACCGGGTGCACGCCCGGATGGGGGAGTGGCTGCGGGTCGGGCGCACCGAGGCGCAGATCGGTGCCGAGGTGGCCGCGGCGATCGTGGCTGAGGGACACACGGCAGCGGCATTCGTCATCGTCGGCTCGGGCCCGCACGGGGCAAGCCCGCATCACGACGTCTCCGACCGGGTGGTTCAGCCCGGGGATGTAGTGGTGGTCGATATCGGCGGACCCACCCCCGAGGGTTACAACTCCGACTGCACCCGCACCTACAGCCTGGGCGAACCGGCCGATGCCGACGTCGCCGCGACCTACGCGGTGCTGCAGGCCGCCCAGGACGCGGCGGTGGCGGCGGTCACGCCCGGGACGACCGCGCAGCAGGTGGACGCCGCCGCCCGGGTCCCGATCACCGAGGCCGGTTTCGGCGAGCGGTTCATCCACCGGACCGGCCACGGTATTGGCCTGGAGGTGCACGAGGAGCCTTACATCGTGGCCGGCAACGACCTGGTCCTCGAACCGGGAATGGCGTTCAGCATCGAGCCCGGTATCTACCTGCCCGGCCGCTGGGGCGCCCGCATCGAGGACATCGTCGTGGTCGGCCAGGACGGCGCCACCCGCCTCAACCACCGCCCACGCGAACTCGTCGAACTATGAGCTCCTGCGCTTGAATAGAGGTCGGGATGACGGGGGCGGGGCCACCGATGCGCACCGAGTTGGTGGGTCGCGAACGGGAGCTGGCCGCGCTCGTGGAGCACCTCGATTCGGCTCTCGCCGCACATCCGCGCGTCGTGCTGTGCCGGGGGGGAGCCGGGGATCGGCAAGACCCGGATGGCGCAGGAGCTGACCGGGCTCGCGACGACACGGGGCGGCCGGTGGCGTGGGGGCCGGCGGCGGAGTCAAGTGGCGCGCCCCCGTACCGGCCGTGGCGGCAGGTGCTGCGCGCGGTGTCCACCAGCGTCGAGTGGAACGCGATCGCCAGGGGTCAGCTCGCGACCTGGGACTGCGCAACCCCTGATCGCGGATGGTTGCCGCGGCCGGTGCCGCTCTGTGATTCTGAACGGGTGGGCTTCAGAGACAGCACGGACGAGGCGATCAACGAGGCGGTCCAGCGTCGTCCGGCTGGTCCAGTTGGCGGCGCGGTGGCGGCCTACCACGGTTACCGGCAGCGTGGCGTGGCGCCGGCCCGCCATCTCGGGCTCCCGTCGCCGTACCTGACGCTGATCTTCACCATTGACGAGCCCCTGGAGATCGCGCAGCACGTCGATCCGCGGCGGCCGGCCGGCGTCTATGACACCGTCGCAGGTGGACTGCACACCTCGCCGGTGGTGCTCACTCACGACGGTGCGCAGTCCGGCATCCAGCTGCTGGTCAACCCGCTCTCCGCTCGGGCATTGTTCGGGCTGCCGGCCGGCGAGCTGGCCGGGTATGACGGCGACGCCGCCGAGGTTCTCGGCCAGGTCTGCGGCGAGGTTCACGATCGGCTCCGGGACGCACCATCCTGGGAGCATCGCTTCGCTGTGCTCGACCACGTCCTCGGTCAGGTGCTGAAGCGGCGCATGGACGGCGGCGCGGCGGCGCCTACCGCCGTCGAGAATGCCTGGCGGCTGCTGCTCGACAGCGGCGGTCGGATGCCAGTCAGCGCGCTCGCGAGCTCTGTCGGTTACAGCGACCGGCACCTGGCCGGCATGTTCCGTACCGAGCTCGGACTGACGCCGAAGGCAGCCGCCCGCGTGATCCGTTTTGATCGCGCGCGCCGGGCGCTGCAGCGTGTCGCGATGACCGGTCCGGTCCGCATCGGTGACGTCGCCGCCTGTCACGGCTACTACGACCAGTCTCACCTCGTGCGCGACTTCGTGGACTTCACCGGCCGGGCGCCCAGCACGTGGCTGGCCGAAGAGTTCGGGAACGTCCAAGCCTGCCAGCCGCACCAGGGAGCAGGCTTGCCCTTATGAGCGATACGACCCCGCCACCCCAGGTATGGCCCACCCTGCGGGCGCGCGACGCCCGCGCCCTGATCCGCTTTCTCGTCGACGTCGTCGGGTTCGAGGAAACCGCCGTCTACGGCGACGGTGACGTGGTGCACCACGCCCAGCTGTCCTGGCCGCTGGGCGGCGGCATCATGCTCGGCTCCGCCCGGGAGACCCCCGACGATCACTGGCCGGTGCAGCCGGGCAGCTTCGGCGCGTACGTGGTCGCCGACGACATCGACGGGCTGCACGCTCGGGTCGCGGCAGCGGGCGCCGACATCATCGACGTGCCGCACGACACCGATTACGGCTCACGGGAATTCGCACTGCGCGACCTCGAAGGCAACCGCTGGTCATTCGGGACCTATCGGGGCGAGCCCCGCAAGCCCTGACCACCGTAGGGAGTCCTCTCGCGCCAGCCTGGCCGCGAGAGGGCTCCCTATCCTGGCGTGCCGCCTACGTAGTGTGGGGCCTCAGCGGTTGTCCTTATCCTTATCCCTGCGCGTCGACGTCGCCGTAACGCTGAACTCCGGCGGTGAGCTCGCCGGACAGGTCTAGCGGGACTGCCAGCGGGAGCACGTAGAGACAGCCGTCCTCCCGTGCGGTGCGCTGGATGCCGGTCGGAGTGAGCGCCGAGGAGGGCCCCTGCCACAACTTCCAGCCCCGCGCCGCGTAGAAGTCCGCGGCCTCGTCGGTGGCGCCCAGTGCACCCAGGTCGTACGCGCCGCGCAGCACTCGCTCCAGCGCCTCCATCATGGCTGTGCCGTACCCGCGGCGGCGCCGGTCCGCGCGTACCCCCACACCCTCGACGTAGCCCGCGCGTAGTGACCGTCCGTCGTGGAGCAGCCGGCGCTGTACGACGGATGCATGGCCAACCAGCTCGACCCCCTCCCACACCAGGGCATGCACTCCGCCTAGGGCAATGCTCCCAGTCGTGGTCGGTCATGTCGTCGAAGACATCGTCGAGCAGGGCACGTGCCGCCGTCAGGGTGGCAGTATCCAGGTCAGCGGTATGGGCAGTACGTAGCTCGGTCACCGCCGTGCAGGCTAGCGCCATTCGGAGCCGAATGGCGGTTTCTCGCACCGCTCCGGGCGCCGTTCGGAGCCGAATCGCGGTTTGAGCGGGAGAGGATGCTGATCGCTCGAGTGGTCGAACACGTTGTGGACACCGCCCGCTATCCGCTGTCGGATCCGACCGGCGCCGGCTGGAGGGATATCGTGTCTGGCGTCCGGTATGAGCTGCAGACCGTCGGCTGCTGCGTGCTGCCCGACTTTGTGCGAGTTTCCCTGCGCGACGCGATGCGGCGGGAAGGCGGGGAGATCGCGCCTCGAGCGTACTACGGAGTCGAGACAGTCAACGCGTACAACACGGCCGCGGACCCGTCATTGCCAGACGGTCATCCGGCCCGAACCACGATGGAGCGCGGCAACGCGTTCGTGGCGCGCGACAGCATCCCCAGTGACTTCATCATTCATCAGCTCTACGCCAGCCCGCTGTTCCAGCACTTCGTCGCCAGCTGCTTCGCGCTGCCTCGGGTCCACGAGCTCGCGGATCCCCTGTCCGGGGTGTGCCTCAACGTCATCACGCCGGGACGGGCGCATCCGTGGCATTTCGACACGAACGAGTTCACGGTCAGCATGCTCACCCAGCAGCCGCAGGCCGGCGGCGTGTTCGAGTATTGCCCGAGCATCAGGTCGG
Source organism: Pseudonocardiaceae bacterium (assembly GCA_036521655.1). Taxonomy (GTDB): domain Bacteria; phylum Actinomycetota; class Actinomycetes; order Mycobacteriales; family Pseudonocardiaceae. Next base: position 11,615 of record DATDHI010000038.1, on the reverse strand, counting down.
CGCGAGCGGAAAACCTCGACGAGGTGCGCGATGTACTGGCCGGACGCGGTGAGCGCCTGATCCGTCGCCTTGCTTTGCGTCCGGGCGATCTTCAGCTGTTCACGGGTCGGTACTCTCTGCACCGCGTGACCGCAGTGGAAGGCGGGACGGCGCGGCACTCGGCGATCTTCGCGTACAGCGAACGTCCCGGGGTCATCGGCACCGTCGCACGGACGCGGCAGCTCTTCGGCCGCGTCGCGCCGGTGCACCTGGCCGCCGAGGGCAGTGCGGTGCGGTCCGACCAGCTGATGGACTAGCGCGTCCAGCCCGTTCCGAAGACCGAGCTCAAGGATGATCGTGCACTGCGACCAGGAATTGTCTCCCCTCACCTTCGGCAACGAAGATCGTTTGCCGCGGGTACCGTTGCCCAGCCTGGAGGAGAGCTGCGAGAAGTTCCTCGAGTGGTGCAAGCCATTGTTGACGGCGGACGAACTGGCGGCGAGTGAGTCCGCTGTGGCGTCGTTCCTGCGGCCCGACGGCCCCGCTCGAGCGCTCCAGGCCGAGCTCGAGCAGTACGACGCCAGTGACGGAGTGCACAGCTGGCTCGACCGGTTCTGGCCATACCGGTATCTGGGCCGCCGCGATCGCATCGCGCTCAACGCGAACTTCTTTTTCCTCTTCGCGGATTCAGATCAGGGACAGGTGGATCGGGCCGCGGGGCTCGTCGCCGCGGCGGTCAACTACAAGCTGATGATCGATGAGCAGCGCATTCCGCCGGCCGTCCATCGGGGACGGGCCCTGTCCATGGTGCAGAACAAGTACCTATTCTCGGCGACCCGGATCCCGGGACCGGTGCAGGACAGCGCCCGCACGCCCTACAGCGACGGCTGGCCGGGCCCGTCCCAGGAACGCCACATCGTGGTCTTCTTCCGCGGCACCATGTTCCGCCTGGACGTGATCGGCCGCAACGGTCGTCCGCACACGGTGGACGAGCTCGCAGCCGGGCTGCGCGCGGTCATGGCGGCCGGCGCGACCCCGGCCGCGCCGGGCACCTCGGTCGGACATCTCACCACCAAGGCACGAGCGGAGTGGGCAGCGAGCCGGCAGGCACTGCTCGACTGCGATCCCGGCAACGCGGAGCTGCTCGACGCGGTGGAGACCGCCTTGTTCTGCCTATGCCTCGAGGACACCACCCCAGAAGACGCGCTGAAAGCGTGCGATCAGCTGCTGCACGGCGACAGCGGCAACCGGTGGTTCGACAAGGCCCTGTCGCTGATCGTCTTCCGGGATGGGACGGCAGGCCTCAACGGCGAGCACTGCAAGCTCGACGGCACCACCATCGTGAACTTCATCGACACAATTCTGGGCTCGTCGGCGGAGGAGCACTCGCGCCGCTCGGGGGCGCAGGCGCAGGGGACCCCGGCCTACGTGCCGCTCGATTTCGTGCTCGACGCCGACCTGCAGGCCGACGTGCGGGCCGCGGCCGCCTCGTTCGCCGTGTACGCGGCCGACACCGCTACTTCAGTGCTGTCGATCGCAAACTTCAGCAGCGGCCGGGCCAAGCAACTGCGGATGTCGCCCGACGCGTTCGCGCAGCTGGCTTTCCAGCTCGCCCACAAGCGCGCCAAGGGCCACGTGGGCGCCACGTACGAGTCGATCGCCACCCGGCGCTACCGGCATGGACGCACTGAGGCGATGCGCGTCGTCACACCCGAGGTGGTCCGGTTCGTGACCGCGATGGACGACCCGGAAACCGACGAGCAGACCCGCCGGGCGGCGTTCCGGGCCGCCGCGGAGAAGCATGTACACCGTGCGAGGGAGTGCCAGGCGGGGCAGGCGCCCGAGCAGCACCTGTGGGAGTTGCAGCTGATCCAGCAGCGGCACGGCGCGGAATACTCCGAGCCGCTCACCCTCTATGAGAGCCCGGGCTGGCTCACGATGCGGGACGACTACCTGAGCACCAGCGCAGTACCGTCCCCCAATGTCCAGTATTTCGGGTTCGGATCGACCAGTCAGAAATGCATCGGCATCGGCTACGCGTTGCTCCCCGACCGTTTCGATCTCTACCTGAGCACGCCGCGCGCGGTGCGCGAGCAGATGTCCGTGTTCGCCGATAAGCTGTCGGAAGCGGTCCACGAACTACAGGACCTGCTCGCCGCCGAATACGAAAGCTCGGCGGCTCGAGGGGGTACCGATGATTGATGACGGGGCGTTGATCCGCGACCGCAAGGCGGACTTCACCGGGATCTACAACCAGCCTGATCCGAGGGCGTACTTCCGCACCCTGAACGGCCTGGACTACCAGGTACCGCAGCAGGCGCTGCCGGTCTTCGAGGCTGTGCTCGCCGCCTCGGTGCGCGCCCGACGCCCTCGGACGATCCTCGATGTCTGCTGCTCCTACGGGATCAACGCTGCGTTGCTGCGCTGCGAGGTCGGCCTGAACGAGATCGCCGCTCGCTGCACCGACCCTGCCCTGGCGGGGCTACCACCCGACGAGTTGATCAAGGCCGACGAGGGGTTCTACGCTCGTCGGCTGCGCCGCCCCGAGGTCACGGTGCTCGGCCTGGATGTCGCGGCGCCCGCGATCGACTACGCCGTCCGGGCCGGTCTGGTGGCCGGGGGTTGGGCTGAGGACCTGGAGACGTCGGATCCGTCATCGGTGATGGCCGCCGGTGTCCGTGATGTCGGCATGATCATCTCCACTGGGGGTGTGGGGTACGTCGGGGCCCGGACTTTCGACCGGCTCCTCCGGGCGGTCGGTGATCCGCACGATCTCTGGCTGGCGATCTTCGTGCTGCGCGTCTTCGGCTACGACGAGATCGCCGACTCGTTCGCCAGGTACGACTTGGTCACCGAGCGGGTAACGGGACTGACGTTCCGGCAGCGACGCTTCGCGGGCCGTGAGGAGTACGAGGCGGCGAACCAAGCCGTCGTCCTGCGCGGCCTGGACCCGACCGGGAAGGAAGCGACGGGCTGGTACCACGCCGACTGCTTCCTCACCCGCCCGGCGGCCGCGGCTGCGGAGACGCCCGTTGCCGAACTACTTGCCGGGGTCCTGCCCCTGGTCGCCGGCGTAGTGCACGGCGGTAGCGCGCCACCGCCGGCGGGACCAGAATTGCCGGCGTGAGCATCCGATTCCTCAGGAGCCGCACCACCCTCGGTGTCCGCGATGTCCCCGCCTCCATTGACTTCTACGCCAAGGCGCTGGGCTCGAGGTCCTCGTCACCATGGGCGAGCCACCGAATTTCGCCTTGATCGGCCAAGGAAACGCCGGGCTCGGGCTAGGTGAGACCGAGGAGTACCGGTCGGCGACTGACACCGGGCGATCAGCCCGATCGCGCAGGGTTGCCGACGGAGCATGATCGTTATTTGTGTGCGCTCAGCGACACGTCGTGTCGCCCAGCGCACACAAACGGTGATCACAGGACTGCCGCTGCGCAACCGGCGGCCGGGCGATCACGGCAGGCGCGCGCGCAGCCAGTCGTACCAGGCGGCGACGCCGTCCCCGGTGGTTGCCGACAGCTGCAGCACCTCGACGCCCGGGTTAGCCCGGCGGGCTCCCTCGAGGAACCACTCGACATTGAAATCGACGTAGGGCAATAGGTCGATCTTGTTGAGCAGCACCAGGTCCGCAGCGCGGAACATCTGCGGGTACTTCCGCGGCTTCTCCGCGCCCTCGGTCACCGAGGTGATGACCACCCGGGCCTGCTCCCCGAGGTCGAACAAGGCCGGGCACACGAGGTTGCCGACGTTCTCGATCAGTACGACCGAGCGGTCTGGGGGGTCCAGCGTCTTGAGGCCGCCGGCCAGCATCGTCGCGTCGAGGTGGCAGCCCGACCCGGTGTTGATCTGCACCGCGGGGGCGCCGGTGGCCCGGATTCGGTCCGCGTCGAGCACCGTCTCCTGATCACCCTCCACAACCGATACCTGCAGGTCGGCGCCCAGCTCCTGGATCGTGCGCTCGAGCAGCGTGGTCTTACCCGCGCCGGGGGAGCTCATCAGGTTCACCGCCAGGATGCCGTGCTGCGCTAACCATTCGCGGTTGAGCTCGGCGAGCGCGTCATTGCGGGCCAGCACCGCCTGCTCGAGAGTGACGGTCCGGGTCTGCTGCTCCTGATGCCCATGCCCATGGCCGTGTCCGTGCTCATGTCCGTGCTCATGTCCGTGCTCATGCTCAGGGTGCACGAGGATGGTGTCCCCAGAGCAGCCGCAGGTCGCACACATCAGGCCAGCACCTCAACTTCCCGGATCCGTAATTCCTCGCCCGCGAGTAGTTCCCGGTTCGCACTGCCGCACGCACACAGCATCAGTAGGTCATTCAACGTGAACTCGGCACCGCAGTCCCGGCAGCGCGCTTGCCCGGAGGGTTGGACGATCTCCAACGACGCTCCCTCAAGCGTAGTGCCCGCAGTCACGACCTCAAAACAGAACCGGATGGAGTCGGCCACCACGCCGGACAAAGTGCCAATTTCCAGGCAAACCCGGCGAACCTGCGCGTCGCCCATCTTTTCACAGACTGCGTGGACCACGCTTTGCGTGATCGCCATCTCGTGCACTGAGCCCTCCTCGGCTGAGCACCCAAGTGCAGTGCCGGGCGGGGATCTTGTCAAGGGGTAGAGAATCGTGCGGTGCAGCAGCAGAGCGTCCGGGTCGAGGTGCGGGTCGAAGGTGTCGTGCAGGGCGTGGGGTTCCGGCCCTACGTGCACGGCCTGGCGCATCGTCTGGGTCTGTCCGGCTGGGTCGGCAACGACACCGCCGGGGTCTTCGTGGAGGTCGAGGGGGCGCAGCAGGCGGTCAGCGAGTTCCTGGCGGTGCTGCCGGCTCAGGCTCCGCCGCTCGCCGTCATCGACCAGGTGCGGACCAGCCTGATGGTTCCGACCGGGGAGCACGGTTTCCACATCGTGCCCAGCAACGCCGACGGTCGGCGCGACACCCTGGTCTCGGCGGACAGCGCGACCTGCGCGGACTGCCTGCGTGAGCTGGCCGATCCCACCGACCGCCGCTTCGAGTACCCGTTCATCAACTGCACCAACTGCGGGCCGAGGTTCACCATCGTGCGCGATGTGCCCTACGACCGGCCGCTCACCACGATGGCCCCGTTCGCGATGTGTGAGGGGTGCGCCGCGGAGTACCACGATCCCGCCGACCGGCGCTTCCATGCCCAACCGGTGTGCTGCCCCGCTTGCGGACCCCGGCTTAGGCTGCTCGACGCCGGCGGCAACGAGCTGCCCGGTGACCCGCTAGCCGAGGCCGCAAAGCTGCTGACCGGTGGGGCGGTGCTGGCAGTCAAGGGGCTCGGTGGCTACCACGTCGCGGCCCTAGCCTCGGACTCGGCTGCCACTGCCCTGTTGCGCACGCGCAAGCACCGCGAGGACAAGCCGTTCGCCGTGATGGTGGCCGATCTGGACGATGCCCACCGGCTCTGCGTGGTCGACCCGGTGGGGGAGCGGGCGCTGTCCGGCAGGCGCCGGCCGGTCGTGCTGCTGCCGCGCCGCCCGGAGGCCCCGGTCGCGCCGGCCGTGGCGCCGGGCAACCGCAGCCTGGGTTTGATGTTGCCCTACACCCCGCTGCATCACCTGCTGCTGCGCGCCACGACCGCTCCGATCGTGCTGACCAGCGGCAACATCTCCGACGAGCCGATCGCGTACTCCGACGACGACGCCCGCCGCCGGTTGACCGGGATCGCGGATGCCTTCCTGACCCACGACCGGGCGATTCACATGCGCACCGACGACTCGGTGGTGCGAGTGTTCCGCGGCGCCGAGCTCCCGGTGCGCCGGTCCCGTGGCTACGCCCCTGAACCGCTGACCCTTGCCCGGCCGGCGCTGCGGCCGATTCTGGGTTGCGGTGCCGAGCTCAAGAACACCTTTTGCCTGGCCCGCGGGCGGCATGCCTTCGTGTCGCACCACATCGGCGATCTGGAGAACTACGAAACAATGCGCTCGTTTACCGAGGGCATTGCGCATTACCGGCGGCTCTTCGACGTGGCGCCGGAAGTGGTCGCCCATGACCTGCACCCGGAGTACCTGTCCACCAAGTATGCCCTTGACCTGCCCGATGTCGAGCTTGTCGGGGTCCAGCACCATCATGCGCACATTGCCTCCTGCCTCGCTGATAACGGCGACGCCGGCCCGGTGCTGGGAGTGGCCTTCGACGGGTTGGGGTATGGCAGCGACGGCACCTTGTGGGGTGGGGAGTTCCTGCTGGCCGACCTGTCCGGGTTCCGGCGGCTGGGGCATCTGGTGCCGGTCCCGATGCCGGGCGGCGCCGCGGCCGTCCGGCAACCGTGGCGGATGGCCGCTGCCTACCTGGGCTCGGATGCGCCGGAGGAGCTTGTAGCGCGCCACGTCGAGCAGTGGGACGTTGTGCTGGCCATGGCTGACCGGCGGGTGAACGCTCCGCTGACCTCCAGCGCCGGACGGCTGTTCGACGCTGTCGCGGCGATCCTCGGGGTCCGGGACTCGATCAACTACGAGGGTCAGGCCGCGGTGGAGCTCGAGCAGCGGGCCGACCTGGCCGAACAGGGCAGCTACCCAGCCGTGGTGACCGAGGGGGTGCTCCTGCAGCTGCACGGCGCCGACTTGGCTCGCGCTGCGGCGGCCGATCTGCGTGCGGGGGTGGCACCTGCGGTGATCGCCACGCGGTTCCACCACGGCGTGGCCGATGCGATCGTCCGAGTCTGCATGATGCTGCGGGACGCCACCGGAGTGGGCGCCGCCGCGCTGTCGGGCGGGGTGTTCCAGAACATCCTGCTGCTAGAGCGCACCGTAGCGGCGCTGGAGCGCGCCGGTTTCCGCGTCCTCACCCACTCCCGAGTCCCCCCCAACGACGCCGGCATCAGCCTCGGCCAGGCCGCCATCGCCGCCGAACTTCTGCGTTCAGACGGACCGCGGTGTGGACTTGACGGGGGTTAGTCGAGACTGCATGCTGTTGATGCGACTCGCCTACCCGAACGGAGCGGATGATGGCGGTGCCGCTCGGTCCGGGCGAGGTCGCCATACGGATACCCCGACGGGTGGTTATCGACGCGAAGATTGTCTAGCCGAATGGACGTCGATGACCTTCTCCGCTTGATCGAAAATGTGCAGAAAACCAGATATTCCGGCTAGAGACGTTGCCGGAATATCTGGTTCCCCAGGAGGCTGAAGAGCTTTCGTCCTGGAAGGCCGGTCATCCACGGACGCCGCGCACTCCTGAGACCCACAAGTACCTAGCCGAGTTCCAGCGTGACGTCGCGCGGGGGATCCGGTGGTATCGAGTTCACATTCTCGACCAACCTCTCACCGCTGACCTGCGACGCACTAGAGATGCTACATGAAGATCTCTGGATTTACGACGATGAGATCGCGGTTCGGATGATCTACGACGAGGAGGGCCACTTCTTGCACCCGGAGCCTGCTAACGATATCGAACGTTACCGGGAGATGCGGGATATCGCGATGCGCCACGCCGAACCGCTGAACGATTACCTGGCCCGGAAGAACTCACGCCAGAGACGCTCAGAATGACCGGGTGAACGAACTGCCCGACGAGCGGCGCCGCATGGCCGACGCGCTGCGCGGCCTGCGAGTCGAGGCTGGGTTGTCGACCACCCAACTCGCGCATCGGCTCGGCTGGTCGCAGTCCAAGGTGTCCAAGACCGAGCGCGGGGTCACCCTGCCCCCGCCATCCGATGTTGAGGCGTGGGCGCAGGTCACCGGAGCCCCCGCCGACCTGCGCGCAGAACTGATCGAGATCGCCAAACATGCGACGGCCGAGTTCATCGAGTGGCGCCGTTTCTTGGCGCCCGGACGGCGTCGAATACAACAGGATGTCCAACGACTCGAAGCAGCCGCGTCTGTACTGAGAGTATTCGCACCGAACGTAGTCGTCGGGCTGGCACAGACTCGCCGATATGCAGAGGCCATCTTCCGGATCGGCTGGGGTGGTCCAGCGGAGAACGCTGATGATGTGGTGCGTGCCCGGCTGGCTCGCCAGGCAGTGCTCGCCAATGAGAGCAAGCGCTTCGAGCTGACGATGGGAGAGGCCGCCCTTCGACGCTGCCTTATCCCACCTGCGGCGATGCGCGCCCAACTCATCCGATTGGTGGAGTTGAGCCAACAACCGAACGTCCATATCAGTGTGATTCTGTTCGACGCTGCCGAGAAGGTGCACCAATATCACGGCTACTCCGTAATCGGCGATCCCGATCTTGATTCCGAGGCGCTTGTGACAGCCGAGACTCTGACACGCGCGCTCATGGTCCGCAGAGAAGACGAGATTCGTGAGTATATCGAGCACTTCAATGCTCTGCGGGTCGCTTCGACCGAGGGAGAGCCGCTCCGGGCGTTCCTCCACGAGTTGATCGCCGAGCTCCCGGAGGGCTGAACCAGGCTAGTCTTGGACCTCCTCCTCTTCTGCGACTAGTCTAGTCGCAACCATCGGCAAACTATGAGACTAGAAGGGGCGTGCGATGGACAGCGTGACCGAGGAGACCGTGGTTGAGGCCGACTACGAGGCGCCCACGGTGATCGAGCTGGGCTCGCTGGTGGAGGTGACGAATGGTGGAGGTGACGAATGGTGCGGGAGAAGCCGACACCGCGGACATGAAGCAGTGGTACAACTGACCACCGGTCGATCCACATGATGACCTTCACCGGCTGGGTTGGCCCGATCAGCGGCGTCGGGCCAACCCAGTTCTCTGCGCAGCAGCCGGGGCTGCTGATCGACCACGGCGGGCGGGCTGTGGTGGTCCGCCGGGAACTGGCGCTGGGCACGACCGGGTTTGACGAGGGCGCGCGACGCCTGGCTGAGGCGCTGACCAGCGCCGTCCGCGCACGCCCGCGAGCTGGCCGCCACCGCCATCCGGAATGCGTCCCAGGGACCCGTGGACGTCGCCGCACCGGGGGATCTCGCGAGCCTCGGGAGGGTGCAGGCGTACGGGCGGGGCGCACCGGATCCAAGTAGAGCTGGCCGCTGGACAGGGTGTGGCGCTGCACGCTCCCTATCTCGACGACGCCGTGGTGGCCGCGTGTCTGGCGGTGCCGGCGGCTGAGCGGACCAGTCCCCGGCAGGCCAAGCCGCTGCTCCGCGCTGCCATGACTGGCCACGTGCCCGACGCCGCACTCGTCAGGAGCACCAAAGGCGACTATTCGATGCTCGCCTACCGCGGCCTATCCCGGCACCGCAGTACCGTGGGCGATCTGCTCACCAACTCCCGGCTCGCCGGTCTCGGCTACCTGCCCCGTGGATCGATGCATCTGACCCCGATCACGAGCGGGGCGCTGGTGCTGCTGGACACCCGTTCCGGGCGGATGTTCCAGCTCAACCCGACCGGTGCCAGCGCGTGGAATGCGCTGGTCGGGTGCTGCGGAGATCGAGGTCATGCTCGCCGCGATCGATCGAGCCGCCCGGTGGTTGCCTGCGCGGGTGGCCTGCCTGGAACGGTCCCTCGCCGTCGTGTTGCCCGACCCGGTTTGTCAACGTTCGGCTAAACGTTGGTACTGCGACCGGGCGTGTGGGGTCGGTCACTAGTCGGCATGTCCGGTTTGGGGTCGGGTACCCCCCGGGCATGGCGAACGTGACTCCGAGCAGGCCCGACCAGGGCGACGGTGCGGGCGCGGTCGACTTATCGCTGTTCATCTTCGACCTCAGCGCTCATGAGATCCGCCGGCTGACCGCGGTGCTGGACGCCATGCCGGACTGGGATCCGGTCGCCGCGCTTGAAGGGGAGGCGCAGGCGCACGCGATGCTGTACTCGGGCCTCGACGCCCACCAGCTCGCCGTGTACAACATGCTCCGAACGCAGGATGTGCTCGATGCTCGACCCTGACGCCAACCTGGGCCGGCGCGCCTGGGTGGCGTGCCCCCGTTGCCCCGAGGATGACTGCCCGACCTGCCAGCGCGGAGCCAGTTGCGAGCGGCACTGGCGCTACCTGCTGGGTACCGAGGCCCACTGGGTTTTCCTCCAGTGCCCCTTCTGCCTGTACCGGTGGTGGCACGACACCCAGTTCGGACTAGGTCACCAAAAGTCGGCCTGATCTCATTCATTCTCCGGATCTTCGGACGTCTTTGCAGCTATGGTATTGCGCGGTCCACTGATGTAGGGAGACCGCGTGGTGGGGAGCGGCTATCTCGATGGTAACTACGCGCCGATACGACAAGAACACACTGTCACCGAATTAGCGGTGACGGGCGTTATTCCGGAGTGGCTCGACGGGCGGTATCTGCGAAACGGCCCCAACCCGATCGCCGAGATCGACCCGCTGGCCTACCACTGGTTCATGGGCGACGGCATGGTTCACGGGGTACGGCTGCGAGACGGCAGGGCGCAGTGGTACCGAAACCGCTGGGTTCGTACCCCTGCCGTCGCCAAGGCGCTCGGCGAGCCGGCACCTCGCCGCCGCCACCGGGCTGGGCTGGAGGTGCTCGGGGCGAATACCAACGTGCTCGCCCACGCCGGTCGCACCCTTGCCCTGGTCGAAGGCGGGGTCGCCAGCTACGAGCTTACCGACGAGCTGGACACCGTCGGACCCTGTGACTTCGACGGCTCGCTGTCCGGGGGCTACACAGCTCATCCGAAGTGCGACCCCGACACCGGCGAGCTGCACGCGGTGTCCTACTTCTTCGGCCGGGGGAACACGGTGCAGTACTCCGTCATCGGTGTCGACGGGCGTGTTCGACGTACGGTCGATATCACGGTCACCGGCAGCCCGATGATGCACGACTTCTCGCTCACCCAGAACCACGTCGTGTTCTACGACCTGCCGGTCACGTTCGATCCGGATCACGGTGCCGGGATCGCAGTCCCGCGCGCATTGAGGGCACCGGCACGGCTGGTGCTCTCGGCGCTGATCGGCCGGGTCCGGGTCCCCGACCCGGTCACGGCCATGGTCGGCAGGAGACTGGCCAGGAGGCTGGGCAGGACGGCGAACGTGCCCTACTCCTGGGACCCTGCCTACCCGGCTCGCCTCGGGGTCCTGCCGCGCGCCGGAACGGCTGATGACATCCGGTGGTTCGAGATCGAACCGTGCTACGTCTTCCACCCGCTCAACGCCTACGAGGAGGGCGGCACCATCGTCCTCGATGTCGTTCGACACCCGAGGATGTTCGACACCGGGTTGCGCAGACCGGACGAGGGCCCCACCACCCTGGACCGCTGGACCGTCGATCTCGCTGACGGCGAGGTCCGCGAGACCCGGCTCGACGACCGACCCCAGGAGTACCCGCGCATTGATGAGCGACGCCTCGGCCGGCCCCACCGCTACGGCTACGCCATGCAGGCGGCGCCCGGCACCGGGACCATCGCCCTGGACTGCGTGCTCAAGCACGACTTGCATCACGGGCGCACCACCACAAGCCGGCTCGGCCAGCACAAGCACCCCAGCGAGTTCGTCTTCGTCCCCCGCGGCGCCGACGCCGCCGAGGACGATGGCGTCCTCATGGGGTTCGTCTACGACATGACCACCGATCGAAGCGACCTGACGATCCTCGACGCCGCCACCCTCGACACCATCGCCGCGGTCCACCTTCCCGATCGCGTCCCCTATGGTTTCCACGGGAACTGGGCACCCACCGCACCCTGACTGCTCGTGAGTCAGCTCGGCCACCGGGGCGGGGCGGCGCCGCGGTTCATTGACCACGTCACGCCCCCGAGC
>DATDHI010000037.1:0-19249 GCA_036521655.1 Pseudonocardiaceae bacterium | reverse complement strand
AACGTGCCCACGGTGCCCCACAGATCCGGGCTGCGGCGCGGGCGGTCGAGAACCTCGACCAGGAACATGGTCGATCCGTACATCAGCATGACATCGCCGGGTTCGGTGACGCCGACGCTGGTGGCCTCCGCCCAGGCATCGATCGTGCCCGCCACCACCGGCGTACCCGCCGGGATGCCGGTCTGCTCGGCGACGCCGGCCCGCACCTCTCCGACCACGTCGGCGGGCCAGCACAGCTGCGGCAGCTCGAGTCCGGGGGCGACCAGCTCGGCCCACTCCTCGATCCAGCGGTGTTCGACCGGGTCGTACATCGGGGTGCACTGGCTCGCCGAGTGATGATCGAGCACGTAGCGGCCGGTGAGCCGGCGCACCACGAAACTGCTGGCCATCAGGAAGCCGCGGGTCGCTGCCCAGGTGTCGGGTTCGTTCGCGCGCAACCACGCCAGCTTGGGTCCGACCGCTTGCGATGTCAGCACCGACCCGCAGCGCTCCAGGATGGTCTGGCTGCCCAGCGCCTGGGTCAGCTCATCGATCTCGACGCGCGCGCGGGTGTCGACGCCGTAGAGGATCGCCGGCCGCAGCGGCCGATCGTCGCTGTCCACCGGGAGCAGGCACGGACCGATGCCACTGATTCCGACCGCGGCGACCGGTTCGCCCACCGCGGCCGTTAGTTCCCTGCTGATCGCCGCGAAGTCCGCCCACCACACCGCCTCCGCGTCGTGCTCCACCCAACCCGGGCGGGGCATGGACACCTCGTGAGCCCGGGTCGCGGTCGCGACCACGGTGCCGTCGTCGCGGACGAGTACGCCCTTGGAGCTGGCCGTGCCGATATCGACACCGAGCAGCAAGGGGCTCACCGGGCCGCGCCCAGGCCGGCCCACTCGATGCCGAGCATGCGGCACACCGCGCGCAGCTCGGCGACGTGCTCGCCGGGCACCGCATGGATGTGGTTGGCCCCGAATGTGGACAGGAACTTCTCGGCCGCAACCTCCAGCCGAGCGAACGCGTGCGGCCACTGCGGCGTGGACTGCCGGGCCAGGGCCTCGTTGGTCGCGTCGTCGTAGGACTCGAAGGCGCCGCGGGCCACGTGCATCCGGTACCGGCCCCCGATCCGGGTCAGCCGGGCGAAGGTGGCATCCCCTGGGGCGGCGAAGAACGACACCGAGGCACCGCCAGCGGGGAAGTAGAAGATCTCGGGGTAGAAGTTCACCGAGCGCAGGTTCTCCGCCGGGTCGGCGCTGCGCGCGGCGAACCAGGTGGCGTGCTGCCCGGAGTTGCACAGGTCCCAGATGTCGCGCTCGGCATGGTAATGCCGGACGTCGGCGAAGAGCACCGGCGTGCCGCTGAGGCCCTTGAGCAGCTGCATGGTGAGCGCACCATCCATGTCGGACTCGGTGGCGCACACGTGGGTGGGCTTCGGGCCCTCCCAGTCATAGGGATCGTTGAGGAACGCCTCGGTGACGTCCATGGTGGTGAAGTGCGTGGTCAGCTCGGGCTGGCCCTTGATCCCGGAGAAGTCGAGGTGCCACTCCTCGATCAGCTCCCGCACCGCGTGGTAGGAGCGGATCTGACGTTCGAGCAGCTCATGCGTCAGCTGCTTGCCGTCGTAATGCACCCCGGCGGCGTGGCGCTCGAGCCATTGCCGGCCGGCGGTGACCCGGGACTGCTCAACGGTGGCACTGCGCCGCACGATCTCCCACTGGTCGATCTCCTCGACGTCCACCCCGAACGTGCTCATCCACTGATCGGTGTCTGCTACCGCGGTGTACATCCCCATCGGACGGCCGCCGAACCGGCCGAAAGTGCTGCCCGACAGCGCGGACACAGCGGCGGCGGCCCGAACCGTCTCGCAAACGCGGTCGCGGACGGCGCCCTCGGCAATGTCGCCCCACACCCGGGTGTGGGGGCGGCCGATCTGGTCCAATCCCCCACCGGCCGCCAGCATGCCGACCATTCCGGGATACTGCGGGTCGATGTTCGAGAACAGCAGCAACGGACCCGTGGTTGCCGCCGCGGCGAGCATCGTGAAGTGCGGGAATGCCCAGACCGGGTAGTTGAAGATGGTGAGGTCGCAACGCGCGTCCGCAACCCGGCGCGCCTGCGTGGTGGCCATGGTATTGGTCCACACCGGCTCCTCCGCACGGACGACGTGGTGCCCGGCCTGCTCCAGCGCCCGGGCGATACCGCCTTCGACCTCCAGCGCGAACGCCTTGATGTCGGCGTGCACGAAGTCGCGTCCGTCGGAGAACGTCAACAGTCCGACGCGTGCCATGTCCACTCCCGCCGATGATGTTGCGCTGGGTGACGAAGGTATCACCCAGCGCCTACACTACGAACCGTGATTCGGCCGAGCGGGCGCAATCGGCTCGGATGGGGCGACACGGTCGCCCGGATGTCCTATTGTTCGTCGGTTGCCCTGGCAGGGGTCGCTCGTGAAGTAAGGGATCATGACCAAACCGACTCCTAGCACGCATGAAGACGAGAACCCGATACATATCCTCTGGATCAACTGCGGCTTGTCCTGCGATGGGGAGTCGGTCGCGCTGACGGCAGCGACCCAGCCCAGCATCGAGGAGATCGCGTTGGGAGCGCTCCCCGGTCTGCCCAAGATCGAGCTGCACTGGCCGTGGATCGACTTCGAGTGCGGTCCGGAACAGGGCGCTGACAACTTCATCGAATGGTTCCACAAGGCCGGCCGCGGTGAGCTGGATCCGTTCGTGCTCGTCATCGAGGGTTCCATCCCGAACGAGAAGGTCAACCACGACGGCTACTTCACTGGTTTCGGTCGCAACCCCCGCACCAACCAGCCGATCACCGTCAACGAGTGGCTGGACAAGCTGGCGCCCAGGGCCACGATCCTGCTCGCGGTCGGCACCTGCGCCACCTACGGCGGCATCCACGCCATGGCGGGCAACCCGACCGGTGCCATGGGAGTGCCGGACTACCTGGGCTGGGGCTGGAAGTCCAAGGCCGGCATCCCGATCGTCTGTGTGCCGGGCTGCCCGGCGCACCCGGACAATATGTCCGAGACTTTCCTGTACCTGCTCTACCAGATCGTTGGTCAGGCCCCGATGATCCCGTTGGACGATCAACTGCGCCCGCTGTGGCTTTTCGGCAGCACGGTGCACGAGAGTTGCAACCGGGCCGGTTACTACGAACAGGGCGAGTTCGCCGAGGACTACGACTCACCGAAGTGCCTGGTGAAGCTCGGATGCGGGGGTCAGGTGGTGAGATGCAACGTACCCAAGCGCGGCTGGATCAATGGTGTCGGTGGGTGCCCGAACGTGGGCGGCATCTGCATCGGCTGCACCATGCCCGGCTTCCCGGACAAGTTCATGCCGTTCATGGAATCGATGCCGATCACGTGGCGCAGTACTCCCTCCGTGTTCGCGGGTTCCCCGAGCGCTGCGGCCGAGAGCGCGAGCTACGGCGCGGTCATACGGTCACTGCGCGAGTTCGCCCTCAGGAAGTTCGACACCGAGCCGCATTGGCGCAAGAAGGGCCGCCGGCTCGCCACCGGCTACGTCCCCGACTGGTGATCGGCTACACCGTCCGCTCGAACCGAACCGAGAACACCTTGGCAAGACTGGGATATGCAACCGCCCGCAGCTCCTCGGGTTTGATCGCGGTCCACGTGTAGTCTCTGGCCAGGCGCGACAAGACTGCCTTGACGGTAAGGTACACGAGCTGCTCACCCAGGCACCGGTGACCGGTACGCGCATCGCCGCCGCCGAAGGGCACATAGGTGAACGGCGAGGATTTCGAGTACGGGCAACCAGGTCGCGCCGGATTGAAATCGCCGGCCTCGGCGTAGATGCGTGGACTGAGATTAGTCGCATGAAAACCACCAAGCACCAACGTCCCGGCGGGCACCGTAAAACCATGTATTTCGAGTGGCTGCACCGTTCGGCCCATCTGCACGTTGATTGCGGGTGTCAGACGAGCGGTCTCCTCCACCAGGCTCTGCAGGTAGGTTGACCCCGCAAGATCCTCGAAGGACGGTGGGATGCCGAATGTGCCGATCTCAGTGCGGGCACGATCCAGGAGCTCAGGGCGGCTCTCCATGAACGCGAGGAGGTTGCAGCAGACCCTCCAGACGCCTCCAGATCCGACGAACATATGCTGGGTCTCCGCAACGATCTGCTCGTCGGTGAGATCACCATTGTGCGCCAGGACACCCATCACGTCGGTGGGCAACTCGCCCGGGCGCCGTTTCCCCGCGAGGGCGTTGCGATACCAGCTGAGGAGTCCGTCCCTCGCTACAACGCCTGCGTCGTGATCGCCGCCACCGAACAACGTCTCCGAAACCTGCCTGTATTTGGCCAAGAGATCGTCGCTTCCGCCGGTTCCGGTGATCACCTGACTCAGCGCAAAGAAAGCCATTCGTTGTAGCTCTTGTATCCAGTCAACCTCCTTCGCCTGTTCCCACTGCTCGGCGTAGCCCGAGACGACAGCATCGATTGCCGGCAGGTAAACACGCAGAGCCTCTGGAGCCATCGCGCGCAGCAGGGCGTGCTTTCTGTTCGTATGGGGCTCGCCGTCGAGACTGGGAACGACGTTGACGACGCCGTCGCCTAGCAGGGCAATTGCCCACTGCGGCAGCACTCCGGCACGCGCCACACGCTCTGTGTCGTAAAAAGCCCTGATCCCGACTTCACCCGTCAGGAGTACGGCATCCTGTCCAAGGAAAGTGGTGCGGCAGACGTCGCCGAACTCGGCGGCCCGCTGCTCCGACCAGCCAAAACCCCCTCCTTCTGCGGCTGCGAGCGATTCTTCGGGACCGGACCGACCAGGGATGTCACTGATGTCCGGCGCTTGCGTCATCGCATTGCCCTCCCTCAAGATCGAGATACTCCACACTACCAAGCGGCCTAGAGCACGTGGTCCTTTTTCTTGTTTTCCGCCACCCGGGCAGGGGAGGATCGTGCCCGCCGGGGTCTGGCCGAGGAGGAGAACGTGAGTGCGCCACAGGACTCTGAGCAGGAGCGGTCGACACGCAACCTCGCTGAGCTGCTGCAGGAGCTGCGGGTGGCTCAGGCGGGGATACAGATCCTTTTCGGGTTCCTGCTCACGGTCGTCTTCACCGAGCGTTACGAGTCAGCGGGCAGGCTGGTACACGGGCTGCATCTGGCTGCGGTGCTGCTGGCAGTAGCGGCGACCGCCCTGTTGACCGCGACCGCGGCGTGGCACCGGATGCTCTTCCGGCAACGGCAGCGCATCCAGATAATCCGTGCTTCCAATGGGATGGCGCTGGCCGGTTTGGGTTGTGTTGCCGGCGCGATGACGGCCACGCTCGGGTTGATCACGGACGTCGTCCTCGGCGGTGGCTGGACACTGCTGGTAGGCGTGGTCGCCGGAGCGGGATTCGTCTTGTTGTGGTTCGTGATGCCGCTTTGCCTGATATCCCGACGCGATGGCCCCTGACCGGCTGTGCCAAGCCTGAGTGGCCCCACGGTGAACGGAGACAAGTGGCTCCATCTGTGGGCGTGCGGGCCTGGTCGCAAGCACGAAGCTGCGGCGATCAGCTGCTGTGGAACCGATCACGGACTGCTCGGGGCAGGTTGGCGACGACCAGCTCGTAGGAGTGGTCGATCATCCACCGAAGCTCGCCGTCCTCGATGGAACCGTCGAGTTCGACGGTGTTCCAGTGCCGCTTGTTCTGGTGGTAACCGGGACGGACCGATGGGTAGCGGGCTCGCAGCTCCAGGGCCAGCTCCGGGTCGCATTTGAGGTTCACGCTGCCCGGGCTGCCCTCAAGCGGGATAAGGGCGAACATCCGACCTCCGACCTTGAACACCGACACACCCTCGCCGAACGGGTAGTCCTCGACTGCTCCCGGCAGGGCGGCACACAGGTCGAGCACGTCGTCTCGCGTCATGAGGATGCGGATCGTCAGGGCCGATGATCTCGGCGTTTCCTCGACGGTTGCCCATCGCCAGCCCGCCCGGCGACGATCGTGGCTCGGGGTTCGGCTCGCAGATTGTGCAGTTTGCGGAGCCGCCGGTGGCCACGAGTCCGACAACCTGTCCTCCCCGCAGTGGGTGTTCCAGGACCCCGGCGTTGACCACTGACGACTGGACACTGCCATCGCCCCGCAACGTGTTGATCACGCACAAGCCGTGATCAAGTTGCACCAGCTCAGCAAAAGCGGCAAGATCAGTCACGATAGGGTAAGCCTTTCTTTCTGGGTCGTCTTCCGGAGCGTCCGTTGACGTTTAGGCCCGCAGTGCCTTCAGGTTGGGATGCCCACGCTTCAGCGGGGCGAAGGCAGCTTCAAGCTGGTCAACGCGCGCCTGCATGACGGCGGCAGTCATCTGACTCAGCCTAGCTGGCCCTCCGTCCGCGTCTAGGTCAGTTAACTAACTCGGATGGCGGCGCTTGATGCGGAGTCGGGATGGAGCGTCAAGCCACCCTGACCGGCGGCCGACAACCGGTGACGTGGGCAACCCGCTGACCCGGCTTCGGGCGGGAGGTGTAACGCGGGCGGGTTGGGGTACTCACCTGTTTGTCGGGGCGGATGGGGTGCGCTCGGTGCTGCCGTCTGCTAGGGAAGCGGTGGGGAGCAGAGCTCGATGGCGGATATCACGCAGCTGATCTTGGACGATCACGATACGTTCCGGCGGAGGTTCGCTGCGCTGGACGACGCTGGGGGGGTCGCGGAGCTACGGGCGGTATGGGATCCCCTAGCGACCCTGCTTGAGGTGCATGCCGCGGCGGAGGAGGCCATCCTCTACCCGCAGCTGCTACGCCGTGGCGATGACGCCGAGGACGAAACCGTCGACGCGATCGGTGACCACAACGACATCCGGGACGGGGTGCGTGAGGTGGCCCGGCACCCGATCGGTAGCTCGGCGTGGTGGGCCGGCGTCCGGCAGACGCGGATGGCCAATAGCGATCACATGGCCGAGGAAGAGGACGAGGCCCTCGCCGATTTTCGCCGTAATACTCCGCCCGACGTGCGGGAAGAACTGGGCCGCCAATTTCTCGAGTTCAAGACTGTTCATGCCGATGCCCGCGACCTGGATACCAGCGACAAGGATCCTCAGGGGTATGTCAGCACGATACAGGCGCAGATTTCGCCCGGGGAGGCTGCTTCTCTGGGTATCGGCAGTTTGAAGGGACGCTAAACGATGACGGATCATCTCTTGCGGGAACATGCACCAATCCCGGCGGCGGGATGGGAGCAAATCGACGACGAAGCGAAAACCCGGCTCACTCCCCGGCTTGCCGCGCGGCGGCTCGTCGACTGGTCGGGGCCGCACGGCTGGACGCACTCCGCCACCAACCTCGGCCGGACTGCCTCCCTGGAGACCACACCGCCGGGGACCAAATCCGAGACAGCGCACGCCCGGCAACGACGGGTCCTCGCGCTGAGTGAATTCCGCGTGAGCTTCACTGTGGAATGCTCAGGGCTGCAGGATGCCGAAC
This sequence comes from Pseudonocardiaceae bacterium, assembly GCA_036521655.1. Classification (GTDB taxonomy): domain Bacteria; phylum Actinomycetota; class Actinomycetes; order Mycobacteriales; family Pseudonocardiaceae. The sequence goes on along the minus strand of DATDHI010000037.1, from coordinate 11,821 downwards.
GAGGCGCGACCGACGTGGACTACGCCGACCTCAATCGAGCCGCCCACGACGCCGCGTTGATCGAAAACCGTGCCCTCTTCCATGGCTGGCCGGATGCGGGGATCACCGGGATCGCGGAAGCCAGTACGCATCAGGCGTTGCCGCTCGGGCAGGACGTCACCGCTTACCCGCATGCACTCGCCAAGGCAACCGACGTGCTCCGGCAAGCGGGCATCGAGGGTCCCTACACCCTGGCCATCGGGCCAGAGGGCTACACCCGCATCGTGGAGGCAACCGAGGACGGCGGCTACCCCGTGCGGCAGCACCTGACCAAAATCATCGGCGGAGACATCATCTGGGCTCCCGGCTTGGACGGTGGCCTCGTGGTGAGCACGCGAGGTGGCGACTTCGTGCTAGATATCGGGCAGGACTTCTCGATTGGCTATACCCGGCACGACGCCGAGCTTGTGACACTGTACCTGGAAGAAAGTTTCAGCTTCCGCGTCAACGAACCCGATGCTGCCGTCGCCCTCACCGAGGGCTAAACCCTACCGGGGCGTTCTCGCTCCCGGGTTCCCAACTCAACCGCAGAGCTATTCGGGATATGCCGGATAGCTCTGCGGTTGAGTTCGGGAAGGACAGGTCACGCGAGAGCTCAGCACGAGCGCGTACTCCAAGCGCAGAATCCTCAGGTGGCAGGTGTCTGCGGTGTATCGTGCCCCCTCCCTACCGACCCGGGAGGCAAACCTTGACCTTTCTTACGACCGGTACCCACGTCCGCGTCCTCCGGAACGCCTCCGGGAAGCGATTCCGCTCTGGCCTTGTCGATCTTCTCCTGCGGAGTCTTCGGCTCATACGCAGGGTCAGATACACGGCTGTCTACGCTCCCCGTCTCGCCCAGCGGCGATGTACCGGGCCCCTGAACAAGGTCCCCCAGTGACCCCACGCCTCGCGTTTCCTTGGTAAGTTCCGGCTCGGACGAAAGAGGTTCTCCCGTAGGATCCCCATGGCCGGAGGGATAAGGCCCCGGAATATCAACGTCGGCAGCGATATCCTTTTTCTCGTCTCTTTCATTAGTAGGATACTGGTCTTCCGTGGGAACTCCCGGCTGGCCAGGCTCTCCTAGCGTCTCGGGGTCGTAGGCCACTGCTGGCTTCTGGGTGGTGCCGGATTCCAGATCCCGCGTCTCCAGATTGTCGTCCATGTCCAAAACCTCCCTCTATAGGCTCTTACAGCTAAGAATGTACCCGAGGTAGACGACCTTTAAACACGGGACATTCACACTCGTTTCGTACGTCGATTTTCCTCAGATATGCCGCTGAACCGGTGGGTCCCCCGGCCGGCGTCATCGCCGCATATCGGTGCAGCAACCCGTAAGCCGGTCCGCACATCGTGGCCTGTTGGTGCCCGCAGGTGAAGCCGAGGACTGACTTGGGCCCGTTGGGGTCAGGACTGACATCAGCCAGCTTGCCACGGTAGTGGCGTACGCCCGGAGACGCTCGTCGGATCTCGTTATGACCTCCCATCCATGGTCACTGTTTGTGTGCATCTGGCGACACCAGATGTCGTCATACGCACACAAACAACAAACCACTGTCTCGGCACCCGGCGAACCGGGAGCTGCACGAAGGAGTTGAGTCATGAACGAGCACGTGCCGGCAGGCCGGCATCGTCATCGGCCACGACCTGCAGGTGGTCGACCAGGTGTCACAAGCATGAAGATCCAGGGGACATGCCCTCTGGGTCACGCTGGCTGGGGCGCAACCCGGCCAGCGTGACGGTCACGAGCCGGCGGACCGCGGCCTTGGACGGCAGGCTGCTAGCCGCCGTGAGGGCGTGCAGGCAGTAGCTCACGAGCTCCTCGGGCGCGACATCATCCCGGACGTCACCGGTCTCAGCGCCCTCGATCAGCAGGTCTCGGATCATGTCGCGCAGCTGCTGCTGCGCTCGGACGACGTGCTCACCCTGCTGCAGCAGTGCCGCCAGTTCGGTGCCGTGATGCTCGTTGTGCTCGTGGGAAATGGAGCGCGTAGGCCTCGAGCACAGCGTCGAGCCGCGCGCCAGGCCGGCCAGCCTGGTCCCGGACTGCGGTGAGATGTTCGAGGTGACCGGTGACGTGACGTTCGTGCCATGCCAGCAGGATCGCTTCGACGTCCGGGAAGTACTTGTAGAGCGTCGCCCGGCCGATGCCGGTCTCCTCGGCGATCCGCGACATCGTCACCGACAGCAGCCCGTGCTGGGCCACCAGCGCCGCAGTGGTGTCCAGGGTCGCCTCGCGCACCGCACGGCTGTGCGCCTCGATCGTCTCTTTCCACAGCCTCGGCACCAGCCCACTATACGTTACGACGATACCGAGACATCGTCATAAGACCTCGACAGGCTGTCTGGTAAAGCTATTCCGCGCGGCCGGGAACGTCACCAGCGGGTTTCGGCGTGCACGCCGAAACCGGGGGCCACCAAGTCCTGTTGGTGGCGCTTCGGGTCGACTGGCGCGGCGGATCCGCGCCCGTCCAGGTCTCGGATCTGTGAGTCCAGGTAGGTCTTCAACCGATTGCGGTACTCGAGCTCGAATGTGCGCAGTTCGTCGATCTTCTTCTCCAGGGTGTTCTTCTCCTGGCTGAGCGCAGCGATGACCTCGGTGTGCTTGCGCGCCGCATCGCGCTCCAGCGACGCGGCGTTCTCCCGGGACTGCTGCTCCAGGGTCTCAGCTCTCGTACCGGCGTCATTGAGCATCGTCTCGGCCCGGGTTCTGGCCTCGTTGACCATGCCCTCGGCCTTCGCCCTCGCGTCGGAGAGCAGCTGCTCGGAGGTGGCTCGGGCCCTGCTCACCATCGCGTTCGCCTCGGCCTTGGCCTCGCCGGTCAACCGCTCCGCCATCTCCTGGGCCAAGCCCAGCACCTTGGTGGCTTGCACGTTGTGATCACCGGCTGGTGAGGTTTGTTCCCTCATCGGCGGCGGCACCGGGGCCATCATCGGCGGAGGTGGCTCCAACGGGCGAAGGTGAGGCCCGGTGTCGACCGGCCCCGGGCGCTGCTCCTGATCGAGCTGCTCAATCTGGTCGCGGAGATCGTTGTTCTCCTCGATCAACCGAGCCAGCTCAGCCTCGACCAGGTCGAGGAAGGCGTCCACCTCGTCCTCGTGGTAGCCCCGCTTACCGAGCGGCGGCTTGCTGAATGCGACGTTGTGAACGTCCGCGGGGGTCAACGGCATCGGATCTCCTCAACTGGTGCCTTGGCCCGATGTGGCGGCCCGGTCTGTCAGCCCCTGCGCCCAGCGATCGCTACGGCCTCGGACGACCTTCTCGCATCCAGACCCGCGCCACGAGCAACGGTACCCTACTGGACAACGCCGGCACGCCGTCTCCGATACGGCTGGATTTCCGACCAGGCTCACCGATGTCGGCGCTCAGTACAGATAGATGTCGACCAGCAGGGCACCCACCGCGGCCAGCAATGCGGTCAGCGCCACTCGCCGCCCCGGTGCGGCGGCCAATGGCCCGAGACCGAGCATTAGCGCAGCAGCATTGTCGCCGGTGTCCCGCACCGATCAGCCGCCGGAGGGCGCGGTCACGGCTCTGAGGAACGACCCCGTGGGTCATAGGGTCTTGACTAACCCTCCGTCGATCAGGACGTCGGTGCCGGTGACGTTGCCCGCACGATCAGAAACCAGCAGCAGTACCAGGTCGGCGACCTCCCGTGGGTGAGTGAAGCGGCCGGTCGAGGCTTCGGCGACGGCCTGCTTGGCGACCTCTTCGGGATGACCGTGCTTGGTCCGGGCGACGGTGGCGGCGACTCCGTCGTCCCCGAACCACAGGTCGGTCTCGACCGGACCAGGGCTGACGGTGTTGACTCGCACCCCTCGAGGGCCGAACTCCTTGGATAGGGACTTGCAGAAGTTGGTAAGAGCGCCCTTGGCGGCGCTGTAGTCGATGACTGCCGGGTCCGGCAAGAACGCGTTGACCGAGCTCACGGTGACGATCGTGGCGGGAGCGCGGTCGAGCAAGTGCGGCAGTGCGGCGCGGGTGGTTCGGACCGCAGCGAGGAAGTTGATACTCAGCGCCCAGTCCCAGTCGTCGTCGGTGAGCGCCAGGAACCCCTCGAGCCGCGGGCGCACCGCTCCGACATTGTTCACCAGGATGTCGAGGCCACCGAACGTCCGGGTCGCCTCTTCGACGAGTCGGGTTGGGCCCTCCGGCGTGGTGAGGTCCACCAGCACCGGATGTACTGCGGATCGCACAGCGAGCTCGGACAGCTCGTCGCTGCCTCCCCGGGCTCCCGCGGCCACGCTCACCCCCTCGGCCGCCAGCGACCGGGTGATAGCCAGGCCGATCCCTTTGCTGGCGCCGGTGACCACGGCGACCTTGCCGGACAGGTTCAGATCCATGACGGACTCCTCAGATGCGTGAAACCGCCGGTCCAAGGTTCGGTTGTTCATTCAGCCAAGCCAGCGAGACGTCGGCAACCTCCCGCCAGCCGTGGTCGATCGTCAGGGAGTGCGCCCGATCGGGGAACTCCTTGATATCGGTGACCGCGTCGGAGTGGCGGTACTGCTTCAGCGTGGCTCGGGTTACAGCCTCGGGCACGGTGTGGTCCTTGCCACCCATGATCAGCAGCAGTGGGCCACGCATCTCGTTGGCGGTGTCAACCTTGGCTGGTGAGTGCGGGTTGAAGTTGGCGGCGGCGGCTTCGAACAGAGGCTTGCCTGGTGCCGGGATCGCCCAGCGTTCATGGAGCTCATTGGACTCTTGTTCGGAGACGGCGTTGCCGAATGCGTAACGGAACTGCTCGGCGGTGAGGGAGACCGCCTTGTGCCTGTTAGCCGGGTTCCTGAACACCGGCAGGGTGGCGCGTAGCGCCGACAGCGGCAACGGCAGCACGCCCTTGATCTGTGCGGCATCGATCGCGACGGCGGCGGCGGCCCGGTCCTGGCCGAGGAGCTTCTGGGCGATCATTCCCCCGAAGGAGTGCCCGACCAAGATCGGCTTGACAGCCAAGCTACCGATGATCTTGGCGTAGTGCTCAACAGCGTCGTCGATCCCGTGGTCGGCGATGCTCTCGGGATTCTCCCGAGCCTCGTTCACCGTGTCCGGCTCGCCCGGCCAACCCGGCGCGACCGGCTCATATCCCGCGTCCCGGAACAACTCGACCCACGGGTTCCACGAGGTGGCGTGCAGCCACAGCCCATGGATGAACAGGACCGGCATCGGACTTGTCATGATGCACCTCTCGGTTGGGAAACAACCGCCCGCGATGCGTCGGCCGCCAACGAACGATGGCCACGGGCTTATGACGCGACCGTAGGGAGCACGCGACCGTCGTCGCAAGCGCCATGTGAGAGCATGACTTCACGTAGTTGGACGGTGGCCCGCTGGAGCGCCAAAGGTTTCACTTGGCGGTCCACAGGCCGCCTGAACAGCTTAAAGGTTCCACTTGGCGGCTTGCCCCGGGGCATAAGCCGTTCCCAGAAGAGGAGAATCCATGCCACGTATCAGTGTGGGCGCGGAGAACTCAGGCGCCCACCACCTGCCAGGGCTGTTCAAAGGCATCACGCACGTGGTCATCGAAGGTGTCCCGCATGCCATCGCGTGGACCCACACTGATCAGGTCAACCGTCGCCTTTCTCAAGTAGTAGCGGATTGACCGTGGTGCACGCGGTGGTCTTCGACCTCGACGGCGTACTCGTCGATTCGGAGGAGTTGTGGGACGTCGTTCGTCGCGGGGTTGCCGCCGAAACTGGGCGGTCCTGGCCCGCGGAGGCGACCCGAGCGATGCAGGGCATGAGCACGCCGGAGTGGTCGGCGTACCTGACCGACGTGGTGGGCGTACCCGCCGAGCCTGACGAGGTAGCGGCGACCGTCATCGACCGGATGGCCGCTGAGTACGCCGCGCGGCTACCTCTGCTCCCGGGTGCGGTCGAGGTGGTCGAGCGGCTGGGACGTCGCTGGCCGCTGGGGCTCGCGTCATCCTCACCGCGGCGGCTGATCGACACCGTGCTGGAGTCGGCCGGGTTGGTGCGGCGGTTTCAGGTCAGCGTCTCCACGGAGGAGGTGGGAGCTGGAAAGCCCTCACCTGTGGTTTATCAGACCGTGGCGCAGCGGCTCAGCGTGGAGCCGCTGCAGGCGGTAGCGATCGAGGACTCCAGCAACGGGCTGCGATCGGCCGCTGCAGCCGGAATGGGGGTGCTCGCCGTGCCCCATGCGGCCTTTCCACCAGCTGCGGATGCGCTTGCGCTCGCCGACGCTGTCGTGGACTCGCTCGACGAGATCACCGTGGAGCTGGTGGCGTCGATGGATCACCGAGGCTAGCGATCTCCAGGTCAAGCTGGCCGAGGCGCGGAACGTCATCGGCCTCATCCAGTCGTCCTGAGGGCTCGGACCATTGAGCGAGCCGACCTACCAGCTGCAGCCGGTGGGCTGGGTGGAATCACCGCTGACCGACCGCGACGCCGCCCCGAAGCAAGGCGACGAAGGTGCACCGCTGGCGCGAGTCGTCTTCCGACCCCGAGCTGTGCGAGGCCGCGGCGGATCTAGGCATCGGTGACGAGGTGCTCGTACTGACCTGGCTACACCGAGGCCGTCGTGACGTCCTGTCGGTGCACCCACGCAGCGACCCGAACCGGCCCCGCCAGGGGGTGTTCTCCACCCGATCACCGGATCGCCCCAACCCGATCGGTCTGCACGCGGTCACCATCGCGGGCGTCGAAGAGAACGCCATCACCGTCCGCAATCTCGAAGCGATCGACGGGACCCCCGTTCTTGACGTGAAACCCGTCCTGGGCCCCCCTAGCGAGCGGTGACCCCCCGCCGCGTCGATCTCAGCACCCGGTGCTTGCTCGCTCTGGCGTCGCCAGGGCACTACCAGCTACGTACGCTGCGGTGGTGGGCCATATCGGCGCAGTCGGGCTTGTCTTGCACCCGAAACGTGACTGTGCCCTAGCCGTTGAGCTGGTGACACGCTGGGCCGCCGCTCGAGGGACCACGGTCTTCGGTATCGCGGGCGAGCTGGACGGCGTGCTGGGGGTACAGCTCATCGAGCAGCACCGGATCGCGGAGCACGTCGACCTGTTGGTCAGTCTTGGCGGTGATGGGACCATGCTCCGCACACTTCGGCTGGCTTACCACCACCAGGTTCCGGTCCTCGGTGTGAACCTCGGCAAGCTCGGGTTCCTCGCCGAAATCGACGTTCCGGACCTTGACAACGCACTGTGCTGCATCGCGGAGGAGCGCTTCGAGGTGGAACCGCGCGTGGCGGTCGAAGCCCTGGTAGGCGACACCGTCCGGATCGCCTTCAACGACATCGTGCTGGTACGCATCCCGGGCCGCGGGCAGGCCGCCGTCGGATTGGTCGTCGACGGCCGGCCCTTCGTGCGCTATGTCGCCGATGCCGTCGTCGTCTCGACGCCAACCGGCTCGACAGCGTACAGCTTCTCCGCCGGCGGGCCGATCGTGTCGCCCAAAGCGGAAGGACTGCTCGTTGTGCCCGTTGCACCACATTCCGCCTTCAACCGTGCCCTCATGCTGGCCTGCAGCGAGTCGTTGGCATTGGAGCTGCTGCCCAGCAGCGGTTCGCTGGCCCTCGAGGTCGACGGGGAACTAGTCCGGACCCTCGAGCCGGGCCAGCGGGTAGAACTCGTGACTCACGTGGCGGCAGGTTCCGTCGTACGGCTCGGCACCACAACCTTCTACCAGCGCGCGCAGCGCAAGCTGCGGCTCAGCGACGCCGCCGAGCTCGGCTAGCGGACCTGGGCCGGCAGCGCTGGCGCTCACGAGCCGGGCGGCCATTCCTCCACGGTGACTTCAGGCATGGGGAAATCCTTGGCAATCGGCCTGGTGCAGCGTGACGCCGCGGGCGGCGTGTTCCCGCCGCCACGCAGGCGTGGCACTGGACCGCGGCATCTGGCAACGTCAGATCTCGCCGCCATTTGCCGGTCTTTTCGGTGCACTCGGATGGAGGGGAGCACGCCGTGAGCCGGCCGACGACAGTTCCGCAGCCGACCCGTCCCGGCCCGCAGACGAGGCTGAGCGTCCAACTGCCGCGTGTCTCCCTGCCGCTTCGGCGCTTTCTGGTCACCGAGGCGGGCGGCGGGTTGGTATTGCTCGTCGCCACGGTGGCTGCGCTGATCTGGGCGAACGTGCCCGGCGGCGGCTACGACGCGCTCTGGAGCACTGAGGCATCGATCCGGGTCGGCAATGCGGAGATAACCTGGGACCTTCGGCACTGGGTCAACGACGCCGCCATGGTGATCTTCTTCTTGGTCGTGGGGCTGGAGATCAGTCGTGAGCTCACCGTCGGTGAGCTGCGCAATCGGCGCTCGGTGATCGTCCCGGCGTTCGGCGCCATCGGTGGTCTCGCGCTGCCGGCGCTGCTCTACTTCACCCTGAATCCGACTGGTCCGGCCGCCTACGGGTGGGGCATCCCGATGTCTACTGACACGGCGTTCCTGGTCGGCATCCTGGCCCTGTTCGGTCCCCGGTGCCCGGATCAGCTGCGGCTGTTCCTGCTGACCCTTGCCATCGTCGATGACATCGGCGCGATCACCGTGCTGGCGCTGTTCTACACCGACGGCGTCAGGGTGTGGGGCCTGCTGGCGGCGGCGGTATTCGTCGCCGCGCTGACCGTGCTGCGCTGGGCGCGGGTGTGGCAGCTCCGCGCGTACGTCCTGGTGGGCATTGGTTTGTGGGCGGCGGTCTACGCATCCGGCCTACACCCGACCCTGGCCGGCGTGTTGCTCGGGCTGCTCGTACCGGCCACTCTGGTGGAGCCCGGGCAACGCGAACGGCTGCGATTCTACGGACGCGCTGTCATCGAGCAGCCCGATCCTGAGCGGGTCCGGCTGGCCAATTCCGCCGCGAGGGCCACCGTCCCCGCCAACGACCGACTCCAGGATGCGTTGCACCCGGTCAGCGCTTTCATCGTCGTCCCGCTCTTCGGACTGGCCAACGCCGGCGTCCGTCTCGACGGCGATACCCTTCGTCAGGCGCTGACCTCGCACGTCACCATCGGTATCGTTGTGGCGCTGCTGGTCGGCAACACGGTCGGCATCTCCGGCACGACGGCGATCGCGCTGTGGGCCCGGCTGGGCGATCTTCCCGGCCGGGTGCGCTACGGGCACCTGATCGGCGGTGCCATCCTCGCCGGGATCGGCTTCACGATCTCCCTGTTCATCACCGATCTCGCCTTTCCTGATCCGAGCCTCCATCAGCAGGCCCAGATCGGCGTCCTCACTGGATCGCTTCTTGCCGCGGTCCTAGGTTCTCTCGCGCTGCGCTATCTCGGGGAGCGACTACCACTGTGCACGATCGACAACGACGCGAGTCTGCCCACGCTGCCGGCCGGGCCGTGGCTGGATCCCACGCAGGCTGTAGCGTCAACCCCCGACGGACTTCCGGAGGCGACTGCTTAGGCCGAGCGTGGAACGCAGTTCCTTGAGCTCGACCCGTCCGTTGTAGAGCCGCCCGTCGACGAAGAGCGTCGGGGTCCCGCGCACCCCGGCATCACCGCCGGAGGCGTAGTCAGCCTCGACCGCAGGCCGGAACCGTTGCGCTGCCTCACCCACGACTTCGCGCGCGCCGATCCGCTGCCCGTAGCCGTTCAGATCATTGTCTGTGAGGCGGTGCTGATGGGCGAACAAGAGGTCGTGCATCGCCCAGAAACGCTCGCCCGAGGCCTCGGCGGCCAACGCAGCCGTCAGGGCGAACGGGTGCACGGTGAACAACGGGAAGTGCCGGAATACCAGTCGCACCCGTCCGTCCGACCCGTCGATCAACGTTCGCAGAACAAGGGCCGCCGCGCCGCAATACGGGCACTCGAAATCCCCGTATTCGACCAGTGTCATCGGCGCCGTGGCGACGCCGTACACATGCCGATCGAGGTCGATCTCGTCTGCACCGCTCACGCATACGAACCTACGCGAGCCTTCCCCACGCCGGTGTGTCACGTCGCGGCTGCGGCGTTCATCCGGCGCGGGTGATCCGGCGCGGGTGGCAGCAGCACAAGCTGGGCTCGTCTGGCTGACCAGCGGCGCCTCGGCCGGCGTCTTCGCCGTAGTCACGATGGCGGTCAACATCCCGCTGGCCATCCTCGTCCCGTCCAGCTGTCGTGCTCGTCGGCGGCTTGGCGATCCGCAAGGTGGGCTACGACAAGTACCTCCGGTTCGCCTGGCCACTGCTGCTTGCGCTGTTCGTGACCGCCGCCATTGTGCTCGGGCTCGCGGCCAGCCTGGAATGACCACATCCCGAAGTGCGTGCTTGCAGCACAATGGACAGGGTGTTGCGCGCCGGGCTGGTCCTGCTGGTCGTTTTGGTGGCCCCGCTCGCGGCGGTGTGGCTGCTGCAGCGCCGCCTGATCTACTTTCCGGACCCCGGGGTCCCGCCCGCCGGCAGCGTGCTGCCCGGGGCACAGGAGATCACGCTACGGACCGAGGACGGGCTGGCGCTCGGCGCCTGGCATGTTGCCCCGACCCGCGCCGACCGCGGTATCAGCGTACTGGTCACGCCGGGCAATGCCGGCTCCCGCACGCTGCGGGCCCCGCTGGCCCGCCGGCTGGCCGCCAAGGGTTTCGCGGTGTTGCTCCTCGACTACCGCGGGTACGGCGGCAATCCTGGCAGCCCCTCGGAGGACGGGCTGATCACCGACGCGCGGGCCGCGCGCGCTTACCTCGTCGACCACGGGGTACCGCCGCACCGCCTGATCTATTTCGGGGAGAGCCTCGGTGCGGCGGTGTCGACCCGGCTCGCCGCCGAGCAACCGCCCGGGGCGCTGGTGCTGCGCTCACCGTTCACCAGCCTCGCCGCCGTGGGCTCCCGGCACTACCCGCTGCTGCCGGTCCGGCTGCTGCTGCGGGACCGGTTCCCGGTGACCGAGCTGATCGGCCAGGTCCGGGTGCCGACCGCAGTTGTCTACGGCTCCGCCGACACGATCGTGCCACCGGAGCAGAGTGCGGCGGTGGCGGCCGCTGCAGGCGGCCCGGTGCGGACGGTCGAAGTGGCCGGCGCGGACCACAACGACGCGGCGCTAGTAGAGGGGAACGAACTGGTCACCGCCGTGCTCGATCTCGCGCGGTCACTGCCCTGAGCGCCCGGCCCGCGACGCTGTTACGCGCTCACGACCGTGGGCCGGATGTCGGCTGCTCTCACGCTCGGCGAATCGGACAAGCTTACGGAGGTTATGCAGGCTTGTGCCGGATGTTTGGTGCGACGTGCCGGAGCAAGCGCTGTGCTCACGACGGTCGTCTACCTTTCGACAGCACACGACCAGAGGTGGATCGATGACCGACCTGCGCGACTTCCTGCAGAACTACGTCAGCGACGGCACGGTGCCGGGAGCGCTGGACCTGGTGGCGCGTGGTGACCGGGTCGAGGTGGCCGCCGTCGGCTCTGTCGACGTCGAAGGCACATCTACGCATGGCTGTACGGCACCTGCTCCGACCTTCAAGGAATCCTGATCGCCAGGGTCTCCGGCGCTTCACTGCCCGACTTCCCGACCGAGCGGCTGTTCGAGCCACTCGGCATGGTCGACACCGGATTCGTGGTACCGGCCGGCAAGCGCGACCGGTTCACCAGCTACTACCGGACCGAAGCGGCGGGCGGTCTCGAGCTGGCCGACGCCCCCGACGGGCAGTGGAGCCGCCTGCCCGCGTTCCCGTCCGGCGGCGGGCTGGCATCGACGGCCGACGGCTGCTGACGCCCCCCCAACCAGCAGACGTTTCACCGACGCTACGTACTACCCGGACCTTGAAGGCCCGCCGAGCACATCATCGCCGATCCCGCGACACCCGCGGTGTGGCGGGAGGGACAGCCGACGGTAAACGGCATCCGCACCGAAACCCTCACCGAGCTGTTGAC
>DATDHI010000036.1:0-12929 GCA_036521655.1 Pseudonocardiaceae bacterium | reverse complement strand
CTCGGGCGGGTCGGCTTCAAGGCACGCGACGTCGCTGACCTGCTCACCCTCTACGGCATCACCGATCACCAGGAGCGAGCAACGTTCCTCGCGATGGCTCAGCGCGCCAACCAGCCCGGTTGGTGGCACCGTTACGGCGACGTTCTGCCAAGCTGGTTTGAGATGTACCTGGGTCTGGAGCAGGCCTGCTCGGCGATCCGCACCTACGAAGCACAGTTCGTGCCCGGCCTGCTACAGACCGAGGACTATGCCCGCGACGTGGTCCAGCTCCGCCGCTTCCAGGCCGAGGATGTCGAGCGCGGCGTCGCGCTGCGGATGGCCCGCCAGGACGTCCTGACCCGATCGGAGCCACCCGAGTACTGGGCCGTGCTCGATGAAGCGGTGCTCCGAAGACCGCTGAACGGCCGGGACACCGTGCGTGCACAGCTCCGACATCTGATCGCGATGACCGAGATACCGAACGTCACGATCCAGGTAGTGCCCTTCCACGCCGGTGGTCACGCTGCGGCCGGCGGCTCGTTCACCCTCCTGCGATTCGCCGAGCCCGATCTACCGGACATCGTGTACCTCGAACAACTCACCAGCGCCCTGTACCTCGAGAAGAAGCACGAGACCGAAGACTACCGCCTCGTCATGGAACGCTTGTGCCTCCAAGCCGAATCGCCCACCAGCACCACAAGCTTCCTCAACGGGATCCTCAAGGAGATCTGACCGTGCTTCAGGGAGCGGCTGAGGTCTCCGGCATGCTGCTCACCGAGTAGCCCCGCAATGGCGGCGAGATCGGACAAGGCGATAACCAGTGTGAGTTGGCGAAAGAGCCGTGCGGTGCAGGAGTGGGATGGCCAGCAGTCCCAAGACGGCGACCTCAAGGAGCACGCTGATCAGGGCTTGCGGGGCCGGTTGCAGGCCGTATTCGATGAACCCGAAGACCCCGACAGTGCGGGACAGGATGAAGCCCACCAGCGCGCCGGCGGCCAGCGCGGCGGCAGCCAGCCGGGGTACCACCGTGGCGGTGACCAGCAACAACAGCGCCACCGCGAAGGAGCCACTGGCCTGCAGCAGGAACGCCGGACCGACCGCGGGAATGCTCCGGTAACCGTGCAGGTAGAGCTCAGCGTGGATGACGCCGCTGGCGGCGAGGCAGCCGGCCGCGCCGACTCGCGCCAGCAGCGCCGGGGTGGGGCTCATCCGAGCCGCCGATCCCGCACCGCCAGGGCGTGCTGTCCCTGCACGTAGGCGACGTCGCGGATGCCGAGCGCGGCGCCCAGTTGCCCGGCGGGCAGTGTGACCGGGATCGGAGCAGGCCCGACCCCGGGGTGGGGCAGGGGGTAGGCGGTAGCGGTCGCGCTGTAGAAGGTCACGTTGCCTTCGGTCTTGGTGAACAGCTGGTGGACGTGGCCGTTGAGGCAGGTCACCGAGGAGAACCGGCGCAGGTAGCTCAGCGCCTGGGTGGCGTCGTCGGTGCCCCATCCCCACGCCGGGTACATCGCGAACAGCGGGATGTGGCTGAACACCACGATGGGCGTGTCACTGGACAGGCCGGCCACGTCCTTGCGGACGAAGTCGAGCTGGTCAGTCCCGAGGTGACCGAGCTTCTCCAGGGCCAGGGTGTTGACCAGGCCGATGACATGCACGCCCTTGATGTCGAAGCTGTACCAGCCGTCCCCGTGGGTGCCCGACCCGAACACCGCCCGGTACTTCTGCCCGTGGTCGTCGACCGAGTCATGCTCACCCGGAACGGTGAACACCTGCCCCGCCCGTAACCCGCCCAGCATCTGGTGGACCTGGTCGAACTGGGCCGGGGTGGACAGGTGGGTGAGGTCACCGGTGTGCATCACGAAGTCCGGGCGGAACCCCAGCCCGTTGACCTGGTCGATGCCACGGGAGAACGAGCCTGCCACGTCGGTGTTGGCCGGGCCGCGGAAACCGATGTGACTGTCACTGATCTGGACAAACCGCAACGCGTTGGGGTCCTGGGCGAGGGCCGCGTCGGGCGTGCCGCCGATGTGGCTGATCACCTCACCGCCGGCCACGGTGAGCACCACCGCGGCGCCGAACCACGCCGTGTGCCGCAGCAACTGCCGGCGGCTCATACCCGACGGCTCTGCAGGCGAGCTCATGGCGTCACCACCACGGTGGCGGTCATGAACGGGTGGATGGTGCACAGGTAGTCGACCCGGCCCGGGGTGGTGAAGGTGTAGTGGAAGGACTCACCGGTGTTCAGCGTCGGGGAACGAAGCGGCCCCGCCATGGCGGTCACGGTGTGCGGATCCTGATCGCGGTTGGTCCAGGTGATCGTGGTGCCCGCCTTGACCGTCACCGTCGCCGGGGTGAACGCGAAGTTCTGGATCGTCACCGCGTTGGTGGCCACCGGTGCGTCCTGGCCAGACGCCGCGACCGGTGCCGGTGCGACCGGTGCCGGTGCGTCGGGTGCGGAGGCGGTGGCGGGGCCGCCGCAGCCGGCGATGATCGTGATCCCCGCCGCGACTGCCGGTAACACCACCCTGGTCCTGAAGTGGCGCATGATTGATCGACCCCTCTCCGATGGTGGACCCGCCTGATGCGGACCTCACCGACAGATAGGAGCCGGGGTTACGCGACCGGGCCCGGCGGCACGGCGTCTCGGCAATGATCGCCAACGGGGGCCGGCCGTCCGGTCGGCGTCGACGGTCAGGACCATCGTCATGGCTGGCGGCGGAGCTTTTACCACATCGTCACCCGCGTTGACAACACCGTAACCTCGGCTGTTCACCCTATCTGGTGACTTGCTCGCAGATCGTGCGCTGCAGGCCCCGGCTGGGCTCGGCGGTCTGATCGCTGTGCCCCCTGTGGGTGTAAGGGAGTTCGCCGTGGTCCCGTATCCTCCGTGGCTCAACGCGGGAGACAATGCCTGGCAGCTGGTCGCTGCGACGCTTGTCGGCCTGATGAGCATTCCCGGCATCGCGATCCTTTATGGCGGGATCGTGCAACGCAAGTGGGCAGTCAACACACTGCTCATGGCGTTCACCGGCTTCTCTCTTGTGCTGGTGGTCTGGGTGCTGTGGGTGTTCAAGATGGGTTTCGGCAACCCCCTCAAGCTCGGCCCAGGAATCCTGAGCAGCTTCGTCGGGATCCCTGGCCCGATTCTCGGACGCGCCATCCAGGAGCAAGCGCAGATACCGCTGCTCAGCGGGTTGATCCCGGATTTCCGCTTCCCGCTGTCCACTCTTGCCTACTTCCAGTTCGTGTTCGCTGGGATCACCCCTCTGCTGTTCCTGGGCAGCGTCATCGGCCGGATCAACTTCAAGGTCTGGCTGATCTTTGTTCCGCTGTGGTCCACGCTGGCCTACTCGGTCAACGCATTCCTGCTGTGGGGCGGCGGCTGGTGGTCCCAGCGGGGTGCCCTGGACTACAGCGGTGGCTACGTGATTCACCTCGCGGCTGGGACGTCCGGGTTCGTCGCGGCTGCGGTGATCGGGCCGCGGCTGGCTCGGGACCGCGCTCGGGCGGTACCCAACAACCTGCCCATGGCCGCCGCCGGAGCCGGCATCCTCTGGCTCGGCTGGAACGGCTTCAACGGTGGTGACCCGTACTTTGCCGGTTCCGACGCATCCATTGCGGTCATCAACACCAACCTGGCAACCGCGGCCGCGCTGTTGGTCTGGGTTGTGCTGGACATGCTCTTCGGCATCGAGAACAAACCAACGTTCCTCGGCGCGGTCAACGGAATGATTACCGGACTGGTGGCCATCACCCCCGCCGCCGGCTACATCAACGGCCTCGGTGCGCTTCTCACCGGGATTATCGCCTCTACCCTGGTCTGGCTGTCGTGGAACAAGCTCAGCAAGGTCCGGCCCTTCAGCAAAGTCGACGATGCGCTGGGCGTCGTCCACACCCACGGCGTCGCCGGACTGGCCGGTGGCCTGCTGGTCGGACTTTTCGCCGACCCCAACATCATTGTGTACCTGGGAGTCGGAGGAACCGCTAACGTATCCTATACTGGGCTATTGTATGGAAATCCAAAGCAGCTTCTCTGGCAGGCCGGCGCGGCGGGCACCGTCATCGTCTGGGACGCGTTTATCACATTCATTCTCCTGAGATTCCTCGCCCTGTTCATGAACCTGCGGCTGCCCGACGCGGTCCTTGAGACGGGTGACCTCGCCGCCCACGACGAAGAGGCCTACCCGGTCGACTCGCTCGTCCGCGCCGATGGCGCCCGCCATGCGGCTACATCAGATGCAGCTGCGACGGCAGAGGCCGCACCGACCTCGCCCGCACCAGGGCCGAGCAGCTAGCCTGGATGGACGGCACCAGCCCCGAAAAGGGGTGACCATGAAACTCATCACCGCTGTCGTCACCCCTTCGGAATTCGACGCAGTAAAAAGAGCGCTGAACGTTTTCGGCATCACGGGTCTGACCATCAGTGAGGTGTACCGACTCGACACCAGCGGCGGCCGAAACCAGATCTACCACGGCCAACGGTTCCACTCCGATCTCATTCCCCACGTCCGGATTGACCTCGTCGCCCCGGACTCCGACATCGCTGACCTGGTCCACATCATCGTGCAGGTGGCCTCGTTGCGAGGTTGCCCGGACTGTATCTGGATCACCCCGGTGGAGGCGCTGACCAGGGTCCGAACCCACGAGCGTGGCACTGACGCGCTCTGAGGACTACCGTCACCACTGAGGTACCCCCATGGGGTATCGGGGGAGGTGGTTGCCGTGGCAGCAGTCGGTCACGCGCTGGCGTTGGCGGGGTCGATGACCTGGGAGATCCTCTGGGCGTTGATCCTCGGGTTCGCCCTCTCCGCGGTGGTGCAGGCGGTGGTGCGGAAATCGACCATCGTGCGACTGCTGGGTGATGACCGTCCCCGCACGCTGGCTGTCGCCGCCGGACTTGGAGCGGCGTCCTCGTCGTGCTCCTACGCCGCGGTGGCGCTGGCCCGGTCGTTGTTCCGCAAGGGCGCGAACTTCACCGCAGCGATGGCCTTCGAGATCGCCTCCACCAACCTGGTGATCGAGATGGGCGTGATCCTGGCGCTGCTGCTCGGTTGGCAGTTCACCGCCGCCGAATTCGTCGGCGGCCCGATCATGATCGTGCTACTGGCCGTGCTGTTCCGGCTCTTTGTGCGCCAGCGACTGGTCGACCAGGCCCGAAAGCAGGCCGACAAGGGCCTGGCCGGCTCGATGGAGGGCCATGCCGCGATGGACATGTCCATTGCGGCCGAGGGCTCGTTTTGGACCAGGTTGGCCTCCCCGGAAGGATTCACTGCGGTAGCCCACGTGTTCGTGATGGAATGGGCTGCGATTCTGCGTGATCTCGTGATCGGCCTGCTCATCGCCGGAGCCATCGGCGCCTGGGTGCCCGAATCGTGGTGGAACGCCTTGTTCTTCACCGACCACCCGGTGGCCTCAGCATTGTGGGGGCCGCTGGTCGGGCCCCTCGTGGCGATCCTGTCCTTCGTCTGCTCGATCGGCAATATTCCCCTGGCCGCCGTGCTGTGGAACGGCGGTATCAGCTTCGGTGGCGTCGTCGCCTTCATCTTCGCCGACCTGCTGATCCTGCCCATCCTCAACATCAAGCGGCGCTACTACGGCCCGCGGATGGCGCTGGTCCTGCTGGGCACCTTCTACGCTGCCATGGTCGGCGCCGGCTACCTCATCGAACTTCTCTTCGGAGTGGCCGGCCTGATTCCCGACCAGCGCACCGCGACGGTGATGACCGAGGGCGGCATCACCTGGAACTACACCACCTGGCTCAACATCGCTTTCCTGGTACTGGCCGCTGTCCTCCTCGCGCGGTTCATCCGCACCGGCGGAATCCCGATGCTGCGCACGATGGGCGGCTCCCCCGAGGGACCTACAGCCGCGACCAAGCACGACCACTCCCACCGCCCCGGCCACGCGTAGCCTATTATGCCTCTTGACCATCTTGCAGCTTTCCCGACCGCTTGCGCTCCAATGCTGTCAACATTTGCTCTGCTGCTCTCGTATATTCTTCAGGGTGGATATATAGATCATCGTGTCCGCCCTTCACTGATAGAAATCCGTCAACGAAACCGTCAGGCTTGGCATCCGATTTGACGACTTGCTGCATTCTCTCCATTGGGAAACCCGGGTCCTCGACCCCGTGTACAATCACAATTCCGATACCTTCATCATGCAAGTGCTGCAGCATACCTGCAATCTCAGACTGCGAGACCGCTCTCACTTCCTGATACGCCCTGAGTGGATTTCGTGCAATATACTTCGCACCTTCAGTCTGACCCCGCAGCGCAGCTCGTAGACCATTGACGTCCGTTAGGTTTCTGATGATATTTTGCCAGTTCTTCATGGCGAACCTGGCGACGAGACCTTGAATAGTGTCCCTGCCGATCAATCCCGCCGGATTGACCAGCACCATATTTCGCACCCTGCCCGGCTCTAGGGAAGCTGCGATAGCACCGTTGATCGATCCTTCGGAATGCGAGATTATGTCTACTTGCGGGATACCCTCTTGTTTTATGATTTCACGTATTGTGAGCGCTTTTCTAAGTTCATCAATGGGATAACTTTCGTGCGGGTTCACAGTGCCACCCGTACGAGGGTGGTCCAATGCTATGACCGGACGACCAGCGGCATATAATTGCGCAATGCAGTCCTTGAGGACTGTCCTGTTTTCCGACCAACCAGGAGCAAGTACAACCATCACCTCAGTCTTGGGGTTATCCGGCCTAACCACGACCGCATTGATGACACCTCCGAGAGACTCGTATCGCCGTACTCCGTGCTGAAATCTCACATCAAAAGCCACGATCACCTCGATCCCACCGGGCTGCTCGGCCGGCCACTGCTGCGAGGGTGCCCGCGATGGGCCGGTCGTCGGCCGCACGGGTACCCTCGTCCACGAGACCCGAGGTTACCCGGATGATCACCCATCGAGTGCACCGCAGTAGCTTGATGATGGCAACCACAGGTGACTCGATCGCCATCGTCGGCCGCTCCGTCACCCCATCGCAATAGCACCGTCGAGGGGGGTTCCCGGTGGCAGTATCACCGAGTGTCACGGTATTCTCGCGGCGCACCCATTGCCAGGTGTCGCCAGGGTTGATAGTGGTCGATACTGCCGACCGATACCGGAAAGGGCGCTTCGGTGCATTCGCGAACGGGTGATGAACTGTGATCCACGTCACACGTCAAACCATCCCCCGATCCGGTGGTCGTGACCGGTCAAGGCACCATCGGTAACCATCTGACCTGCGGAAATGGCGAAGCCCTCGCGCATAGTGACAGTGATGTAAGCGTACAAATGGGCGGAGTCAGACCGTTACCCATACTTGCATAAGCCACAGTCATCCGTACGGTCGGGGTCGTCCCGCCCCAATGAGCCACCTTGGTGTGGGGATCCGGGACCGGCGCGTTAAGCCCTGTCCCTCGGGACCGGATACCGCAACCTCACCCCGAACCGGGACGGGGGCGCAGACCGCCGATCGGTCGATGCGGGACCCGAAACCCGCTCGACCGGGAGGTCACCAGTCGCGCGCGCAGTCATGGAGACCGGATCATGACGAGGACCTCCCGATTACTCGCACGTACGGGTATCGTCGCGGCGGCTGCGTCGATTCCATTGCTACTCTCGGCACCGGCCCAAGCGGCCACGCTGCGGCAGTGGGATCGCGTCGCACAATGCGAGAGCGGCGGTAACTGGAGCACCAACACCGGCAATGGGTATTACGGTGGGTTGCAGTTCAGTCGCGGAACGTGGATCGCCTACGGCGGAGCATTGTACGCCAGTACCCCTAACCGCGCCACCCGGATGCAGCAGATCGCCGTCGCCGAGAAGGTGCTCCTCACGCAAGGTTGGAGGGCCTGGCCTACCTGTTCCAGAAGGGCCGGAATCGCCTGACTCCACACCCGGCCCCCGCCCCGGCGGGGGCCGGGCAAGGACGGCGACAAGGGGACAAGGCGACCGCGACATGGATGCTTGTCGCTGCCCAGAGGGCACCTGGGACGGCGACATGGATGCTTGTGGCGGTTCTCAGCGGATGCGGCGTGGTGGGTGGGCGGTGTCGATCCGCTGGGTCCCCGATCAGGCCCTGCAGCCCTTCGGGGGCAGGTGAGCGTCCCACCGGGATTCCCCGGGAATCAGTCAGGCGTTAGCGCCCGCCGTCGACCTCGGTGACCACCACCTCCTGGTCACGTGGCGCAGAGTGAACAGCCTCCCGGACGGCGCGACGCGCAGTGTGGCCGGGGTCCTCACCGAGTGCTCGCCAGCCACTCCTCACGCCCCTTCGCCTGCAGCACCGCGGCCCAGATCGCGGTGTCATGACAATAAGCAGCACGTTTCCGGCGGACCACCTACAGCTCGCGGCGCATCCGGAGGAAAAGGTAGCCGGCGTCCTCGCAGAGGGTGTGCAGGGCAAAGGCGCGCATGCCGGCGGGGGGGCCGGTGAGGATCCGGCGGGAGTTCCCGCCGACCAGGCAGGGCGCGACGGTCAGGCACAGTTCGTCGACCAGGTCGGCCGCGGCGAGCTGCGCGTTGAGGCTGGGACCACCCTCGGCGAGCACGTTGCCGTAGCCCGTCTCCCCCAGCAGCTGTAATGCGCAGTGCAGGTCGACGTCGCGCTCCCCAGCAACGAGCACGTCGGCGACCTCGCGGGCCGCGGCCACCCGCTCCGGCGGCGCGGTGGCGACGGTGAGGACGGTGTGCCGGGCGCCGCGGGTGAACAACGACGAGCTCCGGTCTAACGCGCAGGAGCGGGTGACGATCGCCAGCGGCACCTTCGATGGGCCGTAGCCCTCGGCGCGCACGGTGCCCGCGGCGACCAGTACCACGTCGGCTAGCGCGCGTAAGGCGACGAACACCTGGTGATCGCCGGGGCCGCCGAGCCCGCCGGAGAGTCCCTCGACGGTGGCCGCCCCGTCCAGGCTGGCGATCATATTGAGCCGCACCCCCGGACGGCCGGCGACCACCGGCAGGTCGGCGTACACGACCGCGGGATCGACGGGATCAGCGGCGACAGGCAGCAACTGGCGCATAGTGCTCAGTCTGGCTCGCCGCAGGTCGCGGCGTCGTGGATCCAGAAAGCGATGTCCCCGACTCGGGAGCTCACGAGGTCAGCCTGCTCGGGTGAGATCACGATGTGTCTGCCCTGCGAATCGGTGATCGTCACGTCGGGCAACCGCAGTGTGACGGTGACCGGGCCCTTCCCGCTATGGGCCGGGATCTCCCAGGTCTTCTCGACCACGGTCATGTCCATGACCTTCCGCTCGATGTCCACCCTGTTGAACTCTGCTGGGACACTCTTGGCTGGGTCCATGCCGACACCGTCGAACGTTGCAGATACTGCACGCAATGGCCTGATCGAGTGATTGAAGCGGGCTCCGGAGGCTGCGACAGTGCACGTCATGCCGCCCGGTAACCCGCACACCTCGGTCCGGTCCCGCCAGGTCGCCGCCGAACTGCGCGCGTTGCGGGAGCAGGCGGGGCTCTCCGGCGCTGAGGCTGCCAAGCGCCTGGGCATGTCGCCCAGCAAGATCAGCCGGATCGAGACCGGCAACAGCGGCCTGCAGATCGAGGACGTCGCCGCCCTGCTGGGCCTCTACCAGGTGCCCGCATCCACCCGCGACGAGCTGCTGGACCTGGTGCGGCGGTCCGAGGAACGCGGCTGGTGGACCCGCCAGCCGGGGCTGCCCCAGCTGTGGCGCAGCCTGATCGACTTCGAGGTCAAGGCCACCCGGGTACAAAACTACGAGGCCCTGGTGGTGCCCGGGCTGCTGCAGACCGCCGAGTACGCGCGGGCAATCATCCAGGGCATCGCCCCGACCGTGTCCGAGGCCGAACTGGACAACCTGGTCGCTGCCCGGATGGCCCGCCAGGCGGTGCTCACCCGAACTAGCGCCCCCCAGTTCTTCGCGGTGGTGGACGAGGGTGCGTTGCGCTGCCCGGTCGGTGGTCCGGGGGTGATGCACCGGCAGCTGGCTCACTTGCTCGGTGTCGCGGAACAACCCCACGTGACACTGCGAGTGGTACCGCTGGTGGCGGGCGCGCACGTCGGTCTACGCGGCTCGTTCGTCATCCTGGAATTCTCCGAGGAGCCAGCCCTGGTGTTCGTGGAGAACCAGAGCACCGGCTTGTTCCTGGAAGAAGAGGCCGATCTGGCCGCCTACCGGCTGGCGCTGGGGACTATACTGCATGCAGCCCTTGCACCTGCTGCAACGACCGAGCTGATCACCCAGATCGCCACCGAACTCCGCTGAACCGGCGGGCCGCGCAGGGTCACACGAGTGGTGGAGAGGAGCCCGGGATGCCTACGCTGGACGTCAGCGGCGCCCGCTGGCGAAAGAGTAGCCGCAGCACCGACGTCGCTAACTGCGTCGAGGTCGCCGTCCTCGCCGGCGCCCGCTGGCGCAAGAGCAGCCGCAGCACCAACACGTCCAACTGCGTCGAGGTCGCTGTCACCGCCGGCGCCGTCGCAGTGCGCGATTCCAAACACCCCACCGGCGGCGCGCTGGCCGTCCCCCCACCCGCCTGGACCGCCTTCACCGCCGCCCTCCGCGCCAACGAGTTCAGCTAGTTCCGTAACGGGGGCATCACCGGTCGCTGCTGCGCCCGTTACGCGCTGCGCGATCGCGTAGTCGTTCGTCTGACCCACCATGGGAGCAGGACCGCTCCGGTGATCCCCGGTCCGCCGCTGGCTGACCCCGGCCTCGGTGAGCCAGCGATGGGTCTGTTGCAGGTTGCCCCGCTGCGGTGGGGCAGAGTTGCGCGGATGAGTGGCACTGTGACCGATCCTCGCACCGATCGGGCGTTCTTCGGGCACCCCCGCGGGCTGGCCAACCTGTTCGGCGTCGAGATGTGGGAGCGCTTCTCCTACTACGGAATGCTCGCCTCGCTGACGCTGTACCTCTATTACGAGGCGACGGGCAGCAACCCGGGGCTGGGGCTGCCGAAGACCACGGCCACCAGCCTGGTCGGCGCCTACGGCGGGTTGGTTTACGTCTCCACCATTGCCGGATGCTGGGTCGCCGACCGGGTGCTCGGCGCCGAGCGGACCTTGTTCTACAGCGCCGTTCTGGTGATGATCGGGCACATCGCGTTGGCGGTTCTGCCGGGCTTCCTCGGCGTGGGGGCTGGCCTGGCGTGTGTCGCCCTGGGTAGCGGCGGAGTCAAAGGTAACGCCACGGCCGTCGTCGGAACTCTGTACGCGGAGAACGACGACCGCCGGGACGCCGGATTCTCGATCTTCTATATGGGCATCAACACCGGTGCGCTGATCGGTCCGCTACTCACCGGGCTCACCCGGACCACGCTCGGTTTCCATTACGCCTTCGGCGTGGCGGCCATCGGTATGGCCATCGGCCTGATCCAGTACACGCTCGGGCGCGGCAACCTGGGCACCGAGGCCAGCATCGTCCCCAACCCGCTGCCCCGTTCCCGGTGGACCATGGTCGCCGGCATCAGCACGACGGTCGTTGCGGTGGTCATCTTCCTGGTGGTGAGCGGCGTGATCACGGCCGCGAACCTCTCGAACGTCGTGGTTGTAGTTTGCGGGGCGGCCGCGGCCGGGTACTTCGCCGTGATTTTGGCCAGCCCGAAGATCACGGCGGTGGAGCGCAGCCGGGTACTGTCGTTCATCCCGCTGTTTGCCGCCAATGCGGCGTTCTGGTCGCTCTACCAGCAGCAGTTCACGGTGGTGGAGATCTACGCCGACGGGCGGGTCGACCGGAACCTGTTCGGCTGGGTGATGCCAACGGAGTGGGTGACATCGTTCAACCCGGTGTTCATCATCCTGCTGGCACCGGTGTTCGCCCTCATGTGGGTCAAGCTCGGACCCCGCCAGCCGTCGACCCCGATCAAGTTCGCGCTCGGCAACGTCATCATCGGCCTGGCCTTCCTGCTGTTCCTGCCCTGGGCCGGCGGCGCCGGACCGACCACTCCGCTGCTCGCGGTCGCCGTGATCCTGCTCGTCTTCGCGATCGGGGAGCTGCTGATCTCGCCGGTCGGGCTGTCGCTAGCCACCAAGATCTCCCCGAGAGTGTTCCGCAGCCAGACGGTGGCGCTGTACTTCCTGTCCGTTGCCCTGGGCACAGCGTTGTCCGGATCGCTCGCCGGCTTCTACAGCCTGCAGCACGAGGCACTCTATTTCGGCAGCCTCGCGGTCGCGACGATCGTCGTCGGCGTGATCCTCGTGGCGCTCAGCCCGATGATCCGCCGGCTGATGGCCGGGGTCCGCTGAAGGCGGCCCGCATTCAGCGGGCTCAGCAGGGTAATCCGCCCCACTTTTGGAACGCTGAGCCCGCTGAATGCGGCGCGCATCACGGTACGCACGCCGCTGAATGCGGCGCGCATCACGGTACGCACGGGGCGGTGTCGGTGCTCTGTTGGGTAGCAAGCCTGGTCCCAGCTGAGGCGGTCTCCGATGCCTGATACACACCTCGCGGTCGCGCAGGAAGTCGACCGGTACGCCGTGCAGCGGACGGTTGCAGCCGCCGCCGCGAAGGCCAGACGATTGTGGCCGGACGTGATCGGCGAGGTGCTCGCCGACGAGATCATGGCGCTGCTGGATATGCCGTCGTGGATGCAATCCCAGACCCGCACGCAGCGGCTGATTGACGCGGTTCTGAGCATCACTGAGTAGCACCTGCGATGACCGACCAGCGCGCCGTGTCCCGCCTGGTCAGAGTGCGCAGTCCAGCAGCTCGGCGGCCGCGGAGCGCGCCCGTGCCGCGGCGGACTCGTCGCCTTCCACGTAAGCGGTGACGGTCGCCCCCTCGACCAGGAGCATGAGCCGCTCCGCGAGCGTCCCGGGGTCGGCCACACCCGTGCCTGCCGCGACTCGGTGTAGCAGCGCGCGCAACGCGAGCTTGTGCTCACGGGCCAGGCTCCGGGCCACCGGGTTGCCGCCCAGCTCGCCGGCTACGTTGATGAACGCGCATCCGCTGAAGCCAGGCTCGGCGAACCACTCGCC